>NZ_SMKN01000008.1 GCF_004348675.1 Micromonospora sp. KC606 | reverse complement strand
CCCTATGCCACCCTCCTCGGCTTCACCCGGTACGTCGACCGCACCGGGCCGACCAAGGCCACCTTCGTCGGTGGTCTGCGCCGCCAGCGGGCCAGCCGCTCCGGCTTCAACCCGCACGGCCAGTTCGTCAAGGCCCTGAAGGCCGACGTCGCCTTCCACACCGGTGGCACCCACCTGGCGCAGGTGGCCGATCTGGTCAAGCCTCGCTGGCGCCCGCTCTACCAGGCGCTGGTTCCGGGGGCGATGGCCTGGCTGGAGTCCCTCGGCGACCCGGCCGGCGTCGACCTGGCCCAGACCCGCGACGCGCTCGCCATGCTCGGCGACCTGCCCGTCAAGATCAACCCGCACTTCGGTGTCCGATACGCCGACGGCCACGCCGAGGCGGTCCGGCTGCACTTCGACGAGGCCCCGCCAAGCGGGGAAGCCACCCTGGCCACCCTGCACCTGATGGCCCGACACATGGACGCGGTGCTGCCGCACGCCGAGCCGGTCCTGGTCGACGTGCGGCGCGGCACCGCGCACCGGATGCCCGCCGACGCCAAGCCCGAGCAGGTGGAGCAGTGGCTGGCCGGGGAGGCCGCCGCTTTCCGTGCCATCTGGTCCACCGCCGCCTGACAGACATCGCCGCCGCCCGCCCGGCTCCACCGGGCGGGCACCACCCCTCCACCCAACCGGCGCGCCCCCCTCGCCGATCAGGTGCAGGTCCAGGTCGCCGCCCGCCGGGCATTTGCGAACCACTCGCGCCAGACAGCGGTATCCCGACGGCCCGACACCCCGCCATGCCGCACCCCACGCCGCGGGACACACCCCCACACACCACCTGCGCAGACAGCCTGGCCGCCACCTACGTCTGAATCTCGGCGCCGGCCCGCAGCCACCGGGTCTCCCCCTTCGGCCTGTCCGGGCGCCCCGACAAACCGCACCTCGCCGACCGGTTCCCCTGTGAGCGGCCGGTGAATCTATTCCGGCGGCGGGTCGACCGGGGCCGGCACCCCGAGTTCGGGGGGGTGACCCCGGTGGAAACCGGACATCCGGATCGTGCCCGCACCTCGGGTTGAGACTTCAAATGTTGAGCATTCAACAAACCTTCGGTATGGTGGCCATCGACGGCGCGGGGCGGTCCGGCCCGGTGCGTCCGGGCCGAGGGCGGCGTCACCCGTCCGGTTCGGCCCGCCTGTCAACCGTCACCACCGGCCGGTGCTCCGCGCCGCAGGCCGGTCCGTCGCACAACCAGACCGAGGAGAACAGCATGACCCTGCCCATCCCCGTCCGTGACGTCGCGATCCTGCTCGCCCGGATTGGCATCGGCATCGTCTTTTTCGCCCATGGCTGGCAGAAGCTGGTCACCAACGGCGTCGACGGCACCGCAGCCTTCTTCGGCCAGGCCGGCGTGCCGCTGCCGACCCTCTCGGCGTGGTTCGCCACGCTGGTCGAGCTGGTCGGCGGCGCGGCGCTGATCGTCGGCGCGGGCGTCACCGTCGCCGGCCTGCTGCTGGCGCTGAACATGGCCGGCGCGTTGCTCTTCGTGCACGCCAGCAACGGCCTCTTCGCCGACCAGGGCGGCTACGAGTTCGTCCTCACCCTGGGCCTGGCGAGCCTGCTGCTGGCCGCCGTGGGAGCCGGCCGGCTCAGCGTCGACCACCTGCTGTTCGGCCGCCGCGCCAGCGCTGCCGCCGACACCGCCACCACCCGCGCCTGACCAGCCCGACGCCGCCGACCCACCGGGCCGGCACCCCGCCGACGCCGTGACGGTGTCCGGCACCCGGCCAGGATCACGCGCGCATCCGGAGACAGTGACCTCCCGTCCGGGGAGGACACTGTCTCCGTGGCGTCGGCAGCCACCCGCCGCCGGGCTGCCGGCCGCTCAGCACGGCATGGGGCCGAGCCCGGGGACCGACGGCTCAGTCCTCGGAAGCCGGGCGGCTGGCCGGGACAGTCGGCATCGGCCACTGCCCGGTGCGAACCAGCGCGGAGGCGTCGAGCCGCTGGTCGTCCCAGACGCCACTCTCGGGGAGGAGGTCGGCCACCGGCACCAGCCGCAGGGCGTCCATCGGGCCGACGATCACGTGGATCGAGGGAACGAGGTCGAGCAGCACCTGCCGGCACCGTCCGCACGGCGGGACCACCCCCCGCCCGCGGTCCCCCACCGCAACGATGGCTTCCAGCTCACCCACGCCCTGGGTCGCGGCCGTCCCGAGGACGACCAACTCCGCGCACGGGCCGCCGGTGAAGTGAGCGACGTTCACGCCGGTGAACACCCGGCCGTCGGCCGTCCGGGCCGCGGCAGCGACGGTGTGCCGGTCGCTGCGGCAGCGCAGCTTGGCGACCGCGGTCGCGGCCTGGACCAACGCCCGGTCCGTGTCCAGCATGTCCATCTCGCGCCCCCGTCCTGTCGCCGGACACTCTAGCCCGGCCGGCCCGTCTACCCCGGCAGCGACGCCGCCGCAGCCTCGCCGATCCCAGCAAGATCGACTCCGTTCGCACCAGGCGGCGGCATCCCGAGCACAGGGGTACCGCCACTCGCCGCAGATGGACACGCCCCGACCCGTCCGGACGGCAGCTGCCCGTGCCGGCGGCCCCCGCCGGCAGGGGCGGCAGCGGTAACCCGGCGGCGCTCCGCCGTCGGGCTGCCTATCCTTGGCGACGACATGCAGAATCCCGCCGCACCCACCGATGCCGTCACTGTCCGCGAGCTGCACCGCCGCCTGGACTCCCTGATGTTCCGCGACCAGCGCCGTCTCCAGCGGCGGCTGGACGGCGTCCGGAAGCTGAAGGACCCGCAGCGGCGCGACAGCGCGCTGGCCGACATCGCCGCCGAGGTGGCTCGGGCCGAGGCGCGGCTGACCGCCCGGCAGGCCGCTGTGCCGGTGGTCAGCTACCCGGCGCAGCTGCCGGTGAGCGAACGCAAGGACGACATCGCCGCCGCCATCCGCGACCACCAGGTGGTGATCGTGGCCGGCGAGACGGGCTCCGGCAAGACCACCCAACTGCCCAAGATCTGCCTGGAGTTGGGACGTGGCGTGCACGGGCTGATCGGGCACACCCAGCCCCGCCGGCTCGCTGCCCGCACCGTCGCCGACCGGATCGCCGAGGAACTCGGCACCGAGCTGGGCGACGTGGTCGGCTACAAGGTCCGCTTCACCGACCAGGTCGGCGACAACAGCCTGGTCAAGCTGATGACCGACGGCATCCTCCTGGCCGAGTTGCAGACCGACCGGATGCTGCGCCAGTACGACACGCTGATCATCGACGAGGCGCACGAGCGCAGCCTCAACATCGACTTCATCCTCGGTTACCTGAGACAGCTTCTGCCCCGACGTCCCGATCTGAAGGTGGTCATCACCTCGGCCACCATCGAGACCGACCGGTTCGCCCGGCACTTCGCCGACGCCGAGGGTGAACCCGCGCCGGTGGTCGAGGTCACCGGGCGGACCTACCCGGTGGAGGTGCGGTACCGGCCGCTGGTCGAGATGACCGAGGCCGACGACGGGGATGCCGACGACGAGGAGAACGTCCGCGACCAGATCCAGGCCATCGGCGACGCGGTCGAGGAACTGGCCGGCGAGGGGCCCGGCGACATCCTGGTCTTCCTCAGCGGCGAGCGGGAGATCCGGGACACCGCCGAGGCGCTGGGCAAGCTGGTGCAGAAGAAACGATCCCTGCTCGGCACCGAGATCCTCCCGCTGTACGCCCGGTTGTCCACCGCCGAACAGCACCGGGTCTTCGCCCCGCACCCCGGCCGCCGGGTGGTGCTGGCCACCAACGTCGCGGAGACGTCGCTGACCGTTCCCGGCATCAGGTACGTGGTGGACCCGGGCACCGCCCGGATCTCCCGCTACTCCAGCCGGCTGAAGGTGCAGCGGCTGCCCATCGAGCCGGTGTCCCAGGCGTCGGCCAACCAACGCAAGGGGCGCTGCGGTCGCACCTCCGACGGCATCTGCGTCCGCCTCTACGACGAGCAGGACTTCGCCGCCCGGCCCGAGTTCACCGACCCGGAGATCCTGCGCACCAACCTCGCCTCGGTCATCCTCCAGATGACCGCGATCGGGCTCGGTGACATCGCCGCGTTCCCGTTCATCGACCCGCCCGACCGGCGCAACATCGCCGACGGCGTCAACCTGCTGCACGAGTTGGGCGCGCTCGACCCCACCCAGACCGACCCGGCGAGGCGGCTCACCCCGCTGGGCCGGCGGCTGGCGCAGCTTCCGGTCGACCCCCGGCTGGCCCGGATGGTGCTCGAAGGGGAACGCAACGGCTGCGCCACCGAAGTCGTCGTGATCGCCGCCGCGCTCTCCATCCAGGACCCGCGCGAACGGCCGGCAGAGAAACAGGCCCAGGCGGACCAGGCGCACGCCCGGTTCGCCGACGCCGAGTCCGACTTCGTCGCGTACCTGAACCTGTGGCGGTATCTGCGGGAGCAGCAGCGCGCACTGTCCTCCAGCGCGTTCCGGCGGATGTGTAAGGCGGAGTACCTCAACTACCTTCGGGTCCGCGAGTGGCAGGACATCGTCAGTCAACTGCGCCAGGTCAGCCGTACCTCGGAGGGCGGCGACGGGCGGCGGGGCCGGCGCGACAGCGCGCAGGCCGCGCCCGACGGCGGCCCACGGCGCGGGGGCGCGGAGCTGCCGGAGGAGATCGACACCCCGAAGGTGCACCAGTCGCTGCTGCCCGGCCTGCTGTCGCACATCGGGCTCAAGGACGCGCAGAAGCACGAGTACCTGGGCGCGCGGGGGGCGAAGTTCGCGATCTTCCCCGGTTCGGCGCTGTTCCGGAAGCCGCCGCGCTGGGTGATGGCCGCCGAGCTGGTGGAGACCTCCCGGCTGTGGGGCCGGGTCGCCGGCCGGATCGAGCCCGAGTGGGTCGAGCCCCTCGCCGAGCACCTGGTCAAGCGCAGCTACAGCGAGCCGCACTGGGAGAAGAAGCAGGCCGCGGTGATGGCCTACGAGAAGGTGACCCTGTTCGGCGTCCCGATCGTCACCTCCCGCAAGGTCAACTTCAGTCGGATCGACCCGGCGCTGAGCCGGGAACTGTTCATCCGCCACGCCCTCGTCGAGGGCGACTGGTCCACCCACCACCAGTTCTGGCAGGACAACCAGCGGCTGCGCGCCGAGGTCGAGGAGTTGGAGAACCGCGCCCGGCGGCGGGACATCCTGGTCGACGACGAGACGATCTTCCAGTTCTACGACGAGCGGATCCCCGCCGACGTGGTCTCCGGCCGGCACCTCGACGCCTGGTGGAAGCAGACCCGCCGGGAACACCCCGACCTGCTCACCTTCACCCGCGACCTGCTGGTCAACGCCGGCCGGGGCGGGGTGGACGAGACCGACTACCCCGACCAGTGGCGGGCCGACGGGGTCACCCTGCCGCTGACGTACACCTTCGACCCGACCGCCCCCTCCGACGGCGTCACCGTCGACATCCCGCTGCCGCTGCTCAACCAGGTGCCGGCGGAGAGCTTCGACTGGCAGGTGCCGGGACTGCGCGAGGAGCTGGTCATCGCGTTGATCCGGTCGCTGCCCAAGGCGGTGCGCCGCAACTTCGTCCCGGTGCCGGACTACGCCCGCGCCGCCCTCGCGGCGATCACCCCCGGCGAGGAACCGCTGCTCGACGCGCTGACCCGGCAGCTGCGCCGGATGACCGGGGTCACCGTCCCCCGCGAGGCGTGGGACGTCAGCAAACTCCCGCCGCACCTGCGGGTCGGTTTCCGGGTGCTCGACGAGGAGAACCGGCCGGTCGCCGAGGGCAAGGATCTCGCCGCCCTGCAACGCCAGCTCCGCCAGGAGGTACGCCAGGTCGTGGCCGCCGCCGCGCCGGACGTGTCCCGGACGGGCCTGAAGGAGTGGAGCATCGACTCTCTCCCCCGCACCATCGGACAGGTCCGCGCCGGGTACGCGGTCACCGCGTACCCGGCGCTGGTGGACGAGGGCGCCACCGTCGGGGTGAAGGTGTTCGACACCCCGGCCGAGCAGGAGTCCGCGCACTGGGCGGGCACCCGGCGGCTGCTGCGGCTGACCGTGCCGTCCCCGGCGAAGTTCCTCCAGGGCCGGCTCTCCAACGAGGCGAAGCTGGCGTTGAGCCGCAACCCGCACGGCGGGGTGCAGCAGCTCATCGAGGACGCGGCCGGCGCGGCGATCGACCGGCTGGTCGCCGACGCTGGCGGGCCGGCCTGGGACGCCGACGGCTTCGCCGCGCTGCGCGAGCGGGTCCGCGCCGACCTGGTCGACACGGTGGTCGAGGTGATGGACCGGGTACGCAAGGTGCTCGCCGCCGCGTACGCGGTGGAGCAGCGGCTCGGCAAGACCCAGAACCTGGCCGTGGTGGCCGCCCTGGCCGACATCCGAAACCAGCTCGCCGGCCTGGTGCACGCCGGTTTCATCACCGAGACCGGTTACGCGCGCCTGCCCGACCTGTCGCGCTACCTGACCGCGGTCGAACGGCGGCTGGACCGGCTCCCGGGCAACCCGCAGCGGGACCGCCAGCAGCAGGACCGGATCGCGGTGGTGCAGAAGGAGTACGCCGACATGCTGGCGGCGCTGCCGACGGCGAGACGGAGCTCGGCGGCGGTCCGGCAGATCCGCTGGATGATCGAGGAGCTGCGGGTGAACGTCTTCGCGCAGGCGCTGGGCACCCCGTACCCGGTGTCGGAACAGCGGATCTACCGGGCGATGGACGAGGCTGAGGGCCGCTGAGCCCGGCACCGCCCACGCCGGGGCGTTGCGGAGGCTGTCGCCGCCGGCGCCGTCAGCCCGCCGGTCAGGAGCGGTGCGCCGGGACGGGACGGGCCAGCAGCACGTGCAGCTGGCGGCCCTGCGGTACGCCCCGGCGGCTGATCGCCTCGTCGGGCAGGTCGTCCCGGTCGAGCAGGATCATCTCGGCGTACCGCTCGCGCAGTGCCCGGGCCGCGAGCAGGCCGCCCATGCTGGCGCCGATCACCACGGCGCGGCCGGCAGGTGCCATACGCGCAGCGTAGGGACGGGCGGGGGAGCGGCGTCTTCCAGCGTGCGCGATCGGCGGTCAGAGCGGTTCCACGCCGGGGGGCAGTTCGTCGCCGCCGGTGGCGTCGTGCACGTACTCCAGCAGGATCCGGCGCAGCTCCCGGCCGGCGTGGGTGGGCACCACGTCGCGCCGGCGGGCCACCGCGATGGTCCGCCGTACGCCGGGTGGGGCGAGCCGGGTGACCCGTACGCCGGCCCGGCGGGCGACGACGATGCCGGGGACGAGTGCGACGCCGAGGCCCGCCTCGACGAAGCTGAGCACCGCGTCCATCTCTCCGCCGTCGACGGCTACGGTCGGCTCGAACCCGGCGTCCCGGCATGCCTGGAGGGTGGCGTCGCGCAGGTCGTAGCCCTCGCGGAACATGACCAACGGCTGGTCGCGCAGGTCGGTGATGCGCACCTGGCCGGTCCGCTCGGCCGCGGGCAGCGGATCGATGGAGGCGACGACCAGGCTCTCCCGCAGGATGGGGTCGACGCGCAGCCCGGGGTCGGCGCCCTGGGCGGGCATGATGATCAGCGCGAGGTCGAGGTCGCCGCGGAGCAGGTCACGGACGAGGTCCTGGGAGCCGCCCTCCTCGACCCGCAGGTCGACGGTGGGGTGGGCGTCGCGGAACCGGCGTAGCACCGGCGGGGCCAGCGAGGTGGCCAGGCTGGGGGTGGCGCCGAGGCGGACCCGGCCCCGGCGCAGACCGACCAGCTCCTGCACCTCGCGGGTGGCGGTCTCCACGTCAGCGAGGATCCGCTTGGCCAGCGGCAGCAGCACCTCGCCGGCGGCGGTGAGGGCGATGTTGCCCCTTACCCGTTCGAAGAGCGGGGCCCCGAGGTCGGTCTCCAGGGCGTGAATTTGCTTACTCAACGAGGGCTGGGTGATGCCGACGAGGTCAGCGGCTTGGGTGAAATGTCGTACTTCGGCAACCGCGACGAAGTACTTCAGCTGATGGAGCTGCATCTCCATAGCCTATGGCTATCAAGACTGCGAGGTCGATGCATTGGACGACTGATCAAAGTACTTCTAGCGTCGGTCGAGTGGTAGTCACGCAAACTCGGTCGCCCATCCGCTCGAACGTCGGCCTCAAGGCCGTCATGGCGGTGACGGGCCTTCTCCTCGTGCTGTTCCTCATCGCCCACATGCTCGGCAACCTGAAGATCTTCGCCGGCGCCGGGTCCTTCAACCACTACGCGCACTGGCTACGCGAGCTGGGCACGCCCCTGCTGCCCGCCGGCTGGTACCTGTGGTTGCAGCGGGGCGTGCTGCTGGCCGCCCTGGTCGCCCACATCTGGGCCGCGACCGTGCTGGCGGTGCGCGCCCGGGCCGCCCGCCCGGTGAAGTACGCCCACCGCAAGAAGGTCCGGGGCAGCTACGCCGCCCGCACCATGCGCTGGGGTGGGGTGATCATCGGCCTCTTCGTGATCTACCACATCCTGGACCTGACCACCGGTCACCTGAATCCCGTCGGCGACCCGACCCGGCCGCAGGCCAACGTGGTGGCGGACTTCGCGCCGGACCGCTGGTACGTGACCCTCTTCTACACCCTCGCGGTGGTCGCCCTCGGCTTCCACCTGCGCCACGGCGCCTTCAGCGCGTTCCGCAGCCTGGGCCAGCAGACACCGAAGGGTGAGCGCCGGGCCCGGAACATCGCGCTGGTCTTCGCCGTCGCGCTGACCGCCGGCTACCTGGTGGTGCCGTTCGCCGTACTCATCGGATTGGTGCGCTGATCATGGATCTCTACACCGAGGGCGACCCGGTCGCCGACACCAGGGCTCCCGAGGGTCCGATCGAGACCCGCTGGGAACGCCGCCGCTTCTCCGCCAAGCTGGTCAACCCGGCGAACCGGCGCAAGATGACCGTGATCGTGGTGGGCACCGGCCTGGCCGGCGGATCGGCCGCGGCAACCCTGGCCGAGCAGGGTTACCGGGTCAGGTCGTACTGCTACCAGGACAGCCCGCGCCGGGCGCACTCCATCGCCGCGCAGGGCGGCATCAACGCCGCCAAGAACTACCGCAACGACGGCGACTCGATCCACCGGCTCTTCTACGACACCGTCAAGGGCGGCGACTTCCGCTCGCGCGAGTCGAACGTGCACCGACTGGCCGAGGTCTCGGTCAACATCATCGACCAGTGCGTGGCACAGGGCGTGCCGTTCGCCCGCGAGTACGGCGGCCTGCTCGACACCCGCTCCTTCGGCGGCGCGCAGGTGCAGCGCACCTTCTACGCGCGGGGGCAGACGGGCCAGCAACTGCTGCTCGGCGCTTACCAGGCCCTGGAGCGGCAGATCGGCCTCGGCAACGTGGAGATGAACTCCCGGCACGAGATGCTGGAGCTGGTCCTCGTCGACGGCAAGGCGCGGGGCATCGTGGTCCGGGACCTCGTCACCGGTGAGATCAGCACCGAGATGGCCGACGCGGTCGTCCTCGCCTCCGGCGGGTACGGCAACGTCTTCTACCTCTCCACCAACGCCAAGGGCTGCAACGTCACGGCCACCTGGCGGGCGCACCGCAAGGGCGCGTACTTCGCCAACCCCTGCTACACGCAGATCCACCCGACCTGCATCCCGGTCTCCGGCGACCACCAGTCGAAGCTGACCCTGATGAGCGAGTCGCTGCGCAACGACGGCCGGGTGTGGGTGCCGAAGGCCAAGGGCGACGACCGCGACCCGAGGGACATCCCCGAGGCCGAGCGGGACTACTACCTGGAGCGGATCTACCCCTCCTTCGGCAACCTGGTCCCCCGGGACATCGCCTCCCGGGCCGCGAAGAACGTCTGCGACGAGGGCCGTGGTGTCGGGCCGACCAAGCTCGGTGTGTACCTCGACTTCGCCGACGCGATCAACCGGCTCGGCCGCAAGGCCATCGAGGCCAAGTACGGCAACCTCTTCGAGATGTACGAGCGGATCACCGGCGAGGACCCGTACGAGGTCCCGATGCGGATCTACCCCGCCGTGCACTACACGATGGGCGGCCTCTGGGTCGACTACGACCTGCAGTCCAGCATCCCTGGGCTGTTCGTGATCGGCGAGGCCAACTTCTCCGACCACGGCGCGAACCGGCTCGGTGCCTCGGCGCTGATGCAGGGCCTCGCCGACGGCTACTTCGTGCTGCCCGCCACCATCGCCAACTACCTGGCCGCCGGCCCGTTCGAGGCCGTCGACGCCAGCCACCCGGCCGCCGTGGAGGCCCGGCGCGACGTGGAGACCCGGATCGCCCGGTTGCTCGCCGTCGACGGCGACCGCACGGTGGACTCGTTCCACCGTGAGCTGGGCCAGATCATGTGGGAGCACTGCGGCATGGAGCGCACCGACGCCGGGCTGCGCAAGGCGATCGACGAGATCCGCGCCCTGCGCGACCAGTTCTGGCAGCGGGTCCGCGTCCCGGGCGACGGCGAGGGGCTCAACCAGTCGCTGGAGAAGGCCGGCCGGGTGGCCGACTTCTTCGAGCTGGCCGAGCTGATGTGTGTCGACGCCCTGCACCGCGAGGAGTCCTGCGGCGGCCACTTCCGGGCCGAGCACCAGACCCCCGACGGCGAGGCACAGCGCGACGACGACCGGTTCGCCTACGTGGCGGCCTGGGAGTACACCGGCACCGGTGAGCCGGCCGTGTTGCACAAGGAAGACCTGAAGTTCGAATACGTCCACCCCACGCAGCGGAGCTACAAGTGAATCTGACCCTGCGCATCTGGCGCCAGAAGGGCCCTGAGGACAAGGGTCGGATGGTGACCTACCAGGTCGAGGACGTCTCCCCGGACATGTCGTTCCTGGAGATGCTCGACGTGCTCAACGAGCGGCTGATCCTCTCCGGCGAGGAGCCGGTCGCGTTCGACCACGACTGCCGCGAGGGCATCTGCGGCATGTGCGGCTTGATGATCAACGGCGACGCGCACGGGCCGCAGCGCGGCACCACGGCCTGCCAGCTGCACATGCGGCAGTTCTCCGACGGAGAGACGATCGACATCGAGCCGTGGCGCGCCCGGGCCTTCCCGGTGGTCAAGGACCTGGTGGTCAACCGGAACGCCTTCGACAAGATCATCGCTGCCGGCGGCTACATCACCGCCCCGACCGGCAGCGCCCCCGAGGCCCACTCCACCCCCGTGCCGAAGGCCGACGCCGACGCCGCCTTCGAGTCGGCCGCCTGCATCGGCTGCGGCGCCTGCGTCGCGGCCTGCCCGAACGGCTCCGGCATGCTCTTCACCGCTGCCAAGATCACCCAGCTCTCGCTGCTGCCGCAGGGCCAGCCGGAGCGCTACACCCGGGTGATCGGCATGGTGGACGCCCACGACGAGGCCGGCTTCGGCGGGTGCACCAACGCCGGTGAGTGCACGGTGGTCTGCCCGAAGGGCATCCCGCTGAACACCATCGGCCGACTCAACCGCGACTACCTCGCGGCGACCGCCAAGAACGGCGGCAAGCCCGGCTCCTGAGCCCGGCTCCGCCAGCCGGTCCTCGCGCGGGACGGGCCGCCGGTCTGGCGCGATGACCATTAGCCGCAAGTAGGGGTATTCCTCAACCGGAATACCCCTACTTGCCGCATATGGAGTCGATCAGGGGCGGACCCGCCCGCTACCCGGTGGCGCCGCACCGGCCATCATGACCGGCAGGCCCACCGAGCGAACGGAGCCGGTCATGGACGTCCCGCGCGAACAAGGGAACCGCGGCGAGACCTGGGAACGGCGCACCGCGGTCCCGCTCACCGCTCTGGCGGTCGCCTTCCTGGTCGCGTACGCCGCGCCGATCCTGCGCCCCGACCTCGCGCCGGGGTGGCGCCAGCTCTGCGAAGTCACCGCGATCGTCGTCTGGCTGCTGTTCTGGGTCGACATCGTGGTGCGGCTGCGGCTCGCCGCCGACCGCCGCCGGTTCCTGCGGGAGCATCTGTTCGACCTCGTCGTGCTGGCGCTGCCCGTGCTCCGGCCGCTGCGCGCCCTGCGGCTGGTCATGGTGGTGCTGGCGATCAACCGGCGCACCGAGACGTGGGCACGGGGCCGGCTCGCCGTCTACGTCGCCGCCACCACGGCGCTGCTGGTGCTGGTCTCCGCCCTGGCGGTGCTGGACGCGGAGCGATCCGCGCCCCAGGCGAACATCACCTCGTTCGTCGATGCCCTGTGGTGGGCGACCGTCACCATCACCACGGTCGGCTACGGCGACCACTATCCGGTAACCGCCGGCGGCCGGTTCGTCGCACTCGGGCTGATGATCGGCGGGATCGGCCTGATCGGTTTCGTCACCGGCTCGCTGGCGACCTGGATCGTGGAGCGGGTCTCCGCCGGGGGGCGGCCGAGCGCCGTGACCGGCGAGGACGTGGCGGCGCTGCGGGCCGAGATCGCCGCGCTGCGGCAGCGGCTCGAGGAGCAGTCCCGCCCGGCGGCCACCCCCACCGGTCAGCGCCCGCCGACCGCCCCCGGAGGCGGCGGCCCGGCGGGGAACGCATCCCGCCAACGGGACGGACACGGACCGGTTCAACCCCGCCCGCCCGGGTAGCACACACCGGGGACGCACAGAGAGGGGACCGGCCCATGAAGGCACTGACCTGGCACGGCAAACGGGACGTCCGGGTGGAGAAGGTGCCGGACCCGAAGATCGAGGAGCCGACCGACGCCGTCGTCCGGATCACCTCGACCGCGATCTGCGGTTCCGACCTGCACCTGTACGAGGTACTCGGGCCGTACCTGAAGCCGGGCGACATCCTCGGGCACGAGCCGATGGGTGTCGTCGAGGAGGTCGGCCTCGACGTGACCCGGCTCAAACCGGGCGACCGGGTGGTCGTCCCGTTCAACATCGCCTGTGGCTCCTGCTGGATGTGCGACCGGCAGCTCTACGCGCAGTGCGAGACCACGCAGGCGACCTCGCAGGCCAAGGGCGCCGCACTGTTCGGCTACACCTCGCTCTACGGCTCGGTCCCGGGCGGGCAGGCCGAATACCTGCGGGTTCCACAGGCGCACTTCGGCCCGATCAAGATCCCGGAGACCGGCGCCGACGAGCGTTTCCTCTACCTCAGCGACATCCTGCCCACCGCCTGGCAGGCGGTGCGGTACGCCGACACCCCGCCCGGCGGCACCCTGGCGGTCTTCGGCCTCGGCCCGGTGGGCCAGTTCTGCGCCCGCATCGGCCGCCACCTCGGCGCCGACCGGGTGATCGGGCTGGACCTCGTGCCGGAGCGGCTGGAGATGGCCCGCCGGCACGGCATCGAGACGCTCGACGTCAGTCAACTCGACGACGTGCCGGGCACCCTGATCGACCTGGTCGACGGGCGGGGCCCGGACGCGGTGATCGACGCCGTCGGCATGGAGGCGCACGGCGCCCCGCTGGGCAGGATCGCCCAGACCGCCGCCGGGCTGCTGCCCGGCACGCTGGCCCGGGCGATGACCGATCGGGCCGGCGTCGACCGGCTGGTGGTCCTCACGGCAGCGCTGAAGGCGGTCCGCCGCGGCGGCACCGTCTCTGTCACCGGCGTCTACGGCGGCGAGGTGGACCCGATGCCGCTGATGGAGATGTTCGACCGGGGCATCCAGCTGAGGATGGGCCAGTGCCACGTACGCCGCTGGACCGACGAGATCATGCCGCTGCTCGCCGACGACGACGACCCGCTGGGCGTGGCGGACCTGCGAACCCACCGGGTGCCGCTGACCGAGGCGCCGCAGGCGTACGAGATGTTCCAGAAGAAGCGGGACGGCTGCGTGAAGGTCGTGCTCGTGCCGTGAGCCGGGTCGTGGTGGTTACCGGGGCGAGCAGTGGCATCGGCCGCGCCGCCGCCCGGGAGTTCGCCGGCCGAGGTGACCGCCTGGTCCTCGCGGCCCGCTCCGCCGAGAGTCTGGCCGAGGTCCGCCACGAGTGCCGGCAGGTCGGCGCCGAGGTACGCGACGTGCCCACCGACGTCACCGAACCGGGCGCGCTCGACGCCCTGGCCGCCACCACGGTCGCCGAGTTCGGCCGGATCGACGTGTGGCTGCACACCGCCGCCGTGATGGCGTACGGGCGGTTCGAGGAGGTCCCGGTGGAGGTCTTCGAACAGGTGGTCCGCACCGACCTGCTGGGCGCCGCCGGGGCCGCGCGGGTCGCGCTGCGGCACTTCCGGTCGGCGCGGCGCGGCACGCTGATCCTCACCGGCTCGGTGCTCGGCCACGTCACCGCGCCCTATCTGAGCGGCTACGTGACCAGCAAGTGGGGCCTGCACGGCCTGTCCCGGGTGTTGCGGCAGGAATCCCGGGACCTGCCCGGGGTGCACGTCTGCCTAATCACCCCCGGCAGTGTCGACACCCCGGTCTACCAGCGGGCGGCCAACTACGCGGGCCGGTTCGGGCGGCCACCGCTGCCGATCGCCACCCCGGAACGGGTGGCCCGGGCCATCGTGGCCTGCGCCGACAGGCCGCGCAGGGAGATCTCGGTGGGGCGGTTCAACCTGCTCATGAGGGTGGGTTTCACCACACTGCCGGGCCTCTACGACAGGCTGGTCGGGCCGCTGATGCGCCTCTGCGGTCTGACCGACCGGCCGGTGGCGCCGACCGAGGGCGTGGTGTTCCGGCCCCATCCGGCCGACGAGGCGGTGCGGGGCGGCTGGCTGCCCGACCTGCCGGGCCTGGTCCGGTCCATCGGCGGAACGGCCGCGTCCGCCGGGGCGGCGGCGCGGCGCGGGCTGCGCCAGCGGTTCGGATCCCGCCCCACCGACGCCGCCACGGTCGCACCAGGTGGATCGGGCCACGAGCGTCCACAGCTCCGCTGACCGCCTCCCCGGGCCGCAGCGGCGGGCCGGGCGGTACTCGATCACGGATGGAGTGCCGCTCCGGCGTCGACACGGTGACTACCGTGTACGACGGGAGACGGCGGAGGGGACGTGACGATGCGGGCACCAGCGGACGGGCAACCAGGCCGGGACATCGGTGGGCGGCTGTGGCGGTTGGCGGGGCTGGCCGCGGTCGCCGGTCTGGCGTTCGCGGCGCGGGACGTGCCGGCGCAGCTCGGCGGGCGGCTCACCGGTGCCCGGGCGGAACGGGCGGCGCGCTCCCCGCAGTTCCGCGACGGCACCTTCCACAACCAGGCCCCGATCCAGTCGATGATCACCGGGGAGCCGGGCCGCAACCTGCTCTGGGAGCTGGCCTTCGGCAAGCAGCGCCGCCGCCCCAGCGCCCCGGTGCCGCTGCTGCGCCCGGCCGCCGGGGCCGACCGTGACCTCGCCGTCGTCTGGTACGGGCATGCCTCCGCCCTGGTGGAGTTGGAGGGGCACCGGGTGCTCATCGACCCGGTCTGGAGCGACCGCTGCTCCCCCTCGGCTTCGTTCGGCCCACGACGGCTGCACGAACCTCCGGTACGCCTCGACGAAGTGCCCCCGGTCGACGCGATCCTGATCTCCCACGACCACTACGACCACCTGGACATGGCCACCGTCCAGGAGCTGACCCGTCGGCAGTCCGCGCCGTTCCTGGTGCCGCTCGGCGTCGGTGCCCACCTGGACCGCTGGGGTGTACCCGCCGACCGGATCGTCGAGCTGGACTGGTCGGAGCGGCACCGGGTCGGCGGGCTGGAGATCACCGCCACCGCCGCCCAGCACTTCTCCGGGCGGGGCCTGCGCCGCGACGGGACGCTCTGGAGCTCCTGGGTGGTGGCCGGCGCGCACCGGAGGGTCTTCTACACCGGCGACTCCGGCTACTTCGACGGGTACGCCGAGATCGGCGCGGTGCACGGGCCGTTCGACGTGACACTGATGCAGATCGGCGCGTACGACCGGGCGTGGGCGGGCATCCACATGTTCCCGGAGGAGGCCGTCGCCGCCCACCTCGACCTGCGTGGCGAGCTTCTCCTCCCGGTGCACTGGGCGACGTTCAACCTCGCCCTGCACGACTGGGCCGAGCCGGTGGAGCGGCTGTGGGCCGAGGCGAAGGCCCGGGACGTGCGGATCGCGGTGCCCCGGCCCGGGGAGCGGGTGGTGGCGGACGACCCGCCGGCGGTGGACGGCTGGTGGCAGGCGATCGCCTGAGGTCGAGGGGGGCACCATCGGCGCGGCCGGCCCTCAGAGCACGAAGGCGTCGGTCCACAGGGCTCCGGAGCGGCCGGAGAGCGCGTCCAGCATGGCCACCGCCTGCCCGTCGGTGAGCTGGGCGACGAAGTCGACGATGGCGCGGCCCCGGGCCCGTCCGATCCGGTCCGGGGCGCGCGGGTGCAGCTCCGCCTCGGCCAGCTCGACCAGGTCGTGCAGCCGGCGCGGCAGCCGCGACTCCTCCTCGGGGTCGAGCAGCCACTCCCAGAGCGCCTCGACCAGGGTGCCCAGCAGCCGGGCCTGTCCACGCTGGTGCAGCGCCAGGTCGGGGCGGGCCAGCACGAACCGGTGGTGGACGAACTTGAGCACCTGCACCTCGTGCCACTGCGGCCTGGCCAGCAGCACGTGCCCGGAGCGGACGTCCGGTTCGGCGACCACGGTGATCGCGTCGACGAACCGGGTGGTCCAGCGGGCGGAGAAGCGGGCCACGTACTGCTCGGCCTCGATCGAGCCGTCGAAGGGCATCGCGAGCAGCCCTTCGACCAACTCCTGGCGGACGTGCTCGACAGCCGCGGCGAACGCCTCGTCGTCGGCGATCCACGAGTCCTTGCGGTGCAGCTGGCGGCGCAGCCGCTCGATCGCCGAGCCCGGACGCCGGGCAGCGCCGGCCAACGCCGCGTCGGTGACGGCCCGCAGGTGCCCGCCCTCGCGCTGCCAGGCCATCAGCTCGGCGGCCACCGCCCCCTGCTGGAGCACGCCCACCCGGTAGAAATCCTCCACGTCGTGGATGGCGTACGCGATGTCGTCAGCGGTGTCCATCACCGACGCCTCGACGGTCTGCTGCCAGTCCGGGACGCGTCCGGCGAACGGCTCCCGGGCCTGCCGCAGGTCCGCCAGCTCGGTGCGGTACGCGCCGAACTTCGCCGAGCCGCTGGTTGGGTCGTCCGGCGGGGCGGCCGCGCCCCGGGGCGCGGGGGTGAGGTGCCGGGGATGCGGGTCAGGGTGGTCCAGCCGGGTCCACGGGTACTTGAGCATCGCCGCGCGGACAGCGGCGGTCAGGTCGAGGCCGGTGGTCGCCGCACCACGGATCTCCGTGCTGGTGACGATCCGGTACGACTGGGCGTTGCCCTCGAACCCGTCGGGCAGCCCCAGCCGGTGCCGGGCCAGCCGGTCCAGCACCCGCTCCCCCAGGTGCCCGAAGGGCGGGTGGCCCAGGTCGTGGGCGAGCGCGGCGGCCTCCACCACGTCCGGGTCGCAACCACCGAGCTGCCCCAGCAGGTCGAGGTGCCGGTCGTCGGCGGTGAGCCGCTCGGCGATCGCCCGGGCCACCTGGGCGACCTTGAGGCTGTGGGTGAGCCGGTTGTGCACCAGCAGCCCCGACCCGCCCGGGCTGATCACCTGGGTGACGCCGTTCAGCCGGGAGAAGAACGGCGAGGCCACGATTCGGTCCCGGTCGGCCCGGAACGGGCTGGCGGCCAGGTCGCCGAGCGTCCGGGCGCTGCCACCGAAGAGCCGCCGGGCCCGCGGATCCGCAGGTTGTTCCATGATCGCCACGCTAGCGCGGAAGACGCTGGCTAGCGTCGGCGGCCGCCTCCGGGGCAGGTCACGTGGTCACAGCCGTTCCACCGCCGGTCCCGAGCACCGGTTCCGCGCGTCGAAGACGTACCGGGCGCGCCGGGCCACCATGTCGTAGTCGAAGACGTCGTGGTCGGTTGCCACGACCACCGCGTCGGCCGCGTCGACCTCCTGCTCGGTCAACGGCACGACCAGCACCCCGCCCGGGACGTGGTGCGGCTCGGCGTACGGCTCGACGGCGCGCACGTCCGCGCCGAGGTCACGCAGCCGCCGGGCCACGTTTGCAGCGGGCGAGTCGCGCATATCACCGGTGTTCCGCTTGTAGGCGAGGCCGAGCAGTAGGATCCGGGCGCGGCTCACCGCACGACCGGTCCGGTTCAGCCCGTCCATGATCCGCTTCGTCACGTGCTCCGGCATCTCGTGGTTGACGTCGTTGGCCAGCTCGATGAAGCGGAACTGCCGGCCCAGCCGCCGCTTGACCTGCCAGGAGAGGTAGCAGGGGTCGATCGGCAGGCAGTGCCCCCCGACACCGGGTCCGGGCCGGAACGGCATGAACCCGAAGGGCTTCGTCTCGGCAGCCTCGATCGCCTGCCAGATGTCGATGTCCAGGTGATGGGAGACCATCGCGAGTTCGTTGATCAGGGCGATGTTGACCTGCCGGAAGGTGTTCTCGATCAGCTTGGTCAGCTCGGCCACCCGGGTGGAGGTCACCGGCACGGTGCGCGTCACGATCCGGCGATAGAAATCGTCCACCCGACCCAGCGACGCGGCGTCCACCCCCGAGACCACCTTCGGCGTGTTCTCCAGCCGCCACGTCCGGTTACCCGGATCGATGCGCTCCGGGCTGTAGCCGAGGTGGAAGTCGCCGGGACTGCGCAACCCGCTGGCCGACTCCAGGAGTGGGCGCAGCAGCTCCTCGGTCGTGCCCGGGTACGTGGTCGACTCCAGCACCACCACGCAGCCCGGTCGAAGGTACGGGCCGATCCCGGTGCCGGCCTGCTCGACGTAACTCAGGTCGGGGGTGCCGTCCCGGAGCGGGGTGGGCACGGTGATCACGCAGACGTCGAAATCCTCGGCGTCGGCGTAGTCCAGGCTCGGCCGGTACCGGCCGCTGCCGAGCGCCCGGCCGAGCCGGTCGGCCGGAATGTCCTCGACGAACGACTCGCCCGAGGCGAGCCGCTTGACCCGGTCGGAGTCCACGTCGAGCCCGACGACGTCCATGCCCGCCTCGACCGCCCGCATGGCCAGCGGAAGACCGACGTATCCCTGGCCGATCACGACCAGCTTCTCAGCACTCACCCGGGCTCCAAATAGACGTAGGAATCACCTGATAGGAGGCTAGAGGGATTTCTGATGATGTAAGTCCGTTTTAGTGATATCGGTGAGCTGCCGGCACCGGCGGGTGCGCCGGGGGTGCAGAGCGTCCGGGGAGAGCGGCAGAATGCACGACGGAACCCACCGGAGAAGGCGGATCAAGATCGTGACCCAGTCTGTCCATCAGCGGATCGCCGAGGAGCTCGGCGTCGCCGAACGTCAGGTGCGGGCGGCCGTGGAGCTGCTCGACGGCGGCGCCACCGTGCCGTTCATCGCCCGCTACCGCAAGGAGGCCACCGGCCTGCTCGATGACGCGCAGCTGCGCACCCTGGAGGAGCGGCTGCGCTACCTGCGCGAGCTGGACGAGCGGCGGGCCGCCGTGCTGGAGTCCATCCGTGTCCAGGGCAAGCTCGACGAGGCCCTCGAAGCGCAGATCATGGCGGCCGACTCGAAGTCCCGGCTGGAGGACATCTACCTGCCGTACAAGCCGAAGCGGCGGACCCGAGCGCAGATCGCCCGCGAGGCCGGGCTGGAGCCCCTCGCCGCCGCGCTGCTCGCCGACCCGACGCGGGATCCGCGCGAGACCGCCTCCGGCTACGTCGACGCCGACCGGGGCGTGGCCGACACCGCCGCCGCGCTGGAGGGGGCGCGGGCCATCCTGGTCGAGCGGTTCGCCGAGGACGCCGACCTGATCGGCACGCTGCGCGAGCAGATGTGGTCGCGGGGCCGCCTGGTCTCGCGGGTACGCGAAGGTCAGGAGACGGCCGGCGTCAAGTTCGCCGACTACTTCGACTTCGCCGAGCCGTACCCGAAGCTGCCCTCGCACCGGATCCTGGCGATGTTTCGGGGCGAGAAGGAGGGCGTGCTCGACCTGACCATGGACCCTGAGGCCGACGGCGACGCCGACGCCCCGGTCACCGGCCCGACCCGGTACGAGGCGGCGATCGCCGGCCGGTTCGGGGTCAGCGACGCCGGTCGGCCGGCCGACCGGTGGCTGACCGACACGGTGCGCTGGGCCTGGCGTACCCGGATCCTCATCCACCTCGGCGCGGACCTGCGGATGCGGTTGTGGCAGGCGGCCGAGGAGGAGGCCGTGCGGGTCTTCGCCACCAACCTGCGCGACCTGCTGCTCGCCGCGCCGGCCGGCGCCCGGCCCACCATGGGCCTGGATCCGGGCCTGCGTACCGGGGTCAAGGTGGCCGTGGTCGACGCCACCGGCAAGGTCGTCGCCACCGACACGATCTACCCGCACGAGCCGCGCCGGCAGTGGGACGCCTCCGTGGCCACCCTGGCCAGGCTGGCCGCCGCGCACGGCGTCGAGCTGGTGGCGATCGGCAACGGCACCGCCAGCCGGGAGACCGACAAGCTGGCCGGCGACCTGATCAAGCGGCACCCCGAGCTGAAGCTGACCAAGGTGGTGGTCTCCGAGGCCGGCGCGTCTGTCTACTCCGCCTCCGCGTACGCCTCCCAGGAGCTGCCCGAGCTGGACGTGTCGCTGCGCGGCGCGGTGTCCATCGCCCGCCGCCTCCAGGACCCCCTCGCCGAGCTGGTCAAGATCGACCCGCGCTCCATCGGCGTCGGGCAGTACCAGCACGACCTGTCCGAGGTGAAGCTGTCCCGGTCGCTGGACGCCGTCGTGGAGGACTGCGTCAACGCCGTCGGGGTGGACGTCAACACCGCGTCGGCGCCGCTGCTCACCCGGGTCTCCGGCATCGGCGCCGGGCTGGCGGAGAACATCGTCCTGCACCGCGACGCCAACGGGCCGTTCCGCACCCGGTCGGAGCTGAAGAAGGTGGCGAGGCTCGGCCCGAAGGCGTTCGAACAGTGCGCCGGCTTCCTGCGCATCCCCGGCGGCGACGACCCACTGGACTCCTCCAGCGTGCACCCCGAGGCGTATCCGGTGGTGCGGCGGATCCTCGCCCACACCGGGCAGGATCTGCGCTCCCTGATCGGCAGGTCGGCGATCCTGCGGGGGCTGCGGGCCACCGACTTCGTCGACGACACCTTCGGCCTGCCCACCGTCACCGACATCCTGGCCGAGCTGGAGAAGCCGGGGCGTGACCCACGTCCGGAGTTCCGGACCGCCACCTTCGTCGAGGGGGTGGAGAAGATCAGCGACCTTACTCCCGGCATGGTGTTGGAGGGCGTGGTCACCAACGTGGCCGCGTTCGGCGCCTTCGTCGACGTCGGCGTGCACCAGGACGGTCTGGTCCACGTGTCGGCCATGTCGCACACCTTCGTCAGGGATCCCCACGAGGTGGTCAGGTCCGGTGACGTGGTCAAGGTCAGAGTGCTCGACGTCGATGTGCCCCGTAAGCGGATCTCCCTGACGCTACGCCTGGACGACGAGTCCCCGACCGGCGGCGGCCGGCGGGAGCGCGGCGGCCAGGCCGGCGATCCGCGGAGCGGCCAGGTTGCCGGGGGGCCGCAGCGGACGCGGCCAACAGCGCCATGGCGGACGCGCTGCGCCGCGCCGGCCTGGCCTGACGATCCCTTGCTGGGGTCCCACGGAGGACGCTGTCGAGCTGATTGTCGCCACCACATCCGGCATGGTGCGTGACTCAGCTCGACGGCGCGATCGGGGCGCTCGTGCTGAGCGTCCGGGCCGGGCGTGCACCAGCCTCCGGACGCACTCCGGTGCCCCGGACCGCGTACGGTGTCGGGCATGGCGGAGGACGGCCTGGAGTGGCGGGAGCGGCAGCGCCGCGCGGTGCGGGCGCACGCAGCGGCCGACGCGCGGGAACGCGCGGCCGAGCAGGCGGAGGCGACGGAAATGGTGGCCCGGTTCGCTGCTGAGGCGACGCGGCGCGGCCTGCGCACCGACCGGCTCACCGCGGTGTCCTACGACGGCCGCACCCGGTACCGCACCCACCTCGCCGGCTGGTACATCGACCAGGCCCGCGTCCGCGCGGTGGACACCGCCGGACGTTTCTACCTGCTGGCCGTGCCGGCCAGCCTCCGGTCCCGGCTGCTCGGGACACGGCCAGCGCCGGCGGCGCCACCCCTGGTCGTCGGGCGGGGCGGCCGGGACGGGGAGTCACTGCCGCTGGCGGCCCTGCTCAGCCTGCGACTTGAGGCTGGCGACAGCTGGCGGTGACCGGGGGAGGGCTTCCGATCGGCCCGCTGTCGAGGCCCCGGTCCGGGCCTTGCGCCGTCGATCCGGCGCCAAGCAGATCCCGACGGCGCTCGACGGATCAGGGTGCGACCACCCGGAGGTGCAGCATGTCCGCGCCCAGCCGTGGGACACGCCGTCCGCGAGCTGGCACGGCCGGCAGCGCTCTGGCCCGGCGAGACGGCGGGGCAGCGGAGACACGGGTGGCCCGTGCCTGGCCTCAGACCGGCAGCATCGGTGTCCCGTCCGGCCCCGGTTCGGTGGCCAGGCGTTGCCCGTCGCGGTGGGCGGCGGTGCCGAGGAACTCGCAGCCGGTGGCGACTCCGGGCGCGGAGACACCCTCGCGGGAGAGCACCACCCGTACGGTCGCCGCGAGGATCTTCAGATCCACCAGGAACGAGCGGTTGTCGACGTACTCGACGTCGTACTCGAACTTCTCCTCCCAGCTCAGGCTGTTGCGGCCACGCACCTGCGCCAGGCCGGTGATTCCGGGACGGACCTCGTGCCGGCGGGCCTGTTCCGTGGTGTACCGGTCGAGGTAACGGATCAGCAGCGGGCGCGGCCCGACCAGGCTCATGTCACCGCGCAGCACGTTCCACAACTCCGGTAGTTCGTCGAGGCTGCACGCCCGCAGCCACCTGCCTACCCGGGTGAGCCGGTCGGCGTCAGCCACGAGGCCGCGGTCCGGGTCGACGGGCCGCATGGTGCGGAACTTCACCATCCGGAACAACTCACCGTTGCGGCCAGGGCGAGGGTGCCGAAACATGACTGGCCGGCCCAGCGTCACCAGTACCACCAGCGAGACGGCCAGCAGGACCGGGGCGGCGAGGATCAGCAGGACAGCCGCCACCACCACGTCGAGCAGTCGTTTGTACGGGTCGTACGGGCGGGCGGATGGCGGACGCGGGAGCGACCCGGCTCCGACAGCCGTCAGAGAGCCGGCAGGTCCGTCACCGGCGTCCTCGCAGAAGGACGCCTGCACTGGCGAATGCTCAAGAGAGTTCAGCGAACGCCTGCTCACGCCACCACCGGAACCAGACCCCGCTGCTGGGCAGCCCCGGCGCTGGGATAGATGTCCAGGCAGCTCTGGTCCATCACGGCGTTGGTCCAGGTGAGCATCACCAACTCGCCCACGCCCGAGTTTGCGATCTCGTACTCCCACATCGTTGGTACGTCGACCACGACCTCTTCCTCCCCCGCCACGGTCAGGCGGACGACCGCCTGGTGACCGACGCGACGGAGCAGGATCTCCGCCACGCCGTGAAGGACGAGGATCCGTCTGACCGTCGCCAGGTGGAAACGGCCGACCTGGCACCCACCGGGCCGCATGGTCGACCGCACCACCTCGCCTGGAGCCCCGGCGGTCACCGCCCTGAACGCCTCGTCGGCGGTCTGACGACGGGCCAGGAGGAGATGCCGACTGGGGACCAGGTGGGATCGATAGGTGTTGAAGAGCCGGACCGCATGTCGATCGGTCAACGAGGGGAGGTTTCCGCTGCGGTAGGTGGC
This sequence comes from Micromonospora sp. KC606, assembly GCF_004348675.1. Classification (GTDB taxonomy): domain Bacteria; phylum Actinomycetota; class Actinomycetes; order Mycobacteriales; family Micromonosporaceae; genus Micromonospora. The sequence continues at coordinate 61,615 of NZ_SMKN01000008.1, read as the reverse complement.
GGCGTAGCCGGCGAGGCGCCGGGACAGTTCGGGGACGGTGATGGCGAGTCCTGGCATCGCCGCGTCCCACGGCCCGGATGCGGGCGTTCCGAGCAGCCGCGCCGCGGCATCCGTCACATGCACCAGCGTCAACTCCCGTTCCTCGTGCACCTCGGGTAGGCGACCATCGGCCAGGAGCCCGCAGAACGTCGCGGTCACCCCGTTCCGGAAGGGGCGGCCATGCTCGCCGTACAGGTTGGGCAGTCGAACGTCCTGGAGGTCCGGTCTGGCATCGGCCAGCGTCGCGGCGGCCATCGCCTTGGAGTCGCCGTACGGAGTGCCGTTGCCGGCGAGCACGGAGTTGGCGAACACCACCGAACCCGGCTGCCGAGCACAGCGGCGCAGGCCTCGCGCCAGCGCCACGGCCGCTTTCACGTTTCCCGCCACGACCTCCGTCGGATCGCCCTGGTTGACCCCCGCCAGGTGCAGGACGCGGTCGACCCCTTCGAGTCGGGCGGCCACCACATCCGGGGCTGCGAGATCGGCCTGGCTGATCACTACCGGCTCCGGCCAACCCAGTGCCTCGGCGAGAACGCGTACGTGCCAGCCGAGAAACCCGCCCGCCCCGGTGAGGGCAACGCCGGGCCGGGCGGATTCACTACGAACTGGACTCGCGTTACCAGCGCCCGGCAAGGATTCGCAAATCTTCATAAGCACGTCTTATCAGACCAAGGGTCGACATAGCGGACAAGTCTAGGGACGGGCGGGATCAGGGCTTTTCTGCCCGGACAAGGTCGAGTATCAGTTCCGTGTAGAACGCGGCCACATGGTCCTGACGCCAGTTGTTCAAGGTCTCCGGCCGTAATCTCACGGTCCGCGCGCGCAACTGGGCCAGCAGGGCGGCGGAAACGGCCGCAGCCCGAGGCGGGACCAGGACGATGCCCTCCATCGCCCCGTCGGCGACCGCGCGGATACCCCGGTTGTCCACCGCCACCACTGGCGTACCCATCATCAGGGACTCCGCCACGGCGAGCCCGAAGCCCTCGCGCAGACTCGTCGACAACACCACGTCCGCCGCCTCGAACTCGGCTCCCGGCTCGGCCGTCCAGCCGGCCCGGGTGATGCCCGGCTCCTCCGGCGGATGCCACGCCGGTTCGCCGTCGGCAGTCGATCCCACGATCCGCAGTTCCAGATCTGGCACGCACCGCCGCGCCAGTCGCCAGGCCTCGACCGCGAGGCCGATGTTCTTGTCCGGCGTCAGCCTCGCCAGCACCAGCGCCCGCGGCGGTCGGCCCTGTCGCGGCAGCCGCACCCGCCCGTTCGGACGCAGCCGAAGCGGATCGATTCCCGCGCCGCCGCAGGGCGCGAGGCGCACCTGGGCACGAGGGGCCAAGCGCCGGTAGGTCTCCTGATCGTCACGGTTCGCCGCCACGTACGCGGGGGTGAGCCGGGACATCGCGCTCTCCACTGTGGAGAAGAGGCGCCCGGCCCGATCCTGGCTGCCGAAAAGCGTCCCGTGCACGACCGCCAGGTGCGGGGTGCGGGTGGCCCGGGCCACGACCCGGCCAAGCGCGATCCCGTAGGGAGTGTTCAGGTGCAGCAGACGCGGCCGCTCGGAACGCACGATGCGGGTCAGGTCTCGGCCGGCCCGCGCCACGGTACGCACGCCTTCCCGTCGGAACGGGGTGATCTCGTAAACCTCGTCGAAGCTCTTCTGCAGCGACAGCGGCACTGTTCCCCGACCCGCCACCGCCACTCTCCGGAAGCCGTGCGGCGCGAGCGCGCGGGACACCGGCGCGACGAGGGACTCCAGCGTCGTGCCCAGCGCGGCGAGGAACAGCACGCAGTGATCTCGCTCAGCCACGTCACCCGCTCCTGACCCGCTGGTACGCCCACCAGGCGCGGTGCGGCACGGGAACACTGGTCGGTTCACCCATGAAGAACCTTCTCGTAGTAGCTCATCGCCTCGCCGTGGCTCGACGCCCCGGTCGGACCACTGAATGTGACGTGCCCCAGCTGGCGCGGATGGCGTTGACTGCATCGGAGACAGCAGCCGCGTCGCCGATTGTGAATAATAGAACGTACTGACCAGTTTCGCCCGGAATCAACCCGGCTCGCCTGGCGACCGGACCACCGGCCGGCGCGGCGACCCGCCCGGCGGGGACGCTGCGGCGGCATACACCACCCGGCGACCGCCTCTCGCACGGCCATGCCGCACATTCCGCGACGTGTGCCCCAGCACACCGGGCTGAGCAGACCCGCGAGCCGCCCTGCCGTCCACCCTGCCCCCCCCGGGCATGCCAGCGCGCGCCAACGCCCCGATCGGCCGCAGCCGGGGCTGGTGGTGCCACCCGCCGGCCGCTCTCCGCGCCCGGGGCCACCAACATGAGCGGATCACAGGAGTGAGTCAGGAGTTCGAAAGACCGACCAAAAGTGTGAAAGGCAGGGCAAACCAGTCGGATTCCGATAAGCATCTAGGGGATTCGGGTGGCCCCGGAGCTGCCGCAGGACCGACGGCCACGGACAGGACTGGGAGTCATCACACATGCCGGAAGAACAACGCGTCCCGCAGACCGCGTCGACAGCTGCCCGCCGGACCGGGGAGCATCGCCGTGCCGCCACCTTCCTGGCCACCGATGCCCTCACGTGGGTCGGCGGCTTTGTCGGGGCCGCCTGGATCCGGTACGAGTTCGGGGTCCAGCCCGGCCTGCTGGGCCAGGCGGCCACCATCGGTGCGCTCGCCGCCCTGCTGTACCTGGCGGTCGCCGCGCTGCGTCGGCTCCACTCCGGCCGACACCCGCTGGGCAGCCTGCAGGACGTGCAGGGCGTGGCCGGCACGACGATCACGACAACTGCGATCATCCTGGTTGGCTTGCTGCCGTCCACGGATCGACCGGTGCCGTTGGGCACACCTCTGTTCGGTGGCGCGCTTGCGCTGCTGCTCATGCTCGCTGCCAGGTTCACGTACCGGCACCACCGCGACAGCGCCATGCGCCCCGACATCCAATCCGCCACGCCGGTGCTGCTGTTCGGCCTCGGCAACGCCGGCCAGGGACTACTGCGCGCCATGCTCAGCGACCCGCGCGGCCGCTTCCTGCCCGTCGGCGCGCTCGACGACGATCCAGACAAGCGCGACCTGCGCATCGGCGGAGTACGGGTACTCGGCGGGCGGCACGACATCGCCGGGGCCGTCCGTCGCACCGGTGCCGCCACCGTGATCTTCTCGGCCGGCAGTGGCGACGCCGCCCTGATCCGCCAGATCCGTGAGGCGACCCTCCAGACCGGCGCCGCCTTCAAGGTGCTGCCGCCGGTGCGAGACCTGGTGGACCAGCGAATCAGCGTCACCGACGTACGCGACGTGCAGATCACCGACCTGCTCGGCCGCCGCCAGGTCGTCGCGGACCTCCCGCTGGGCGGCAACGGCATGGCCGGTCGACGGATCCTGGTCACCGGCGCGGGCGGCTCGATCGGTTCCGAACTGTGTCGGCAGCTCATGAAGGCCGACCCGGGCGAGCTGATGATGCTGGACCGGGACGAGTCGGCCCTGCACAGCCTCCAGATGTCGCTGTCCGGCCGAGCCCTGCTGGACGGCCCGGAGTTGATCCTCGCTGACCTGCGGGACGACGAGCGCATCCGACGGGTCATCCAGGAACGCAAGCCGGAGATCATCTTCCACGCGGCGGCCCTGAAGCACCTCACCCTGCTGCAGCGACACCCCGGCGAGGCGGTCAGGACGAACATCTGGGGCACCCTCTCGGTGCTGGACGCCTGCCGCGACGTTGCCAAGTTCGTCAACATCTCCACCGACAAGGCCGCCCACCCGATCAGCGTCCTCGGTTATTCGAAGCGGATCACCGAGCGGTTGACCGCACATGCCGCCTCCCAGTACCCCGGCACCTTCCTCAGCGTCCGGTTCGGCAACGTGCTCAGCAGCCGCGGTTCCGTGGTGACAGCGTTCCAGCGGCAGATCGAAACCGGCCAGCCACTGACCGTCACCCATCCCGAGGTGACCCGCTATCTGATGACTGTGCAGGAGGCGGTGCACCTGGTGCTGCAGGCCGCCGAGATCGGCCGCGGCGGCGAGGCGCTGGTGCTCGACATGGGCGAACCGGTACGCATCGCCGATCTGGCTCGCCAACTGGCCGAGCAGGCCGCGAGCACCGTGCCCATCATCTACACGGGACTACGGCCGGGCGAAAAACTGCACGAGGACCTGTTCGGCCACGGCGAGATCGACATTCGACCGCTGCACCCGCTGATCTCGCACGTGTCGGTGCCACCACTGGACCCAACAGAGGTCAGCGGCCTCGACCCGTACGACGACCCAGAGAAGACCATCGAGCAGCTCACGATGCTCTGCGCCCAGCCACCCAGCATGCTCGTCAGCCCTGCCCGGGAAGCGTCGCTGCCGCACTGACGCCAAGACCGATGGCCCCGCGTCGAGGCGAACGCCGCGCCGTGCCGGCCGCCTGCGTCGTTATCGAGTCGGGGAAAGCCCTGATCAGGAAAGTGCCCGCACGTGAGACCGCTCGACGACAAAGGTGGCCCGAGCCGACCGAGGCCGGCCGCGTGCGGGCCGGCTGCGGAACACCGTCCCGATCAGGAGGACAGCCGTGAAACAGAAAGAGTGTCTCCAGTGAATCGAGAAGGAGTCCCGCAGATGTATCACGTGGGTATTGAGCGGCTATGCCAGGCAGCGCCCCGAAGGAGTGCTCCGTGAGGGTCGTGGTCACCGGCGAGGCCCGGTTCTGCCGGACGCCGGATGGCGCGGTGTGGTCGGTGGAGGGTCCGACCTACTCGTTCTGGACCCGCTACCTGTCGGCCTTCGACCAGGTCAGGGTGGTGGCCCGCGTACAGAACGTACCTGACGTCGGCGACGACGCGCGCCGCGTGGACGGTCCTGACGTGGAGGTGTGGGCCGTTCCCTACTACCTGGGCCCCCGGGAGTACCTGACCGTCAGGCGCGCCGTTCACCGTAGCGTGGCCGCAGCGGCGGAACCACGCGACACGGTAATACTTCGCGTGCCATCCCTGATCGGCACCATATTGGCCAACGTGCGAGAGAAGCACTCGCTGCCATACGCCCTCGAGGTGGTCGGCGATCCCGCCGACGTCCTGTCGTCGAAGGCTGTCAGTCATCCGTTGAACCCGCTCTTCCGCCGCTGGTTCACCACCCGCATGAAGCAACAGTGCCTGCGAGCCGACGCCGTCTCCTACGTCACCGAGCGCTCGTTGCAGGCCCGCTACCCAGCACGGCCTGGCAGTCCGGTCTCCGTCTACTCGAGCATCAACCTGCCGCCGAACGCGTTCCTGTCCACCGCACGCACGGTTCGGCCCGGCGCGGGGCAGGTGAGACTAATCTCCGTCGGCACACTCGCAAGGCCGCACAAGGGCATCGACACGCTACTGGAAGCGCTCTCGCTCTTGGCGCGTTCGGGACTGGACGTCGGTCTTGTGCACATCGGCGACGGGCTTTTTCGCCCTCGACTGGAGCAACTGGCCGCACAACTGCGGGTCGACGATCGGGTCCGCTTCCTCGGGACACTGCCCAGCGGCGAGCCGGTCCGTCGACAGCTCGACGCCGCCGATTTGTTCGTACATCCGTCCCGGGCCGAGGGACTCCCTCGGGCGCTCATCGAGGCAATGGCCCGCGGTCTGCCCGCGGTGGCCACCCGGGTCGGCGGAATCCCCGAACTCCTGCCCGACGAGGATCTCGTGCCGCCGGACGATCCACCCGCTCTCGCAGATGGGATCACCCGCATGCTCCGTGATCCGGAGCTGATGGCAGCCGCCTCGGCGCGCAACCTGACCCAGGCCCGGCAGTACGCGGCAGAGGTGCTTGCCCCCCGACGGGACAGCTTCTACTGGGCCCTGCGATCCATCGTCGCCGACGGCACGCAACCTACTGCCGTCTGAACGAAGCCACAGCATGAATTTGCTACAGAGCCCTGCCGCAGCGCCACATTGCTCAGCTGGCAGTGCATCCACCGGACGCCCTTCCGGCTCAACCCTGAGCTAGCGAAGCCATAATCACCACTGGAACTCGACACTCAATGAAAACGCTCTCTGCAGCTCAGCCGGATCGCCGCACGGATGACACACCGGTGTCAGGGCACTACCGCCCCGAGGCCAGATACACCACCTGGATGATCACGATTTTCGTCGTGACCCTGACAACGATCACGCTGGTCAGCATCGACGATCGGCTACGTCACTGGGCCATGCTTCCGGTGACAGTCTCCGGAGTGCTGATCGGCGTGGACGCGGTCAGCTGTTTGCGCCGCCACCTGGACATCTTCGATCCCCAAGCCCTACTCGGCCTCTTCGGCTTCCATTTCTTCTACCTCGCTCCGATCCTGCACATCGTGTGGGATTATTGGGCACGCTACCTCGAAGCTCCTCCGGACTGGCCAGCAGCGCTCGGCGCGATGTCCATCCTGAACGTGGTTGGTCTTACCATCTATCGGATCGTTCTGCACTTTCCGTCAAAGATTACCCCCTGGCGCTCGAAGCGGCATGCCATAGACCTGCCAGCACTCGGCGTCATCGGTTCGTCCGCAATTCTGATCAGCCTCGCCACCTTCGCCTTCATCATCATGAAGTTCGGCGGGGTGCAGGGCTACCTGTCCACGATGGCGGACCGAACCACCGTTGCCGACAGCACCAGAGGACTCGGCTGGCTGTTCGTCATGGGCGAGGCCTTTCCCATGATGATTTTCGGCCTTGTGGTGATCCGATGGCGACAATCATTGGCCGCCCACCCAAAGCTGGCGTACGCACTCCTGGCGGCCATGGTCGTGCTGCAGACGCTGGCCACCGCAGCGCGGGGATCGCGGAGCAACATCATTTGGCCAGCACTGTTGGGCCTCATTGTCCTGCACCTGGTCGCCTTTCGGATTCCCCGCAGAACACTGCTCGTCTGCCTGCTCATCTTCGGCGTGTTCATGTACGTCGGCGGGCTCTACAAGGGTGCGGGCTCTCAGATTCTCGATGTGACCAAGGGCCAGCGCGGCGCGCAGGAACTCGGAGCTGAGACTGGTCGCGACATCCCGACCCTGATGCTCACCGACCTCGGTCGCGCCGACATCCAGGCGCTGGTCCTTCATCGGAAACAGGAACAAGGCGTTTCGCCCGACAGTCATGGAGTGACATACTTTGGGAATCTGTCGTTCCTGGTTCCGCCACAAATTCTGCCGAGGGAGGCCCGACCAGCAGACAAGGTCGTCGTCGGAACCGATCTACTTTACGGGCCAGGCTCCTTCAAGGCTGGCCTACGAACGACCCGAATTTTCGGACTGGCAGGTGAGGCGGTAATCAACTTCGGCTACGTGGGGGGCATCGCATCGTTCCTCGTCCTTGGCCTGGCGATTAGGGGGGCAAGACGCTTCTACCTACGAGCCAAGCTCAACCAGGATCTGCTGCCGAAACTGGCGGCTGCAGCGATCTGCGTGGGAGTGATACTGTTTCATGGCAGCGACCTGGACAATGTAGCCTGGTACGCACTCAAGCAAGTCCTGCCGATGGCTCTGGTCATTGTGCTGGCTCTGCGGCACACGTCGTCATATCCGTCGATTGCGCCGCTTACCCGGATCTCCCCGAACTAGTACTCCAGCCGGGGATGGTCCGGCGCCATAGGACGGGAAGCAGCATGTCGCGCACCATCGATCAGCCCTGTCCGCACTCCCAATGAGCCGGGGCAGCTAAGGATCTTGAACCCCCATTCACTTGAGTGGAGGCGGTGAATGAGGCGCGAAGAACCGAGCGGCAGTCGCGCATGACGGTGTGGGTGAAACGCCCGTGTCCTCGGCGTGGGGCGTGTCGTTCACCAGGTGATCGCCACTGTGTCCGGCGGCGATGGCTGCGCCGAGATGCGCGGCACCTACGGCCGGTACAGGCAGGTTCCAGCCGAAGAGCAGAAAGGAGAAACCGCGCATGCCGCTGTTCCGGGCGAAGGGTCTCCCCGCTGCCGGTAGTCTCTCGTCGCGAGTGGCGGCAGCCGGTGGAACGCTGGTCGCCACCTCGGCCGGTCCGTTGGCGAACGACGCCACGATCGCCTTCGTGGCGGGGATCGGTATGACCCTTCAGAACATCGTCGCCCCGGTGGCCCGGGCGCTTTCCGCCTATCCGGTCCGCCGGGTCGCCGTGGTGGGTCGAGGCAGTGTAGTGCCCGACCTTTACCAGGACTTCGACGAGGTTTACGAGGTGGCCCCGTTCCGGCGAGCCGGCCCAGCGTCCACGGCGGCGGCGCTCGTCGGACTTCGGCGGATCGTCCGTCGCGAGCGTGTCGACCTGTTGCACCTGCACTCGCCGTTCGGTATCGCGCTCGGCCGTGCCGTCGGCGTCATGACAGGAACACCTCATGTGGCTGTGGTCAGCGGGACGCTGTTCGACAGCCCGACGCGGGCCGGTCGACTGTTCAGCGCGATCGAGGCGACCACGGCCCGGCTGACCCCGACATACATCACGGTAAACCCCGAGGATCGGGAGAGCTACCGTCGCCTCGCGCCGCGTAGCCGGGTAAGCGTGGCACCGTGCGGGGCCGCCGGAATCGATCCGGAGCGCTTCACGGTCACTCGCACCCCGTCTGGCGCCCCGAATCGGCCCCGGCGGCTGCTGTTGATGGGACGCCTCACCAAGGACAAGAACCTCGACCTGGCGGTGGCGGCATGGCGGCTGGCACGACGAGCGCTGCCGGAGATCGAGCTGCGGATCGTCGGATCCACGGCTCCCGGCGAGCCGGCGTGGACGCCCCCCGTGGAATGCGGGCTGACGGTGGAGGCTTGGACGCGGCACCCGGCGGCAGAGCTCGCGGCCGCAGACGTCGTGCTCTCTGCCAGCCCGCGGGAGGGCTTCCCGATGGTCCTGGTCGAGGCCCTGACCGTCGGGACGCCTGTCGTGGCGGTGTCCAACCGCGGTACCCGGGCCTTGGCGCAGCAGGTGGAGGAGGGCCTGACGCTCGTGCCCCCCGACGCCGCGTTGATGGCAGAGGCGCTGCTCCGCCGCCTGGACGGGCCGCCCGTCCGAGTCGCACGCGCGGTGTTGGACTCATGGAGCCTGGCTTCGGTCTCCGCCTTCCATGCCGAACAGATCCTTCGGCACCTTCGGGAAGCCCAGGAACGAACATTAGTGATGCAACATACTTAGAAGCGGCATTACCCGCAATTCTCCGAGGAGGTCGAGTTTCGATCATGGTCTTTCGCGATGCTCCTGAGCGGGCCGCAGCGGCGGTGCCGGATGCCCCAAGCTCCGGCGCTCGCCGACGTCATGACTTCATCAAGCGGCTGTTCGACGTGGTCGTCGCCAGTCTTGCGCTTGTCCTGCTGTCACCGCTCCTGGCTGCGGTGGCGCTTCTGGTGCTGGTGGCGTTCGGCCGCCCGGTGCTGTTCCGTCACACCCGGCCGGGTCTGCACGGAGAACTCTTCGAACTGGTCAAGTTCCGGACGATGCACCACGTGGACCCGTCCCGAGGGCGGGTCACCGACGCCGACCGGCTCACCCCGGTCGGACGTTGGCTACGCGCGACCAGCCTTGACGAGCTGCCGGAGTTGTGGAACGTCCTACGGGGTGAGATGAGTCTGGTGGGCCCACGACCGCACCTCGTGCGGTACCTGGACCTCTACACGAACGAGCAGGCGCGTCGCCACGGCGTCCGTCCGGGCATCACCGGTCTCGCTCAGGTGCGTGGTCGTAATACCCTCTCCTGGGAAGACAAGTTCGCCTATGACGTCGAGTACGTCGATTCGCGATCGTTCGCCCTCGACCTGAGGATCCTGGCCGAGACGGTTCGGGTGGTGCTACGCCGGGAGGGCATCACGGCTCCCGGTTCGGCCACCTGGCACGAGTGGCAGGGCCCGACGCACCCGATCCAGGCGACCGCCGAGGGCGCCCATTCGAGCCCAGCAGCAGCCGCAGCAGATCCCGCACCCACCAACGGTCGTGGGCACTCATGTCACGACAGATGAACGTCCTTCTGTTCGGCGCGTCCGGCTTCCTCGGTCGGCACATCCGCCAGCGCCTCGCCGAGGAGATGACCGTCCACTCACCCACACGCCAGGAGTGTGATCTGGTAACCGTCGACGTCCGCGCCCTCGCGGCACTGCTGACGAGGAAGCGGCCGGACGCGGTGGTCGTCGCGGCCGGGCGCATAGTGGGTTGCGGGCACGAGTTCGTGCTGGCGCACACCGCCGCCGTCGCCAAGCTCGTCGACGCGATGAACCTGGCCGCGTCCGGGGCACGACTGGTGCGGATCGGCTCGGCCGCCGAGTACGGTGCGGTCCCACACGGGCACGCCGTTCGCGAGGACGATCCGGCCGATCCGGTCGGCGAGTACGGCCTCAGCCACCTCGCCGCCACCCGACTGGTCGAACGTGCCGTCACGGCGGGCCGGCTCGACGCCGTGGTGCTGCGGGTGTTCAACCCGATCGGGCCGGGACTGCCCGCCGGCAACCTGCTCGGCCGTACCGCGGCGAGGCTGTGCGAGGCGATTGCCCAGGGTGACGTACGCCTGCCCCTGGGCCTGCACGACACGTGGCGCGACTTCGTCGATGTCCGGGACATCGCCGCGGCGGTACACGCCGCGCTGCGGCCCGAGTTCCCCGGAGCCGTCGTGTTCAACATCGGCAGCGGTCGGGCGGTGGGCACCCCGGAGGTGGTACGGCTGCTCGCCGACGTCGCGGGCTTCACCGGCGAAATCACCTCGGGTGATTTCGCGCCGGACGCCGCCCGCTCGGCTGCGGTGTCGTGGATGTGCGCCGACCTCACCCGCTCCGCCGAATTGCTTGGCTGGTCACCCCGGCACGGCCTGGCGGATTCCCTCACGACGGTCTGGGCCGACGTCGCGGGTTGTCTGGCGTCCAAGCCCGTGACCGTCTGAACACGCCCGGGTGATCCGCCGACCCACGGCGGTCTCCTGGAACGGGTTGCGAGTACACGATCTTGAAGCGCCATGCCGCCGGCCAGCCCTCCTGCTCGCCGACCGCCGACCTGCTCTGGCGGCTGTGTCCCGACCGGGTTCCGGCACTGCCCGCACCCCCGCGACAGCCCGGCATGACCTGCCGGCCGCCCCGGGCTGTCAACCAGATGCCTGCACTGGTCGAGTCGATAGTCTCTTCGCAAGTGCTCGCTTCAGCATCAGGGCTTTCAGCAGACTGTCGCCGCTGGCAGTGATGATCACGGACCAGGCAGCCCCGACCAGTCCGAAACGTGGAATCAGGAGATATCCACCACTCCCGGCGACGGCCACCATGATCATGCTGGCGACCAGTTGGTTGCCGAATTTTCGGAGCGCGTAGAGCGCCGTGTTGAGGAAGAAGACGGCGCCGCGAAGCACTGCGGCAATGGTCAGCAGGATCAGCACCACGGCGTGGCCGTCGTACGGCGCTCCGTAGACGAGGCGGACGGTGGCGGGCCCGGCGCCGATCACCACGGCGACGACCACCGCACCGCAGCACAGAGTTCCCAGGATCAGTTTCAGGGTGAGCGCGGTGAAGGCCGTCACGTCGCCTGCCGCGAACAGCCGGGTGAGCCGGGGCAACAACAACTGACTGATCGCAGCGAAGAGGACGTTGGCGGCGAGCACGATGTAGGCCAGGGCAGCGAAGATACCGAGAGCCGCAGTACCCAACAAATGTCCGGCCAGGTACCGAGGCAGATTCTCCGATAGCGACACCAGGCCGGAGGCTAGGCCGAGCGGCGCTGCGACCACAGCAAGTCGAGCCATCCGGCGCAGCGCCGCTGGGCGGTCCGGCGGCGGGCCGTGGCGAGTCCCACCGGCCGCCACGTCCGTTGTCGGTTCGATGGTGGTCAGCGGCTTCGCGGCCCGGGCGCAGTAGCCGACCGAGCCCGCCAGGGAACCGATGACGGAGCCGATCATCGCCCACCCGATACTCCCGGTCAGTACCAGCAGTGAGACCACTGCCAGGACACTGATCAACCCGTTGGAAATCATGGAGATGGCGATCGGGCGCATCCGCTCATGCCGCTGGAACAGTCCCCAGTAGATGTCGCCGACGGCATCGAGGGCCTTGGCGACGCCGACCAGCAGCACGACGACCCCAGCAGCCGGGCCGACGAACGCCGCAATGACACCGATCAGCAGCAGCGCGACGACCATGCCGGACGTCCGAAGCCGAAGGTAGTCGTTGAAGCTGAAGAGCGGGCCAGTGTCCGTCACCTGTACCGTTCGCAGCCCGAAGCCGGCCAGCAGGATGACCGGCGCGCCAACCGCAAGCCCCAGGGCGTACTGGCCAACCATCTCCGGTGTGCCGAGACGCGACAGCAGCACCATGACCGCCCACTGCGCCACCTGGGCCACGATGAGGCCGAGTAGGCTCCAGGTCATCCCGCTGGCGGCCTTGCCCAGCCCCGCCCGCGCTTCACCGCCCGGAACCGACTCCGTCTGACGGGGGTCGCGGGACCGATCGACGGGAAAGGTGACCGACCGGCCCCGGGAGGCGCCTCCCACCACCCGCTCCTCCATCTTCTCCAACTGCCTCCGTCCGAACAAGATGCCATCGGCGTCGGCCCGGTAGGGCACGTGGGACGGCACCGGAAGCGCTACCAGCACCAGTACGCCGGATCGTCGGCCGTGCGACCGTGGCCTGGCCCACTAGGGAGAACTGGCGCAGCGCCGTGTCAACGGGGCCACGACCCACACCCCGCGCGTACGCTGAGACCGCCTGTGCCCCAGCTCGGCAACCTCTACCCGTCGCGGGCCGGACGGGCGCGCCGGGAGGCGAGCTGTTTCACCCGGCTCGCTGCCGAATCACCGTGGCGCGCTGGGTTCGACGCCCAGCCGCCTGGCCATCCACTCGACGGTCGCCCGGAGACCGTCGACCCGGGCGACCGGCGCGACGTCCGGAAACAGCTCCCGCAATGTGCTGTTGTCGGCCAGCGAGTGCGGGACGTCGCCGATGCGGGGCGGGGCGTACTCCCGGACGACCGGCCGTCCCAGCAGCTCGCTGAGTTCGTCGAGGACCTCCAGCAGGCTGGCCCGCGCCCCGAACGCGAGGTTGACCGGATGCGGGTGGTGCACCCGACGACGGAGCGCGTCGAGGATGACCTGGCACACCGAGCCGACAAAGGTGAAGTCGCGGGACTGTGTGCCGTCGCCGTGCAGCACGACGGGCGCTCCACACAGGGCCGCGTGGACGAACCGAGGGATGACGGCGGCGTAGGCGTGGTCATGCCGCTGGCCCGGACCGAACACGTTGAAGAACCGGAAGGCCAGTGTCGGCAGGCCGAACGATGCCTGGTGGGCGAGGGCGTACGCCTCGGTGGCGAGCTTGCTGGCGGCGTACGGACTCATCGGCCGGGTCCAGGTCAGCTCCGCCTTCGGCAGCACCGGGTTCATGCCGTAGACCGACGAGGAGGAGGCGACCAGGACGTGGCCGACGTCGTGCCGTCGTGCCGCCTCGAGGACCATGAGGGTGCCCGTGGCGTTTGCGTGGTGGGAGGCCACCGGATCGCGCAGCGAGCGGGGCACACTGGGCAGCGCGGCTAGGTGGACGACCGCCTCCCGTCCGGCCATCGCCGTATCCAGGGCGGCGCGGTCCAGGATCGAGCCCTCGACAAGGTTGACGTCCAGCCCGTCAAGGTTGCCGCGCAGCCCGACAGACAGGTCGTCGAGAACGGTCACCTCTTTGACGGCGGGCTCGACCAGCGCGGCGCGGGCCAAGTTGGACCCGATGAAGCCGGCCCCGCCTGTGATCAGAATGCGCATCGACAATCCCCCGGTGTGTGAATCGATCACTTGTACATCGAGCGAGACCGGGTTCCGTAACGGGAGAATCGCGCAATCTCGGCTAGCCCGTCCGCGCCGAGGGCCGGCACCTCCCGCTCAGGTGCTCTCCCTGACGAGACCAACCAGCTGGATCTGCCTGTCGCACCACGACAGGTCGACCGGCATCTCGTTCATCCCGTGCGGGACGAACGGTCCAACCCCATGGCAGCGGCCACGACGGGCGGCTCAGGCTCGCCGCAGCACCTCACCAACCAGGTCCTCGGCCTCCTGCTGGATCCGGGCCAGGTGCTCCGGGCCCCGGAACGACTCGGCGTAGATCTTGTAGACGTCCTCCGTACCCGAGGGGCGGGCGGCGAACCAGCCGGACTCCGTGGCCACCTTGAGCCCGCCGATCGGCGCGCCGTTGCCGGGGGCGGTGGTGAGCGTCGCGGTGATCAGCTCCCCGGCCAGCTCGGTCGCGGTCACCTGCTCGGGCGAGAGCTTGGCGAGCACGGCCTTCTGCTCCCGGGTGGCCGGCGCGTCGATCCGCGCGTACGTGGGCGCGCCGTGGCGCCCGGCCAGCTCGGACCAGTGCTCGCTCGGGGTCCGCCCGGTGGTCGCCATGATCTCGGCGGCGAGCAGGCAGAGCAGGATGCCGTCCTTGTCGGTGGTCCAGGTACTCCCGTCGCGGCGCAGGAACGACGCGCCCGCGCTCTCCTCGCCGCCGAAGCCGACCGCGCCGTCGAGCAGACCGGCCACAAACCACTTGAAGCCGACCGGGACCTCCAAGAGGGGGCGTCCCAGGTCGGCGGCGACCCGGTCGATCATGGAGGAGGAGACCAGGGTCTTGCCGACCGCGGCGGCCGGCCCCCACTGCGTGCGGGTGCGGAACAGGTGGCCGATGGCGACCGCCAGGTAGTGGTTGGGGTTCATCAGGCCGCCGTCGGGGGTGACGATGCCGTGCCGGTCGGCGTCGGCGTCGTTGCCGGTGGAGACCTGGAAGTCGGCGCGGGCCGCGATCAGCGACGCCATCGCGTTCGGCGAGGAGCAGTCCATCCGGATCTTGCCGTCACCGTCGAGAGTCATGAACCGCCAGGTCGGATCGACCGTCGGATTGACCACGGTGAGGTCGAGGCGGTGCCGCTCGGCGATCTCCCCCCAGTACGCGACGCTAGCCCCGCCCATCGGGTCGGCGCCGATGCGGACCCCGGCGTGCCGGATGGCGTCGAGGTCGATCGCGGCGGGCAGGTCGTCGACGTAGTGGGCGAGGAAGTCGTACCCGCCGGTGGTGTCGGCGGCGCGGGCGCGCGCGTACGGGATCCGCCGCACCTCCTTGAGCCCGGCGGCGAGGATCGCGTTGGCCCGGTCCTGGATCCACGACGTGACGTCGGTGTCGGCCGGGCCACCGTGGGTGGGGTTGTACTTGAAGCCGCCGTCGTCGGGCGGGTTGTGCGACGGAGTGATCACGATGCCGTCGGCGAGCCCGCTGGTGCGCCCCCGGTTGTGGGCCAGCACGGCGTGCGACAGGGCTGGGGTGGGGGTGTAGCCGTCCCGGCTGTCCGCCAGCACGGTCACGTCGTTGGCGGCCAGCACCTCCAGCGCGCTCACCGCGGCGGGGGAGGACAGGGCGTGGGTGTCCCGAGCCAGGAAGAGCGGGCCGTCGACGCCGCGCTCGCGCCGGTAGTCGCAGAGCGCCTGGGTGACCGCGAGGATGTGATCCTCGTTGAACGCGGACCGCAGGCTCGACCCGCGGTGCCCCGAGGTACCGAAGGAGACCTGCTGCGCCGGGTTCTCCGGATCGGGATGCTCGGCGTAGTAAGCGGTCACCAGCTTCGGCACGTCGACCAGGTCGGCGGGGTCGGCGGGCTGGCCGGCGCGGGGGTGGGTCACTGCGGCAACCTCCTGGAGCGGGTCGGACGTCGACTCTTTCCCGGCGAAGGGGCGGGTCACACGTGGCGGATGCTCACGGCTCGACCCGCTGCCCCTTGCCGATCACCACGATGCCGTTGTCGGAGACGGTGTAGCGCTGCCGGTCCTTCTCCAGGTCGACGCCGATCTCCGCGCCCTCGGGGACGAAGACGTTCTTGTCGAGGATGGCCCGGCGCACCACCGCGTGCCGGCCGATCTCGACGCCCTCCATCAGCACGGCGCCGTCGACGTGCGCCCAGGAGTGCACCTTCACCTTCGGCGAGACGATCGAGTTCTCCACCAACGAACCGGAGATGACCGCGCCGGGCGAGATCATCGAGGCGACCGCCCGACCGACCCGCTCCCCCCACTGGTGGACGAACTTGGCGGGCGGGAACGGCGGCTGCTCAGTGTAGATGGGCCACTCGAAGTTGTAGAGGTTGAACACCGGGTGCACGTTGATCAGATCCATGTGGGCGTCGTAGAAGGAGTCCAGCGTCCCCACGTCGCGCCAGTAGCCGCGGTCGCGGTCGGTGCTGCCCGGCACCTCGTTGTCGCGGAAGTCGTAGACGTTGGCCTCGCCCCGCTCGACCAGCATCGGGATGATGCTGCCGCCCATGTCGTGCTTGCTGGTCTTGTCCTCCGCGTCGCGCTCGACGGCCTCGCAGAGCGCGCGGGTGCTGAAGACGTAGTTGCCCATCGAGGCGTAGATCTGGTCCGGCGCGTCGGGCAGGCCGACCGCGTCGGTGGGCTTCTCGCGGAACGCCCGGATCCGCCGGCCGTCCTCGCCGACCTCGATCACCCCGAACTGGTCGGCCATCGACAGCGGCTGCCGGATGCCGGCCACGGTCACCGCCGCGCCGGAGGCGATGTGGTCCTCCACCATCTGCCGCGGATCCATCCGGTAGATGTGGTCGGCACCGAAGACGATCACGTGGTCCGGCTGCTCGTCGTTGATCAGGTTGAAGCTCTGGTAGATCGCGTCGGCGGACCCGGCGAACCACCACGGGCCGCGGCGCTGCTGCGCCGGCACCGGGGTGACGTAGTTGCCGAGCAGGGTCGACATCCGCCACGTCTTGGTGATGTGCCGGTCCAGTGAGTGGGACTTGTACTGGGTCAGCACGACGATCTTGAGGAAGCCGGCGTTCGCCAGGTTGGACAGGACGAAGTCGACCATGCGGTACATCCCGCCGAACGGGACGGCGGGCTTGGCCCGGTCCGTGGTGAGCGGCATCAGGCGCTTGCCCTCTCCGCCAGCCAGGACGATCGCGAGCACCTTGGCAGCCATGCCCCGACGCTATCCATCCGGCCGCGAGTTCACCACTCCTACCGGCCGCTTCTCCTTCCGTACGGGGCATGTTTCTGCACTAAGGTGCCGGGCATGAGCGATCTCGTACCGCTGCGCGTCGACCTGCTCACCCGGGAGTATCCGCCGGAGGTGTACGGCGGGGCCGGCGTGCACGTCGAGTACCTGTCCCGGGAGCTGCGCCGGCTCGCGAACGTGCGGGTGCACTGCTTCGGCGCGCCGCGCACGGAGCCGGGCGTCGTCGCGTACGCCGAACCGGCCGGCCTGTCCGGCGCGAACGCCGCGCTGCGCACCATGGGCGTGGATCTGGAGATGGCGGCGGGCTGCGCTGGCACGGACGTGGTACACAGCCACACCTGGTACGCCAACCTGGCCGGGCACGCCGCGAAACTGCTGCACGGGGTGCCACACGTGGTCACCGCGCACAGCCTGGAGCCGCTGCGACCGTGGAAGGCCGAACAGCTCGGCGGCGGGTACGCGCTCTCCTCGTGGTGCGAGCGGACGGCCTACGAGGCCGCCGACGCGATCATCGCGGTCAGCGCCGGGATGCGCCGGGACGTGCTGGCCGCGTACCCACAGGTGGATCCGGACCGGGTCCGGGTGGTCCACAACGGCATCGACACCGCGCAGTACGCCCCGGACCCGGGCACCGACGTGGTGGACCGCCTCGGCATCGACCCGGCCCGGCCGAGCGTGGTGTACGTGGGCCGGATCACCCGGCAGAAGGGCCTGCCGTACCTGCTGCGTGCCGCCCGGGAGCTGCCCGCCGACACCCAGCTGGTGCTGCTGGCCGGGGCGCCCGACACGCCCGAGATCGCCGCCGAGGTGGAGAAGCTGGTCGCCGAGTTGCGGGCGAACCGCTCGGGCGTGGTGTGGGTGGCCGAGATGCTGCCCAAGCACGAGGTCATCCAGGTGCTCACCCACGCGACGATCTTCGTCTGCCCCTCGGTGTACGAGCCGATGGGCATCGTGAACCTGGAGGCGATGGCCTGCGAGACGGCGGTGGTGGCGACCGCGACCGGCGGCATCCCGGAGGTGGTGGCCGACGGCGAGACCGGCCTGCTGGTGCCGATCGAGCAGGCGGCCGACGGCTCCGGAACACCACTGACGCCGGAGAAGTTCGTCGCCGACCTGGCGGCGGCCATGAACGCGCTGCTCGCCGACCCGGCGCGCACCGCCGAGTTCGGCCGGGCCGGCCGGCGGCGGGCGGTGGAACACTTCTCCTGGGACGCCGTCGCCGCGCGCACCCTCGACATCTACCGATCCGTCGGCGCCGCCGGCTGACGGGTGCCCGATCCGGGACGCGGCAGGCGAGTCGTGGCATGTCGGGCGATCCTCGCGCCGGCACACCGCCACCTGCCGCGACTCGCCCGACAGCCGGGGCGGCCCGACAGGTGGGCAGGGGGACTCGACTCGAGCGCGAAGCGATCTCGCGCAGTAGGTTGAGCGGGTGAGCGGACGGTTCCCCATCGAAGACGTCTCCCCCGCCGTCGCCTGCGGCCACTACCCCGCCAGGGCGGTCGTCGGCGAGGTGGTGCCGGTGTCGGCCCGCGCCTACCGCGAGGGCCACGACGCGCTCGGCTGCAACGTGGTCTGGCGAGGGCCGGACGGCGCGGCCCGACCGTTCACCCGGATGCGTCCGGGTGAGGCCGGGCAGGACCGGTGGCACGCCACCATCCGCCCGGACGCCGTCGGCGAATGGACCTTCACCGTCGAGGCGTTCCAGGACCCGTACCTGACCTGGCAGAACGCGGTGACGAAGAAGCTGGCCGCCGGGCAGGGCGTCGAGGACCTCGCCAACGACCTGGCCGAGGGCGAACGCGTGCTGGAGGCCGCGCTCAAGCTGGTTCCGGCGGCCGACGGCACGCGGGTGCGGACCGCGATCGCCGCGCTGGGCGACACCGGGCGGGAGCTGCCCCGGCGGGTGGCCCCGGCGCTGGAGCTGGCCGACCTGCTCTGGGTGTACCCGGTGCGGGAGCTGGTCACCACCGGCGAGGAGCGTCGGCTCTGGGTGGACCGGCCCCGGGCGCTCTTCTCCGCCTGGTACGAGTTCTTCCCCCGCTCCGAGGGGGCGATCCCGGCGACCGTCGACGCCCCGGCGCGGTCCGGCACCTTCGTCACCGCGATGGACCGGCTGCCCGGGGTCGCGGCGATGGGCTTCGACGTGCTCTACCTGCCGCCGATCCACCCGATCGGGCGGGTCAACCGCAAGGGCCGGAACAACTCCCTCACCGCCGGCCCGGACGACGTGGGTTCGCCGTGGGCCATCGGCGCGGCCGAGGGCGGGCACGACGCCATCCACCCCGACCTCGGCGAGCCGGATGACTTCCGCGATTTCGTCGCCGCCGCCGCCGACGCCGGCCTGGAGGTGGCGATGGACCTGGCGTTGCAGTGCGCGCCGGACCACCCCTGGGTGGCCGCACACCCGGAGTGGTTCACCACCCGGGCCGACGGCAGCATCGCGTACGCGGAGAACCCGCCGAAGAAGTACCAGGACATCTACCCGCTGAACTTCGACAACGACCCCGAGGGCATCCGGGCGGAGATCCTGCGGGTGGTGCTGCACTGGGTGGGCGAGGGTATCCGGATCTTCCGGGTGGACAACCCGCACACCAAGCCGTTCGACTTCTGGCACTGGCTGATCTGGGAGGTCAAGAAGGTCGACCCGGACGTGCTGTTCCTGGCCGAGGCGTTCACCCGGCCGGCGATCATGCACGGGCTCGGCAAGATCGGCTTCACCCAGTCGTACACCTACTTCACCTGGCGCACGACGGCGGCCGAGATGCGGGCGTACTGCGAGGAACTGGTCGCCGCCGCCGACTACATGCGGCCCAACTTCTGGCCCAACACGCCGGACATCCTGCACGAGTCGCTGCAGCACGGCGGGCCGCCGATGTTCAAGATCCGGGCGGTGCTGGCCGCGCTTCTCTCCCCCTCCTGGGGCATGTACGCCGGCTACGAGCTGTTCGAACACGTGGCCCGCCCCGGCGCCGAGGAGTACCTCGACAACGAGAAGTACGAGCTGCGGCCCCGGGACTGGGCCGGTGCGCAGGCGAAGGGCCGTTCCCTGGCCCCGTTCGTCGCCACCCTCAACCGGGTACGCCGGGACAACCCGGCCCTGCACCGGCTGCGCAACCTGGTCTTCCACGACATCGACAACCCGGCGCTGCTGTGCTGGTCCAAGCACGACCCGGACACCGGCAACACCGTCCTGGTCATCTGCTCGTTCGACTCCCACACGGTGCAGTGGGGCAACACCACGCTGGACATGCCGGCGCTCGGCCTCGACTGGCACGACCGGTTCACCATCCACGACGAGCTGACCGGGGCCAGCTACGAGTGGGGCCAGCGCAACGCGGTCCGGCTCGACCCGTACCTGCAACCCGCGCACGTGTTCGTCGTACGCCGTCCGGCGACGGCGTACGAACCGGCGCCGGCCGGCCACGTGCCGGCCGACCTCACCGTCACCGACGTGCCGGCCGGCCTGTCCGGCGGCACCGCCCCGACCGCACCCGCACCCGCACCGGAGGACGACACCCGATGGACCAGCTGATCGCCGGTGCGGCGCACGACCCGCACGCCCTGCTCGGCGCGCACCCCGCCGGTGGGCGCACGACGATCCGCGCGATGCGCCGGGGCGCCGGCGACGTCGCCGTGATCGTCGACGGGGAACGGCACCCGATGAAACGGGTGCACGACGTCGGCGTCTTCGAGACGGTGCTGCCGGGCGAGGTGCTCGACTACCGGGTGGAGGCCGACGGGCGGGTCGGCGACGACCCCTACCGCTACCCGCCCACCCTCGGCGACCTGGACCTGCACCTGATCGGCGAGGGGCGGCACGAGCGGCTCTGGGAGGCGCTCGGCGCCCGGGTCCTCGACGGGGGTGTGGCCTTCACGGTGTGGGCGCCCAACGCGCGCGGGGTGCGGGTGGTCGGCGACTTCACCGGATGGGGCCCGGACGACGGCTGGCCGATGCGCTCGCTCGGCGCCAGCGGGGTCTGGGAGATCTTCGTGCCCGACGTGGCGCCCGGCGCGCGGTACAAGTATCGGATCCTCGGCGCGGACGGGCGCTGGCGGGACAAGGCCGACCCGCTCGCGGCGTACGCGGAGGTGCCGCCGGCGACCGCGTCGGTGGTGCACCACTCGACGTACGAGTGGGGCGACGCGGTGTGGCTGGCGCGGCGGGCGACCCGGCAGCCGCACCAGGAGCCGATGAGCGTCTACGAGGTGCACCTCGGCTCGTGGCGACCCGGCCTCGGCTACCGGGAGCTGGCCGAGCAGCTCACCGCGTACGTCACCGAGATGGGCTTCACCCATGTGGAGTTCCTGCCGGTCATGGAGCACCCGTTCGGCGGGTCGTGGGGCTACCAGGTCACCGGCTACTTCGCCCCCACCTCCCGGTTCGGCGACCCGGACGACTTCCGGCACCTCGTCGACACCCTGCACCGCGCCGGCGTCGGAGTGATCCTCGACTGGGTGCCGGCGCACTTCCCCAAGGACGACTGGGCGCTGGGCCGCTTCGACGGTACCGCGCTCTACGAGCACCCCGACCCGCGCCGTGGCGAGCACCCCGACTGGGGCACGTACGTGTTCGACTTCGGCCGCCGCGAGGTGCGCAACTTCCTGGTCGCCAACGCGCTCTACTGGTGCGAGCAGTTCCACGTCGACGGGCTGCGGGTGGACGCCGTCGCCTCGATGCTCTACCTGGACTACTCCCGCCCCGAGGGCCAGTGGCTGCCCAACGTGCACGGCGGCCGGGAGAACCTGGAGGCGATCGCCTTCATGCAGGAGGTCAACGCCACCGTCTACAAGCACCACGCCGGGGTGGTGATGATCGCCGAGGAGTCCACGGCCTGGCCCGGGGTGACCCGCTCCACCGCCGAGGGCGGGCTCGGCTTCGGGTTCAAGTGGAACATGGGCTGGATGCACGACACCCTGCTCTACACCTCGAAGGACCCGATCTACCGCCAGCACCACCACCACCAGCTGACCTTCTCCCTGGCCTACGCCTTCAGCGAGAACTACGTGCTGCCGATCAGCCACGACGAGGTGGTGCACGGCAAGGGATCGCTGAGCGCGAAGATGCCCGGGGACACCTGGCAGCGGTTGGCGAACGTACGGGCGCTGCTGGCGTACATGTGGGCGCACCCGGGCAAGCAGTTGCTCTTCATGGGCTGCGAGCTGGCCGACGACCGGGAGTGGAGCGAGGAACGTGGCCTCGACTGGCACCTGCTGCACGACCCGGCCCGGGCCGGCGTGCGGCGGCTTGTCAGCGACCTCAACGCCGCGTACCGGGCCACCCCCGCGCTCTGGGCGCAGGACATCGAGCCGGCCGGGTTCCGCTGGATCGCCGGCGACGACGTCGCCAACAACACCGTCTCGTTCGTCCGGATCGCCCCCGACGGCGCCACCCTGGTGTGCGTGACGAACTTCTCCGCCCGGCCTCTGGAGGACTACCGGGTCGGGCTGCCCGCGGCCGGCACCTGGACCGAGGTGATCAACACCGACGCGCAGCACTACGGCGGGTCGGGGGTGGGCAACCTCGGCGCGGTGCACGCACAGGGCGTCCCCTGGCACGGGATGCCCGCCTCGGCCCCGCTGCGCGTCCCCCCGCTCGGCGTCCTCTGGCTGCGCCGTGACTGACCCGGGCCCGGGGACCGCTCAGACCAGGCCCGCGTCGCGGAGGAGTTTCCACAGGCCGGCGCCGTCCGGAGCGGCGAGCCACTTCTGCCCCACCGGACCGGTCGAGGATTGACCCGCCGGGGCGGGCAGGCTGCCGGCGAGCACCGACTGGGTGGGTGAGAGCCGCCGGATCGCCACCCCGGCGACGTTGTCCGGGTGGGCGGCGGCGAACTCCCGGTAGATCTCCTGGTCGTGCTGCCCGTCGTCGCCGAGGAGCAGCCAGCGCACCTCCGGGAACTCCCGGGCCAGGCGGGCCAGGGTGGCCCGCTTGTGCTCCCGGCCACTGCGGAACCACCGGTCGGCGGTCGGGCCCCAGTCGGTGAGCAGCAGCGGGCCGGCCGGGTAGAGGTGCCGGGACAGGAACCGGGTCAGCGTCGGGGCGACGTTCCACGCCCCGGTGGACAGGTAGAGCACGGGCGCCCCGGGATGGGCGGTGACCAGCCGCTCGTACAGCACGGCCATGCCGGGCACCGCGGCCCGGGCGTGCTCGTCGAGGACGAAGGTGTTCCAGGCCGCCAGCAGGGGCCGGGGTAGCGCGGTCACCATGACCGTGTCGTCGATGTCGGAGAGGATGCCGAACCGCACGTCCGGGTGGAGGACCCGGATCAGAGCCTCCGCCGGCTCGGCGTCGGGCACGCTGAGGCGTACCGACGACCAGCCGGGAGTGAAGTCACCCTCGATGACGGTGTCGACGAAGCCGCTACGGTCGGCCTGCGCCTCGTGGACGGTCCCACCGGCCTCGATCCGCACCGTGACGTGCTTTGCGGGCAGGGTGGTGAAGCTGCGCCAGCCACGCACCTTCTCCAGCCGGCCGCGCTGGCGGGTGTCCGGGCGGCCGAGCAGCACCCGGCACAGCACCCGCGCCCAGCCGGGGGCGCCGTAGCCGGCGTACGCCACGATGTTGATCCGCCACCCGGTGCGGCGGAGCCGGCGCTCCACCAACTGGTGCACGGCGTCCTCGATCCGCGCTGCCCGGTGCAGGTTCGGTACGGCCAACTGGCCTGCGGGAGTGGGTGGCACAGAGCAACCCTGCCACACCCCGCCCCAACCGGCCACGCGAGGAGTCGGCGGATCCGCCCCGGCCAACCGGCACCGCGTGAAACACTCCGGTCGGGACGACGACGGGGGCGTTGGTCGTGTCGACACCAGGACTGTGGGACCGCGCCCGGCTGGACCGGCCGGCGCGGGTCGCGCTGCTGCTCGGTGTGGTCGCGGTGGGCTACCGCCTGGTGTTGACCCTGCTCACCGTCCCCGCCGCGAACAGCGACGAAGCCACGTTCGGATTGGCGGCGCTGCACATCGCGGCCGGCCGGGAACGGCCGGTCTTCCTGTACGGGCAGCACTACATGGGGACAGCCGAGGCGTACCTGGCCGCGCCGCTGGTGGCGCTGGTCGGGCCGAGTTGGCCGGCGCTGCGGCTGCCGCTGGTGGCGCTGTACGCCCTGTTCCTCTGGCTGGCCCACCGGCTGACCCGGCGCCTCTACTCACCCTGGTTCGCCGCGTTCGTGGTGGGGTTGCTCGCGCTCGGCACGGAACGGGTGGTGCGCGACCAGCTCACCGTGGTCGGTGGCCGGCCCGAGGTGAAACCGGCGGTGCTGGCGATGCTGCTGATCGCGCTCGGGTTGGCCGGACGCCGGTTCGCCCACCGCCGGGCGGCGGTCGGCCTGGCCGGCCTGCTCGCCGGTTTCGCGCTGTGGTCGGACTGGCTGGTCGTGCCGTACCTGGCGGTCGCCGGGCTGCTGCTGCTCCACGCGACCCGCCGGGAACTGCTCGGCTGGTCGGGCGCGCTGCTGGCCGCCGGTTTCGCGGTCGGAGCGGCGCCGATGGGGTGGGACAACCTGCGCGCCCCGCCGGGGCAGGACTCGCTGTCCGTGCTGCGGCAACTCGCCGCCGACGGCGGCCCGGCGCCGCCGTGGGCGCAGCGGGTGACCGGCGGACTGCTGGAAGGGCTGCCGCTGGCCAACGGCCTCTGTCCGGTGACCGGCTGCGCCCGGTGGCAGGAGTGGTTCGGCCTGCTCTACCCGCTGCTGCTGGTGGCCGCCGCGCTGCTCGCGCTGCTCGCGTACCGCCGGACCGCCGGGCGGCCCACCACCGACCGGGTCCGCCCCGTCGCGCAACTCGCGCTGGTCGCCGGCGCGGCGTTGACCCTGCTGGCGTACGTCCGCAGTCCGCTGGCCGCGACCGAACCGGTGACCAGCGCCCGCTACCTGTCGGTGCTGCAGATCTCGCTGCCGGCGGTGCTCTGGCCGCTCTGGGCGGCGGCCGTCGCGTGCTGGCGGGGCACGGTCGGGGTGGCCGGGCGGCTGGCCGGGGCGAGCGCCACCGCCGCGCTGGCCGCGCTGGCCGCCACCGCCGTGGTCGCCACCGGGCTCTTCCTCTCCACGCTCGACACGCCCCGAACCGAGCAACGCCGGGCCGCCGAGTTGGCGGCGGCGGTGCGGGCCACCGGCCTGCGCGAGGTCTACGGCGACTACTGGACCTGTAACCGGCTCACCTTCGACACCGCCGAGCGGGTGGTCTGCGCGGTGCTCGACGGCGACCTCACCCCCGGACAGAACCGGTACCGGCCGTACTGGCGGCGGGTGGGCCGGGCCGAGCGCCCCGGCTACGTGTTGCCGGTGGACTCCCCCGCCGAACGCCGGCTGCGCCGGCTGCTCGGCGACCGCGCGGACGCCGCCCGCCTGGTGGAGGTGGCCGGATATCGGGTGTACCACCCGCCGGCCGCCGTGCGGCCGTGGCGCTGAACCCGGCCCGTACGCTGGCGACGTGCTCATCCTGCTGCCGCCCTCCGAGGGCAAGGCCGACGCCGGCACGGGCCGTCGGCTCGACCTCGCCCGGCTGTCCCTGCCCGAGCTGAACCCGGCCCGGGGGGAGGTGCTGGCCGCGCTCGTCGGCCTCAGCGCCACCGACGAAACGGCGGCGCTGGCGGCGCTCGGGCTCAGCGCGGGCCAGCGGGGCGAACTGGCCCGCAACGCGCGGCTGGACCGGGCCGCCACCACACCGGCCGGGCAGGTCTACACCGGCGTGCTCTACGAGGCGCTCGGCCTGGCCACGCTGCCGGCCCCGGCGCTGCGGGCCGCCCGCCGGTCGGTGCTGGTCAGCTCCGGTCTGTGGGGCGCGGTGCGGCTCGCCGACCGGATCCCGCCGTATCGCTGCCCGATCGGGGCGAGGCTGCCCGGCGTGGGGGCGCTGTCGGCGTACTGGCGGCGTGTGCTGGCCCCGGCGATGGAGTCGGCGGCCGGGGACGGCCCGGTGCTTGATCTGCGCTCCGCCGCGTACGCGGCCACCTGGACGCCACGGGGTGCGTTGGCCGGGCGGACGGTGACCGTGCGGGTGCTGCACGAGCGGGAGCTCGACGGGCGGGTGACCCGCACGGTGGTCAGCCATTTCAACAAGGCGACGAAGGGCCGGCTGGTACGCGACCTGCTGCTCGCCGGTGCCCGGCCGCGCGGGGCGGCCGGGCTGGTCGCCGCGCTGCGTGACTTGAAGTACCCGGTCGAGGAGCGACCGGTGGCCGCCGGGCGGCCACGCCAGGTCGACGTGGTGGTCACCGAACTCTGACCCCGCCGCAAGATTTCCTCAAGGCTGGGCCGGATCGGTGGAACCGGGGCGGGCGGGCGGCGACCGTTAGGGGACCCCGACGCCGAGGAGGAGCGGCCCATGGCTCCGCAACCCACCCTGCTCGACCGGCCCCGTCCGCCGGCGCCGCCGCCGATGGACTGGATGACCCTGGGCGACGCGTTCGAGTTGGCCTGCCTGGTCCGCTGCACGCCCCCGCCGGCGACCGGCCGGGGTCCGGCCGAGCCCTACCGGCCGGCGGCCGAGTTCAACCGGCAGGACGCCGCGCTGCGGATGCGCCAGCTGCTCACGCGGCTCGGTGTTCCGGTGGAGCACGAGGTGCTCAGCGGTGGGCTGCGCCGCCGCTACGAGCTGCACCGCCTGCACGTGCCCGACGAGCACCGGGCCACGTACGCCGAGCTGTGCGGGTCGGGGTGGCGGCGGGGCCGCCGCGAGCTGCTGGGCGGACCGGTGGCCGGGGCGTCGAGTGCGCGGGCCGTCTGGCGGGGCCGGCTCGCCTCGGCGGCCTGGCGGTCCGCGCTGCTCGCCGGTGGCCGACACGTGCGTCGGCACATCCTCGGGATCCGGCTCACCGACCGGGAGCTGGCCGCGGTGCTGGTGCGCGGCGCCGCCCTGCTGGAGGTGCCTGCCCTGCTCCGCCCCGGGGCGGGGTGTCTCGTGGTGAGCGTGGCCGACGGCCCGGACCGTCTGAGGATCATCGAGCGGTCCTCCCTGTCCCCCGCCCGCCCAACCGGTCGAGCGTGATTGTCGGGGACGACGCGGCACCGGCGTCGCCGCCGTCCTGAGCTTGCGCCGGTGGTGCCCGGCGGCGCAGAGTGCAGGCCGTGAGCCGATGCTGGTCCGCCCCCACCCGGCGGCGGGTCGCCGCCCCGTCCGCGCTGCTGATGCTGCTGGTCCTGACGACGACAGGGCTGGCCGCCTGCCGGGACTCCCCCACCGAGTCGACACTGATCCGGATCGCCACCGGCAGTCCGACCGCGGTCTACCACGCCTTCGGGCAGTCGCTGGCGGCCGTGCTCAACCGGGAACTACCCGGCGTGCGGGCCACTGTGGTGGTCACCGCGGCCTCCGCGGAGAACGTGCGGCTCGTCGGCGCCGGTCAGGCCGAACTCGGTTTCACCCAGGCCGACGTGCTGCCCGCCGGGCCGGCCGCGCCACCGTCGGTCCGCGCGGTGGCCCGGGTCTACGACGACCTGCTGCACCTGGTCACCACCGCCGGCGGGCCCGTGCGGACGCTCGCCGACCTGGGCGGGCGGCGGGTGTCGGTGGGCGCTGCGGGCTCGGGCACCGAGGTCACCGCGACCCGGCTGCTGGAGGTGGCCCGGCTCGGCGGCGACCAGGTCCGTCAGCTGCACCTCGGCCTCGACGACTCGGTCGCCGCGCTGCGGGCCGGCCGGATCGACGCGTTCTTCTTCTCCGGTGGGCTGCCCGTGCGCGGGGTGGATCAGCTGGCCGGCGCGTCGGCGACGAGGATCATCGACCTCGGCGAGTGGACGGAGGAGCTGCGCCGCGGCTACCGCGAGGTGTACGTGTCGCGGGACATCCCTCGCTCGGTGTACGACCTGGATCCGGTCACCACGGTGGCCAACCCGAACTATCTCGTCGTCCGCGCCGATCTGCCCGATTCGCTGGTGCGGGAGGTGACCCGGCTGCTGATGGAACGCCGCACGGAGCTGGCGGCGGCGCACCCCGCCGCCGGGCGGATGAGTCCCCGCTCGGCGATCGCCACCGCGCCGTTGCCGCTGCATCCCGGCGCGGCGGACTGGTACCGCTCGGTCAAGCCCTGACACCGCCCGGACCGACCGGCCGTGGGGCCGCCACCGGCACCGGCACCGGCCCCGGCCGATCCACCGTCGCGGCCCCGGCCGGGTGGCCGCCGCCGGTCGGGGCGTCCGCCGGCGCGGGACGTCCCCGGTCCGGCGGGCCGGCGGGACCCTCTCCGGCCTGCCCGCTGGCCGCCGGGGCGTCCCCGGGAGCTGGGAACCACACCTCGGCTACCAGGCCGCACCGGTCCCCGGGGCGCATGGTGAGCCGGCCGTCGGAGGCGTCGACCAGCACGGCGACGATGGTCAGGCCCAGCCCGGCGCCGTCGACGTTCTGCGCGTCCGGTGCCCGCCAGAACCGCTCGGTGGCCTGTTCGAGCTGGTCCGGGTTCATCCCCGGGCCGGTGTCGGAGACCTGGAGGAGGATGCCGCCGTCGGCGTGCCGGACGGTCACGGTCACCACGCCCCGCTCACCGCTGAACTTCACCGCGTTGTCGATCAACGCGTCGAGGGCCTGGTCGACGGCGGTCGGCACGGTCCGGGCGTACGCCGGGCCGGCGGCGGCCAGCCGCAGGGTCACCGACCGGTGCCGGGCCAGCGGCTCCCACGCCGCCACGCGGGAGGCGGCCAGTTCCGCCGCGTCGACGGTGATCCGCTCATTCTCCTCCCGCTCCGCGCGAGCCAGGGTGAGCAGGGCGTCGAGCACCAGGGCCAACCGGTCGGTCTCCTCCAGCGCCAGCCGATGCTCGGTCAGGCCGTCCGGATCGCTGAGACTCGACCCCAGCTCCTCGACCCGCAGCCGCAGCGCCGTCAACGGGTTGCGCAACTGGTGGCTGGCGTGCGCCACGAAGGCGCGCTGCCGGTCCATCACGTCGGAGACCACGTCGGCCATGTTGTTGAAGCTGGCCGCGAGGCGGCGCAGCTCGGGAGGGCCGAGCCGGTGCTGCACCCGCGCGCCCCGGTCCCCCTCGGCGATCTCGTGGGTCACCGCGTCCAGCTCGGTCACCGGGCGCAGCACCCAGCCGGCCAGCCCGAACGCGGTGGAGACGCAGGCCAGCACGGCGAGCAGCCCGATCCCGGCCAGCAGTAGCCACCAGGCGGTGACGGTACGCCGGACCTCGGCCGCCGGGGTGGCGGTGACCACCGCGCCGAGCACCTCCCCACCGTCGTTGATCGGCACCGCCACCACCAGCGGACCGTCGACCCAGGGCCAGACCGCCTCCGGGGCACTGAACTGCTGGCCGGCCAGGGCGCTCTCCAGCGCCGCCGCTGTCTGCGGGCCGCCTCGCCAGTCGGGCGAGACCACGACCGTCCGGCCGTCCCGGTCGACCACCGCCGCGCCGATGCCGTACAGCTCGTCGTAGGCGGCGAGTTCGCCGTTGAGCGGTCCGGGCACGTTGCCACGCAACGCCGGCCCGGCCAGCGAGGCGAACCGGGTCGCGTCGGCGAGCCGGTCGGCGCGGACCCGGTCGGTCTCCCGGGAGGCGAGGGTGGCGGCGAGCGGCGTCTCCAACGCCACCAGCACCAGCACCATCAGCAGCAGATAGCTGATGACCAGTCGACGACGCACGCCGGGCCCCTCACTCGCCGCGGAGCCGGTAGCCGACCCCGCGCACCGTCTCGACCAGGCGGGGGTCGCCCAGCTTGCCGCGCAGCGAGCCGACATGCACCTCCACGGTGTGCCGGTCGGCCCAGGTCGTTCCCCACGCGTCGAGCAGAATCCGGTCCCGGGGCACCGCGACGCCGGGCTGGCGGGCCAGGGAGAGCAGGATGTCGAACTCCTTGCGGGTCAGCGCCACCGCCCGACCGCCGACGGAGACGGTGCGGGCGGCCACGTCGACCCGCAGCGCCCCGACCTCGATCAGGTCCCGCGTCGGCGGGGCGTGCGCGGCCCGCCGCAGCACCGCCTCGATCCGGGCCTGGAGCTCCACCATCGAGAACGGCTTCACCACGTAGTCGTCGGCGCCGAGCCGCAACCCGAGCACCCGGTCGCGCTCCTCACCCCGGGCGGTCACCGCGATGATGCCCAACTGGCTGCTGCGGCGGCGAAGCTCCCGGCAGACGTCGGCGCCGTCGCCGTCGGGCAGGGTCAGGTCCAGCAACACCAGGTCGCAGGGGGCGGCGCAGAGGGCGGCGGCGGCGGTGGCGGCGTGCTCGACCTCGTACCCGCGCCGGGTCAGCGCCGAGGAGAGGGCGGCGGCCACCCGTCGGTCGTCCTCGACCAGCAGGATGCGCACCGGTAAACCCCATTCGTCGTACGGATGATTTGCGAATGGTGGCAGAAGCACGCGTGTCGTGGGAGTCCCGGCCCCGACCAGGGGTGCCCGGCGGGCCCGGGACGAACGTGTCGTCCCGGGCCCGCAGGGCGGTGCGGTCAGCGGCAGAGCCGGGCGATCTCCTCCTGGAACCGCTCCATCGGGTTCGCCTCGGCCGGACCGAGCAGGTACGTCTTCAGCTCACGCCGCGCCTCGGTCATCGGGTCGTCGCCGGCCCGGGTCAGCGCGAGGATCTTCTCCAGCTCGCCGCAGTCCACCGAGAGCAGGTACGCCGCCCGCGAGGTCGGGAAGGTGCCGCGGAACTCGTCCTCCGGCAGGCCGCTCGGGTTGGCCACCACGTACGGCCGCTGGCTCTGCACGAAGTCGGAGACGACGCTGGAGATGTCGCTGATCAGCAGGTCGGTCTGGTTGAAACAGTCGAACAGCGCCGGCACCCGCCCGGTGACCACCCGGTGGCCGGGCCCGTCCAGCGTGGTCGCGTCGGTGTCCCCGCCGGCCGCCCGGATCAGCGCGACGACCCGCTCGTGCACGGCTCTGGCCTCCTTGGACCGGGAGCCGGTCAGCGGGTGCGGCTTGTAGATCAGCCGGACCGCGGGCGAGGTGGCCAGCAGACCCCTGACGATCCGTTCCCCCATCAGCACCAGCGAGGTGTGGTACGGGTCGTCGTCCAACCACCCCTCCCAGGTGGGGGCGTAGAGGACGGTGAACGGCCGCTGCGCGGACTCCGCGCCGAAGGTGGTCACGCCGGCGAGCTGCGGGCGACCGATCTCGACGATGTCCTCGTCGCGGACGCCGACCCCGGCGCGGGCGTAGCGTTCGCGCCCGGCCAGGCCGGCGACCCAGACCTCGTCGTACACCTTGCTGTACGGGTTGACGCTGGCCTGCTTGTCGCTGTCGCCGTGGCCGACGAAGACGTGCTTCATGCCCGGCTCACGCAGCAGGTGGATGTTCGCGCCGACGTTGGCGGCGTACAGGGAGGCGCGTACGGTGCCCAGCTCCAGGTTCATGAAGTCGACCCCGGCCGGCACGCAGACCACCGGCAGCCGGGTGTCGGCCAGCTCGAGGAACGCCTCCTTGCTCCGCATCAGCACGATTCCGCGCTGGTCCAGCGCCTCGGTCGGGGCGAGCCACATGTTGGCCTGGTAGACGTCCTTGGCCGGGCCGGCGAAGTAGAGCGCCACCTCGGGACGGTAGCTGTCGATCCAGCGCTGGAGGTGGGTGAGCAGCTGGTCCTTGCCGGTGCCCGTACCCCGACCACGCAGCCAGGTCAACACGATGATCGCGCCGACCACCGCCGCCGCGACGGCCGCCGCGACGGCCGCCACCAGCACGGGGGCGACGTCCTCCCGCACGGCCGCCACCACGGCGGCCGGGAAGAGCGCCACGTTCAGCACAGCCATCCGGACGCCAGCGTTGTCCGACGCCCACTGGGGCGGTCGCGGCGCGGAGCGGACCGCGCCCAGCTCGATGTTGCGCACCAGCGCGGTGACCGGGTTCCGCCGGTCGATCATCGTGTTCAACGCCCCGGCGAACACCGCGATCACCCAGACCGCGGCCGGCAGGAGCAGCAGCCAGGTCAGCTCGACCCCGGTGAGCGGCACCGTGGCGGCCACCAGCAGGACACTGGCGAGGTCCCGGCTGAGCTGCCGGTACCCGCGGTTGAGGCCGACCTTCTCCAGCAGGACGTCCGACGGCGGCGACCACCGGGTGAGGGCGAACTCACCGACGACGGCGGCCAGTCCGGCCACGACGAAGACGGGAACCCAGCCGAAGGTGCCCGCGACGAGCATGACCAGGTAGGACAGCACCAGCAACGCGCCGCGTGCGGCGGTGCCGATGCGTCCAGTCAACGAGCCGAACAACGAGTACGCTCCCTACGATATCGATGACGGGGCGGGCCTGTGGTCGTCACGTCATCACCCGACGCGGTTGACACGCTGCGGCCAACTCCCGACCATCACGTGGAGTGACCATCGTGGG
This sequence comes from Micromonospora sp. KC606, assembly GCF_004348675.1. Lineage (GTDB taxonomy): Bacteria > Actinomycetota > Actinomycetes > Mycobacteriales > Micromonosporaceae > Micromonospora. The sequence continues at coordinate 29,422 of NZ_SMKN01000008.1, read as the reverse complement.
TGCGGGCAGGGCCACCGTCGCCGTTGGCCGACCGAACGGATCGCCCCATGGTGGAACCCGTTCACAGTCTGTCACGGCAGCGGCCCGAGCCCCACCGGCCGCCCGCGCGCACCTGCGACCTTAACGTGAGTCGACATCGAGTCGACGGGTGGGTATCCACGTCGTTTACGGGTCAAACCGCGCACCCCGTGGCACCCGGTCACGATGCCCGCCTGTGTTGCCGTGGCCCGGGGCCATGCATCGCCCGGGCCGCGGTGTCGCCGGCTCGCGGACCTCAGTTGCCACCCGTCGCCTGGCCGGCGCCCGGGGCGCGGTAGCAGACCATGCCGCCGGGGGACTTCCGGGAGGCGAACTGCTCCAGACCCAGGGCGGGCGCGGCCGCCGCGGCGATCTTGTTGGCCTTCCACACGCAGACCGTACCCACGCCGACCCGGCGCATGGCGGCCTTCACCTCGACCACCGGGACCGGCTCGGCACCGTCGGCGAACGTGGCCAACAGCAGTCGGTCCTTCGAGAACTGAGTGTCCAGGCCATAGTCGGTCAGGTAGAGGTCGCGGGCCAACACCACGCGGACGCGGCTGGTGACCTGCGGCATGGCCCGCATGACCGACGAGGGGGCGAGGAGCAGTCCCTCCGGGCGGTTCTGCCGGACGATCCAGAAGGCGACGTTCTTGCGTACCGCCGGCATCCGCCAGCTCGGCTCGGTGCGGAGCACGTCGGCCGTCCACATCGGGGTGCCGGCGGTGGCGAAGACGACCACCATCGCGGTGGGAAGCGCGACGGCGAGGATCCGGTTCGGCCACTTCAGCCAGGATAGGGACAGCGTCGCCAGGACGCCGACGAGCGCCGGCAGCGGCACGATCCAGGGCACCCGCCACAGCACCGCCCCCAACCCGGTCAGTGCACTCCCGGTCGAGATCACGCCCGGCAGCAGGAGGAAGGTCACCGCGAGCGCCGCGCCTGCGGCCAACAGTCGTGGCGCGCCACGTCGCAACAGCAGTGGGGACCACCACATGGCCAGGCCACCGACGATCCCGAGGATGCCGAGCCACAGGGACAGCATCCAGACGACCTGCGGCTCCCGCCACTCGGCGTAGGAGGCGACCGCCTGATCGATCCCGCTGGTGGTGAGGCGGGTGACGATGCCGGACCCCAGTGGGTACGCCGACGCGGCGGCGAAGCAGGCTGCCGCATCCCGTACCCGCCGGGTGACGACGAGGATCGCGACAGCCGCGGCAGCCGCCAGCAGCGGCAGCAGGATGACCGCGGTGGTGGTCAATCCGACGGCGCCGACGGAGAGCAGCGCGAGCAGCCCCAGGGCCCGTCTGGAGCGGGTCTCCAGGTAGTCGGTGAGGTAGACCCAGGCGAGCGGCACCAGCGCGTGCAGGAAGACGCTCTTGCCCTGCGTCAACCGGGGCAGGTGGTAGGTGTTGTACGCGTCGGGGTGACCGGCCACGAGCACGATGTACGTCAACGCCACGCCGAAAACGAGCAGCGGACGTCGAGGGGCCCAGCGGTGGACGAGTCGCCAGAGCGCGAAGACCGCCCCCACAGCCAGCAGCGGAAGCATGACGTACCACGTCGCTGACGCGGCGTGCACGCCCAGGGCACGGGCCAGCGCCCCGATGAACACCTCGAACGAGGGGATCGGGGGGTTCGCCGACCCGGCCGGGAGCACGCCCTCGGTGAGCAGGAAGTCCCGATAGGGAATGGTGTCGCGTTCGGCCACCCAGACCGACTTGCCGACGTAGAAGACGTCGTCGAGGGAGACGCGGGCGATCAGCGTCGCGAAGCAGGCCGCCGCCAGCGCGGCGACAACAACCACCAGGGCCTGGCCCGGGCTGGTCGCCGGCCTCGGCGAGCCCGTCGGGACGACCGGGATGGTCGACCCGCCACGCGGACGGATCGACGGCCACGCCGAGACGATCGTGACCAGCCCGAGGACGATCGCCGCCGACCAGGCCAGCGTTCCGGTGCCGTAGGCGGCGAGGAACACCCCGCCGACCCCCGCACCGACCGGAACGGCGTAGCGGCGCAGCAGCGGACGCCAGCCGGCGGTGGTCGACTCCCCGGACGGCCGGGCCGGGTCGGTGTCGGCGTGCCCGGCGGGGTGGCGTGAGCGGAGCTTCCACGCCACGACCGCCGCGATCACCGATGTGACGACCCAGGCGGCGAAGACCACGGACGGCCGTAGATCGAGAATCAGGTTCAGGTGGTACAGCAGCGTCCAGAGCGCGAATGCGACCACCCCCGCGTCGGTCACCAGCACGGGGGTCGCGGCCAGCAGGGACCGCAGCCGCGCCGGGACCGACCTCGGTCCGGCGGTGCCGCTCCGCCCAGCCGCCGGCCGGGTGCCCTCGGACCGTAACCCGGCGGGCGCGACGGCGACGTGTTCGACGTGGGGCACGGAAGGTCCTTGTCGTCGTACGGATGAAGATGACGGGAAATGTAGGGTACGGCCAGGTGACGGAGCGGTGGCCCCGGCACGGCGGGGCCAGCCTAGCGGAATCCGACAGGAGGGCACGTCCCCCCAACCAGGCACGCGGCAAGCTCAGTCGCCCGGTGACGCCGCACGTTGGCGGGGCAGTCCGCTGCCGGCACGAAGGCCCGCCGTGACCGCGTCGGCCAGGGTGTCGAGATACGTGTCGGTCAGCGGGGTCCGGGCGATGGCGAGCCGCCAGTACAGCGGCCCGGCGATCAGGTCCACCGCGGCGTCGAGGTCGGTGTCGGCGGGCAGTTCCCCGCGGTCCACCGCCCGGGCGATCAGCCGCCCGCCGATCTCCTGCTGCTGGGTGCGAAGCACCTGTTGCAGGGTCTCGTCGATGGTCGGGTTGCGGGCCGCCTCGGCCAGCAGGTCCGGGATGATCTGCGAGGCGAGCGGGTGGCTCAGCGCGTGCGCGACCACCTGGAACAGCAGGGCCAGGTCACCACGGAGGGTGCCGGTGTCCAGCGCGGGAAGCTTGTTGCCGGCGGCGGCGACCACGGTTTCCAGAACGAGGTCGAGCTTGGAGTTCCACCGCCGGTAGATCGCGGTCTTGCCGACCCCGGCGCGGCGGGCGACCGCCTCGATGGAGAGCCGGCCGTAACCAACCGCGGCGAGCTCCTGCGTCAGCGCCCGCCGGATGGCTCTGGTGATGTCGCCCCGGAGCACCGCGGCGCCGGCCGGCGCGCGCCTCTTCTCGCTGGTCATCGGGGAGTCTCCGCAGCTGTCACGAACGCCAGGTTAGCGCAACGACGCTACGGTTGCGTCCCGACGTGTTTTGCACTACCGTCCACCCAGCGACGAGGCGGCCCTCCGCACCTAGGTCCCACTAAGATTCCATCGTCGCGCGCATCCCTTTGGCACGAAAGATCGGAGCGCCCTTTCATGGCCGACACCGCGCTGGTCGACCCCGCAACGGGTCTGACCCAGGCGCAGCTGGCCGCCCGGCACGGACTACGGGTCGCCGGTGAGCGCCCTTCCCTGACCGAGTACAGCCGCCGGCTGTGGGCCTACCGGCACTTCATCGCCGCGTACGCCAACGCCAAGCTCGTCGCCTCGTACAGCAACGCGAAGCTGGGTCAGATCTGGCAGGTGCTGACCCCGCTGACCAACGCCGCCGTCTACTACCTGATCTTCGGCGTGGTGCTGGCGCAGAAGGAGATCCCGAACTTCATCGCGTACCTGACCACCGGGTTGTTCATCTTCAACTTCACCCAGAGCGCGGTGCTGGCCGGCACCCAGTCGATCAGCAGCAACCTGGGCCTGATCCGGGCGCTGCACTTCCCCCGGGCCAGCCTGCCGGTGGCCGCCACGCTCACCCAGTTCCAGCAGTTGCTGGCCTCGATGGTCGTGCTGGTCGGCATCGTGCTGGTGACCGGTGAGCCGATCACCCTGGAGTGGCTGCTGATGGTTCCGGCGCTGCTGCTGCAGGCGGTGTTCAACGCCGGGGTCGTGATGGTGGTGGCCCGGATGGGGTCCAAGTCCAGCGACCTGAAGCAGCTGATGCCGTTCATCATGCGCACCTGGATGTACGGCTCCGGCGTGCTGTACAGCGTCTCGCTGTTCAACCGGCTGCCGGAGTGGGCGGCCACGCTCATCCAGTACAACCCGATGCTGGTCTACATCGAGCTGGCCCGGCACGCACTGCTGGAGCAGACGCCGTTGCTCAACGAGTCGCTGACCCAGCTCTGGCTGGTCGCGGCGGCCTGGGCGATGGCGGCCGGGATCGGTGGCTTCGTCTACTTCTGGCGCGGCGAACAGGAGTACGGCCGTGGTTGAGCACCTCGAGACGTCCAACGACGCCACCATCACCCTGCCTCGGATCACCGACCGCATCCCCACCGTGGTGGTGGACGACGCGCACGTGATCTACCGGGTGCACAAGGGCGCCGGCGGCGGCACCACCCCGGTGGCCGCGCTACGCCGGCTGGTCAAGCGCACCTCCGCGCCGAATGTCCAGGAGGTACACGCGGTGAAGGGGGTCACCTTCACCGCGTACCGGGGCGAGGCGATCGGGCTGATCGGCAGCAACGGCTCCGGCAAGTCGACCATCCTGCGGGCCATCGCCGGCCTGCTGCCGGTCAACCGGGGCGCCGTCTACACCCAGGGCCAGCCCTCGCTGCTCGGCGTGAACGCCGCCCTGCTCAACGACCTGTCCGGGGAGCGAAACGTCGCGCTCGGCTGCCTGGCCATGGGCATGCATCCGGACGACGTGGCGCGGATGACCCCGGAAATCATCGAGTTCTCCGGGATCAACGAGCGGGGGGACTTCGCCAGCCTGCCGATGCGGACGTACTCCTCGGGCATGGCGGCCCGGCTACGCTTCTCCATCGCGGCGGCGAAGAAGCACGACGTGCTACTGATCGACGAGGCGCTCGCCACCGGCGACAAGGGCTTCCGCAAGCGCAGCGAGCAGCGGGTCCGCGAGCTGCGGGAAGGCGCCGGCACGGTGTTCCTGGTCAGCCACCAGCTCTCCTCGGTCCGGGACACCTGCGAACGGACGATCTGGCTGGAGTCAGGCCTGATCCGGATGGACGGGCCCACCGACGACGTCATCCGGGCATACGAGGCGTTTGCCAACAAAAAGTAGAATCTACCGCACGGCACCGCGCCGGAGACCGCGTCGCCCCGTTGGGGCGGCGCGGTCCGCGCGTTAAGGTTCATCCCGTCGCCGCTCGGGCGCCATCTTTCGTTCAGCTCCCCCTGAGAGTGAGGATCGGCAATGACGCAGGACCACACCACTGACCGCCCGGACGCCACACCGGAGACCCCGGCGCCGTGGCGGCCCTCGCGGACGGTGGCGGTGGTGCTGGCCGGCGGCACCGGGATCCGGCTCGGCCTGGGCATCCCCAAGCAGCTGCTGAAGATCGCCGGTAAGCCGATCATCGAGCACACCCTGGCCGTCTTCGACGCCGCGCCGGAGATCGACGAGATCATCGTGCTGATGGCCACCGGCCACGTGGAGCAGGCCCAGCAAATCGTCGACAGGGCCGGCTTCCGCAAGGTCAGCAAGGTGACCGAGGGCGGCGACACCCGCAACGCCACCACCCGGATCGCGTTGGACGCGGTGGGCGAGGGCGACGTCAACATCCTCTTCCACGACGCCGTCCGGCCGCTGGTCAGCGCCCGGATCGTCCGCGAGTGCGTCAACGCGCTCTGGACGTACTCCGCCGTCGACGTGGCGATCCCGTCGGCCGACACGATCATCCAGGTCGACGAGAACGACTGCATCACCGACATTCCGGTCCGCGCCACCCTGCGTCGCGGCCAGACCCCGCAGGCGTTCCGCTCCGGGACGATCCGCGAGGCGTACCGGCGGGCCGAGGGCGACCCGCACTTCGCGGCCACCGACGACTGCGGCGTGGTGCTGCGCTACCTGCCCGGCACGCCGATCAAGGTGATCGACGGCTCGGACGAGAACATCAAGGTCACCCACCCGGTCGACGTGCACCTGGCCGACAAGCTCTTCCAGCTCGCCGCCGCCCAGGCCCCCCGCCTGACCGACCACCGCAGCTACACCGAGGAGCTGACCGGCCGGACGGTCGTCGTCTTCGGCGGCAGCTACGGCATCGGCCACGACCTGGCCGAGCTGGCCCGCCAGTACGGCGCCCAGGTCTTCCCGTTCAGCCGCTCCAGCACCGGCACCCACGTCGAGCGGGCCGAGGACGTGACGGCCGCGCTGAAGACCGCCTTCGAGGCCACCGGCCGGATCGACCACGTGGTGGTCACCGCCGGCATCCTGGAGAAGGGCGCCCTGGCCGACCTGGACGAGGAGACGATGGACCGGGTGCTCCAGGTCAACTTCGTCGGGCCGGTCATCGTGGCCCGACAGTCCCTGCCGTACCTCCAGCAGACCAAGGGCCAACTGCTGCTCTACACCTCCAGCTCCTACACCCGCGGCCGGGCCCAGTACGCCCTCTACTCCGCCACCAAGGCCGCCCTGGTCAACCTCACCCAGGCGCTGTCCGACGAGTGGGCCGAGTTCGGCGTACGGGTCAACTGCATCAACCCGGAGCGCACCGCCACCCCGATGCGCACCAAGGCGTTCGGCGAGGAGCCCGAGCACACCCTGCTCGCCGCGGAGACGGTGGCCCGGTCGTCGCTGGACGTGCTGATCTCCGACCTCACCGGCCAGGTGATCGACGTCCGCCGGGCGCCGGGTGAGCCGGCCGCGGTGCCGGCCCAGCCGACCGCCGCCGACACCGACCGGCTCGCCAACGCCGGCTGACCCACGATCCTTCCGAGGCGGGCGAGCGACATGCGTGGTGACCTGGTCAGAAAACTGATGGCACGGTGCCTGACCACCGGCCTGGCCGTGGTGGCTTTCCTGGCGGTGGCGCTCACCGGCGCCACCGGGTGGGGCTTGGCGCTGGCAGTGGCCGCGCTGGCCGCCGCCGCGGCGGAACGCCGGGTCCGGCAGAACGCGGACATCACCGCCGAGACGGTGCTGCTCGCCGCCGGGATCCTGGTCGGGTACGCCCGCCGGCTCGACAGCGGCTTCGACCCGGTGCTGGCGCTCACCGGGATGGTGCTGCTCGGGCTGGTGCTGCTGGTCGGTCCCCTGCGCGACGCCGGCAACCTGGAGATCCGGGCGGCGAACCTGCCGATACGCACCTGGACCCCACTGGTAGCCGCCCGCCTCGACGGTGCGCTGCTGGCCCTGCTCGCGGTGATCGCGGTCGCCGCCGCCCGCCCCCTGCCCGCCGTGGTCGCGCTGGCCGCCGCCCTGCTGGTGGCCGGCGCGTGCGGGGCGGTCGGCCTCGACCTGGCCCGACGGCGGTTCCGGCCGAGCGCCGGGGGCGGGCCGGTGACCCGGGCGCTGCGCGCCCACCAGCCGGAGTTCCTGCTCTACTTCTCCGCCCCACCCGGTTCCGAGTACCAGGTCACCATGTGGTTGCCGTATCTGGAGCGGGTGGGCCGGCCGTTCCTGGTGCTACTGCGGGAGCCGGAGTTCCTGCCCACCATCACCGCGGCCACCTCCGCGCCGGTGGTCTACTGCCCCACCTTGCGGGCGATGGACGAGGCGCTGGTGCCGAGCCTGCGGGTGGCGTTCTACGTCAACCACGGCGCGAAGAACAGCCACTGCGTCCGGTTCACCCAACTAACCCACGTGCAGCTGCACCACGGTGACAGCGACAAGGCGCCCAGCGCCAACCCGGTCTCGGCGATCTTCGACCGGATCTTCGTGGCCGGTCCGGCCGCGATCGAGCGGTACGCCCGGGCCGGTGTCGAGATTCCCGCGGAGAAGTTCGTGGTGGTCGGCCGCCCCCAGGTCGAGTCGATCGAGGTACGCCCCGAGCCTGCCCGTGGGCTGGCGAACCCGACCGTGCTCTACACGCCGACCTGGACGGGGCACCACGCCGACGCCAACTACTGCTCCCTGCCGGTGGCCGAGACGCTGCTGCGCCGGCTGCTCGACCGGGGCGCCACGGTGATCCTGCGGGCCCACCCGTACACCGCGCAGAACCCGGCGTCGGCGCGGCACCTCGCCCGGCTGACCGAACTGCTCGCCGCCGACCGGGCGCGCACCGGGCGGGCGCACCTGTGGGGTGCCGCGGCCGGTCGCGAGCTGACCCTGACCGACTGTGTCAACCGGGCCGACGCGCTGGTCTCCGACGTGTCCGGGGTGATCTCCGACTTCCTCTACTCGGGCAAGCCGTACGCGGTGACCGACATGGGGGTGGACGGCGACGACTTCGTCGCCCGGTTCCCCCTGGCGGCCTCGGGTTACGTGCTGCGGCGCGACATGTCCAACGTCGACGACGTGCTGACCCGGATATTGGACACCGATCCGCTGGCCCCGGCCCGGTGGGAGACCCGCCGCCGCTACCTCGGCGACTTCCCGGCCGCCTCGTACGCCGACGGCTTCCTGGAGGCGGCCCGACGCGAACTGCAGCCAGGCTGGCACGCACCGGCGCCGCGTGCCTCGGCACCGGCGGGGCGGGGCACCTCGCCCCTGTCCCCCACCGCCTGAACAGACCGGATCACGAGCCCGCACGGACCCGACAACGGCACGGGTGCCGGTCCTCGGACCGAGGACCGGCACCCGTCGGCGCGGAGTGGATCAGGCGGAGTAACCGCGGGTGGCGATCCAGTTCGCCAGGTCGACGGTGGTCATCCAGTACTCCGGCAGGTTCGGGTCGGCCGAGTCGGCGATCCGGACGAGCCGGCCGCTGTCCCGGTAGCCGACCACCGCGATGTAGTGCCCGCCCGGGAAGGAGTGCCAGCCGCCCGCGGTGTCGGTGGCGTCACCGGCCACGTTGGCGACGACCCCCCGCCTGGCGGTGATCGCCGCGACCACATCGGCCCGGAGGCGGTCGATCTGCGCCGCGCTCGGGGTGCCCGGGAACATCCGGGTCCGGTACGGATCGCCCTTGACGAACTGGTTGAGCACCCGGGTGGTGTCCAGGGCCGAGTTGGTGCCCATCTCGGTGGTGCTCAGCGGCCCGGCCAGCCCGTCCTGGGTCCGGTCGACGCCGGCGGCGCTGAGCGCGTGGCGCACCGCCGCGGGGCCACAGTAGTAGTAGGTGATCTGGGCCTGGTAGTCGTAGTCGAGAACCTTCGACGCCGGTGGCTTGGGAGCCGCCGTCCGGGTCAGGTCGGGGTCGGCCGTCCTGCGCGGTGTCGCCGAGGGCGCGGCGGGGGCCGGCGGAGTGGGGCTCGCCGAGGGCGACGGGCTGGCGGCCGGGGTGGTGACGGCGACCCGGGCCTGGTTCCGGCTGGCCACGTCGGCCAGGCGCGGGGCCGCCTCGACGACGGCGGCCGTGGTCTGCTGCCGGGCGGGCGACTCGTCGGCGCCGGCGAGCAGGACCCCGGCGCCGGTCGCCAGCAGGAGCGCGGCGGCGGAGCCGGCGACAACCTGGTACGGGCGCTCGGTGACCAGACGGCGCAGCTGCCGCCTGAGGTGGTGCTTCACGTGTTCCTCCACGGTACGAGGGCGGAAGCGGCACGCCGGATCGGCGCGTGACGGGAGGCGTCACACGCGGAACGGAAGGACGGGCCGCTTGGCGGGGGGAGCGCCCGGGCGGTCGCCGGGCGTCGGGGCTCATGCCGGAATCAGGGCGCGACGTGCGGCCTACCGGCGGGCGCACCCCGGTACCGAGGTGAAGCGCAGGTGAGGGGTGTGGGGCACGGGGATGGGACTCCTTCCGACACCGCCTACCGGGTTAGCTGACGGATTCGGGCGGGAAGATCGCCCTACCACGGGCCTGGGCCCGCGGATTCACCCCGGACGTGCTTGGGTCCCCGGTTCGTGGGAGCCACGATTCGGCGGGTCGACGCGGCGTCGCCTTCTTGCGATCGGTAACCGCGCCGGACGGGGTGACACTACTGGTAGGCGCGCCGCACGCCAAGCCTCCTGAGCTGCTTAAACATCACCTGTCGGCACAATTTCCGGTGCAGCTCGACACTGACGTGACTCAATGAGACATGCGGCTTTCCGGGCATGAGCGGACGACAACCGGACACCGACGGCGACAATCCCACGGAATGCTGCCGTCGATGTCACCGCCTGTCACTGGCTGCCCGTTTCCGCGGCGGCGTGAGCGGGCTCACCCTTTCCGGTAACGATTTCGGCGCGCCGGCCACAGAATGGACCGGGTTCACCCGACCCGGGCCGGTCGCCAGCGGGCCGCGGCGGCGGTACGGGTTGCGGTCGCGGCCCGCCGCCTGGCGGGCACCCGGTTCGGCCGCAGCCGCTCCGCCGCCGCGTACGCCTCGACGGCGAGGGCGCGGGCCGCCTCGGCCGCCCGTTCGGCGTCCCGCCAGGCCGCGCGCTCCCGGTCGGCCGCCGTCTGGTACGCCTCCCGCCGGCTGTCACGCACGGCGCGAACCAGCAGCACCTCCTGTTCGACCGGGTGCCGCCGTGGGTCCCAGCCGTCGCGGTGGGCGAAGACGTCCCGTATCCGCTCCACCGGCAGCTCGCCGCGCCAGTGCGCCGCCACCGCGGCCCGGTGCAGCCAGCGCTCCCGTGCGGCGTACTCGGCCGGGGTGCGAGGGGTACGCGGGGTCGGCAGCGCCCCGGCGTCCACGAACCGACGGGCGGCTGTCTCCGCCTCGTCGTACGCGGTCCAGGCGCGGTTCATCTCCTCCTGGGCGGTCAGCCACGCGTCCCGCCACCGCCGGGCGGTCCAGCCGGCGTGGGCGGCGGCCGCGGCGACCTCCTCGGCGTACCGGCGCAGGTCCGCCGCTTCGACGGCGGGATCGTCGGTCGGGCCCGGGTGGTCGCCGAGCGGGCTCTCCCGCTCGGGTCGGGCCACCAGCACGGTGAGCAGGGCGAGGGCGAGGACCAGCAGCGCCGACCAGATGGCGGCAGCGGTCGGGACCTCGATCAGGAACTGGTAGAGGACGGCATTCACGGTCGGCACCTCCCGTTAGCGGGACGCGGATCAGGGGACGGCACCCTCGCCCGGGGCGCGACGTGCCGGCCGTCGGGCCGACCGCGGCGGTCGGGTGGGTGCGGGGGTGGGATCGAAAGGGCGTGGGCCGCGCGCGTGGGTCAGACGGCGGGCGGCGCGCGGGGGCAGGCGACCGTCGGCATCGCCCCGGCCGGGACGGGGGACGCCGAAGTGCCGGTGGCGGCCGAGGCGTTGGTCAGCACGGCCGGACCGGCCGGGACGGGCGCGGCCGGCGGCATCTCCTCGGCGGAGTCGCCACGGGCGGCGACCTCCCCGCCGGGCACCGCGACGGCCGGCCCGCAGGCGGGCACGGCGGACGGCGACCACGCGAGGTCGGGCGGGGCCGCCGCCAGGGCAGACCCGCCTGGGGCCGGTGGGCTGGTGAGGAGCGGAGGAGCGGCGGGACCCGGCCCGGGCGGGAGAGCCACGCCGTCGGGCACGGCGGTGCCGCCGAGGGAGAGCGCGACCGCCACGGCGAGGCTGGTCAGCAGCCGGCAGACCCAGCGCGTCACCCAGCACAGAGGACTGGTGAACGCGACCGGGAGCACGATTCCACGCTACCGCCGAAACCACTGGGGACGCAGCGCCAACGGGCGTGTCGCGCGGTTGCGGCGGACGCGCCGATGACCGACTTCGGTCGGTCCGCGGCGGCCGGCGCCTGCGGCGCCGCGCGGAGTCCGGGCCGCCCCCGGACTCCGCCGTACCACCGTCCGGTGCCCGCCGTCGCCCAGGCAGCGGGCCGCGCCCGGCACCGTGGACGGTCAGCCAGGGTGGCCGGCGTTGGATCGCGACGGGGTGGCGGCGGCCCGGCGGGCGACCGGCACGGCGGCATCGCCCGGCGCCAGTCGATCACCAGCCACGGAGGGAGCAGGCGTGCCAGCCGACACCGGCGCGCCGCCCGGGGCCGCCGCGCCCACGGGCGGACGGCGGCGAGGGGCCAGGCGGCGCATCGCCGGGATCTCCACCCAGCGGTGCAGCGCGGCGGCGAGCAACAGGTTCACCGCCAGGAAGCCGAGCACCACCAGCGGCCCCCACCAGCCCGGCAACCCGATCCCGAGGTAACCGGTGGCCCGCAGAACGGTGACCATCACCAGCACGTGCACCAGGTAGAAGGCGAAGGAGACCTCACCGAGCCACACCAGTCGGTGATGCCGCCACGGCGAGCGCCGTCCGCGTACGTCCGCGTCCGCCGCCGCGGTGATCACCAACAGGTACGCCACAGAGAGGATCGCCGCCCACAGCTCGGCGCGGATCCACAGGCCCGCCACCACCCAGGTGGCCACGAAGATCAGGCTGGCCAGGGGAAGCCGTGGACCGCGCCACCGGCCACGGCGCATCAACTCGGCCGCAACCACTCCCAGCCAGAACTCGGTCGAGCGGACCAGCGGGAAGATCTGCGTGAACCACCAGGTGCTCTCCTCGGGCACCAGGAGCTGACCAGGCCAGAGCGACACGATCATCAGCGGCACCGCCACCACCACCGCCCAGAGCAGGCCGGCGCGGGCGCGGCGTAACGCCGGTAGCACCAGCGGCAGGCAGAGGTAGAAGAAGAGCTCGCAGGAGAGCGACCAGCTCACCGTGTTGATGCTGTAGAAGTAGCCCGGGGTGGGGTCCCATGCCTGGACCAGGAGCAGGTTCTCCAGGGCCGCGCGGGGCACCACCGGGTCGGCGAACCACCACATCACCGCCAGCGCCGCCGCCCAGGTCAGCAGGTGGTTCGGGTAGATCTTGGCCAGTCGCCGCCGCCAGAAGTCGCGGCGCCGCTCGCCGTCGCGGGCCGACCACACCAACACGAAGCCACTGAGGATGAAGAAGAACTGCACCCCGGACAGGCCGAGGGTGAAGATCACGTCGACGACGGTCTTGGCATCGGGGTCGCCGACGATCCGCATGGTGCCGGCGTGGTAGCCGAAGACCAACATCGCGGCCACCCAGCGCAGCCCGGTCAGCGAGGGCAGCCGGCTCGCCGACGACGTGCTCGTGGCGGACCTCCCCGCATCGACACGGATCGACACCACGTACGTCCCCTCCTCGGCCGCGTCGTCGCCACGGCCCGGGGCGACGTCCCACCACGGCCCCGGTGAGGACCGCCGCCGGCACCCTACCCGCTCGTCCGGCAGACGTCGGCCAGCGGTCGATTCTCTCGCCGTCCGGCAGGAAATGCTGTCCGTGGTGGAGGCCTACCACCGTGTCGCCATCGGCCCCCACTGGAAGCGCATGCGCGCGCACCTCGACGCCGAGCGCGCCCGGCACATCGACGCAGGCGCTCGCCAACCTCCTCGGGCGCACCCGCGCGTCGGTGCTCACCGCCATCGCCGACGGTGTGAGCACCACCGGCTCCCTGGCCCGCCGCCTGGACATCTCATCGGCAGCGGCCAGGCGACACACCACCGTCCTGCGCGAGGCAGGCCTGATCACGACCCGCAGGCATCACAACAACGTGCCACACAATCCCACCCAGACCGGCCTGACCCTCCTGGACCGGCACGGCACATGAGGCGGGCCAGGGTCGCGCCGCCCCACACCGGAACACAGGAGGTGGCCACCCGTTAACCCTGTGCTCACAAGCTGTTCAGCAACCCCATCTTTGCCGGATACGTCAGGTTCCGTGCTCGGCCACCCGGATGCACGAGGGTGGCCGGGTGGTCAATCAGCCCGCGCGCACCCCGCTGCTGAGCGTCGTCGTCCCCGTCCACGGGGTGGAGGCGTACCTGCACCAGTGCCTCGATTCGATCCGCGAGGACATCCCCGCCGACGACGCGGGCGCGGTGGAGATCGTCGCCGTCGACGACGCCTCGCCGGACCGGTGCGGTGAGCTGCTGCGGGAGTACGCGGCGGCCCACCCGGGCACCCGCACCGTTCACCTGGACGTCAACGTCGGTCTGGGTCCGGCCCGCAACGCCGGGCTGGAGGTCGCCGCGGGCGACTATGTCTGGTTCGTCGACAGCGACGACTGGCTGCCGCCGGGCACGATCCCGGCGGTGCTGGCACGTCTGCGGGCGCACCGCCCGGACGTGATGGTCGTCGACCATCTGCGGGTGCACGAGGACGGCCGGCACGAGACCGACGCCAGCAGTCCGCTGCTGCGCGGGGTGCCGGACGTGGTGCGGCTGGCCGACCGGCCGCAGTTGCTACGGGTGCAGCACACCGCCTGGAACAAGGTGGTCCGCCGAACCTTCCTGGACGAGTTGGAGCTGCGCTTCCACCCCGGCTGGTACGAGGACATCCCGTTCAGCCACCCACTACTGATCGGCGCGGAGCGGATCTGCGTACTGGAGCGGGTCTGCTACCACTACCGCCAGGGCCGACAGGGCGCGATCACCTCCACCCGCAGCGGCCGGCACTTCGACGCCTTCGACCAGTACGACCGGCTGTTGGACTGGGTACGGCGGCGCTACCCGGACGACCGGCTGCACGCCGAGTTGTTCGGGCTGATGGTGAACCACATGCTCGTGGTGGTCGGCAACGACGACCGGCTGCACCCGCACCTGCGACGCGCCTTCTTCCGTCGAGTGGCCGAGCAGTACCGTCGCCACCTGCCGGCGAGCGGCTACCCCCAGCCGGGCGGCGTGGCCGGGCTCAAGCACCGGCTGGTCGGCCGGGACAGCTACCTCGCGTACGCTGCGCTGCGGCGCGCCCACCGGCTCGCCGGCCGGGTGCGACAGCCGGCAGCCCCGCCCACCACCGCCACGCCGGTGGGGCTCTCGACCGCGACGGCCGACACCCCGCCCGCCCCACCGGCCGACCCGGTCCGTGCCGGCGCGGCGGACGACCCGGCGCAGACCGGACCGGCGCGGGCGGACGACCCGACGCAGACCGACCCGACGCAGACCGGACCGGCGCGGGCGGACGGGCCGGCGCAGCCGGACGTGCTGTTGGGGCACGGCACTCCGTGAGTGTCCCGGGCAGTGGTTCCGCTGGCCAGAGCCGAGCCGGCCGGACGGTACGCGCGGCGACGTCGGCGCGCGAGGTGTTCCGGTCGTTCACGGACGACGAGGCAAGGACCGCGCATCGGCGCGGACGCACAGTGAACAGGGGTCGGGCATGACGGCGACAGTGAAGATCGGACCGCACGTGGTGGGGGCCGGGGAACGACCGTTCGTGGTCGCCGAGATGTCCGGCAACCACAACGGAGACCTGGACCGGGCCCTGGCCATCGTGGACGCCGTAGCGGCCAGCGGCGCGCACGCGCTGAAGCTGCAGACGTACCGGCCGGACACGATCACCATCGACGTCGACTCCCCCGCCTTCCGAATCTCGGGCGGGCACGAGCTGTGGGGCGGCGAGAACCTGTACCGGCTCTACGAGAAGGCCCACACACCGTACGAGTGGCACGCGCCGATCTTCGCCCGGGCCCGAGAGCGCGGGTTGACCGTCTTCTCCTCGCCGTTCGACCCGACCGCGGTGGAGCTGCTGGAGGAACTGGACGCGCCGGCGTACAAGATCGCTTCGTCCGAGCTGGTCGACCTGCCGCTGATCCGGCTGGTGGCCGGCACCGGCAAGCCGCTGGTGATCTCCACCGGGATGGCGACGGTCGCCGAGATCGACGCCGCGGTGCGCACCGCGCGGGAGGCGGGCGCGGGCGGCATCGTCCTGCTGGCCTGCACCGCCTCCTACCCGGCGCCGCCGGGCGACAGCAACCTGCGTCGCATCCCGGTGCTCGCCGATCTGTTCGGGGTGCCGGTGGGCCTGTCCGACCACACCCCCGGCATCGGAGTGCCGGTCGCCTCGGTGGCGCTGGGCGCCTGCTTCATCGAGAAGCACGTGACGCTGGACCGGTCCGACGGCGGGGTGGACTCGGACTTCTCGCTGAACCCGGCCGAGCTGGCCGCCCTGGTCGTCGAGTCGGCGCGGGCGTACGCGGCGCTCGGCGGGACGCTGGTCGGCCCGACCCCGGCCGAGCAGGAGGGGCTGCGCTTCCGCCGGTCCCTCTGGGTCGTCGAGGACGTCCGCGCCGGCGACCCGGTGACCGCGCGGAACGTCCGCTCGATCCGCCCGGCCGGCGGGCTGCCCCCGGCAGCGATCGACGCCGTGCTCGGCCGTGCCTTCGCCGTCGACGTTCCCCGGGGCACCCCGCTGAGCTGGGACCTGATCTGACGCTCGCGCCGCCGGTCCGCGACACCGCGTCGCCGGCGGCCCGCCGTCGCCATCGCGGCAGGTTGGGGTGTCGGGCGCGCTGGGGCTGCCACGGTTTGCCGCAACCCGCCCACGGCGGCCGTCGTTAGACGCGGGCCGATGCGCCGGACCGGCGGGAGGGCCGGTCAGGGCGCGAAGGCCACCGTGACGATCAGGTCTCGCGCGCCGACATCGCCGCGCACGCCGGGCTGATCGGCCACGCGCAGGGTCCGCCACACCGCCGGCGTCTGCGGAGGTACCACCAGCCCGTGCCGCCGCCACCAGGCGGCCACCGGCACCTCCGCCAGCTTGCACAGGCTCTCCGCCCGGGTCCAGCGAGCCCAGAAGTCGATCTGCCCGAACCGTCGGGCCAACGCGGGCGGCACCTCGGCATCGGCCCGTTCGGCGTCGATCGCCACCCGCCAACCCGGTGCCGGTGGGCCGTACCAGCCGACGCAGCGTCCGTCGTCGAGGTGGCTGCGGGTCACCGCGTACGCCAACTCGGCCGGCGTGCCGACCCGCAGGTGCCGTTCGGCGGCGGCCAGCAGGGCCGGCACCGGACGCGTGCCGGCCCTGCCCACGGTGAGCGGCCGGCCGCTCTCCCGCCCGGCCGGTCCCACGCCCAGCTCAGACGGAGGCCGCACCGTCCACCACGAGCACCTGGCCGTTGATGTTGGTGTGCTCGCGCAGCAACATCCGCACCACCGGCACGACCTCGTCCGGCTCGGTGAGGTGCCCCGTCGGGGTACGGCGGACGATCTGGTCGAGCTGGGTGCTGCCCAGCACGGCGGACATCTCCGAGGCGAAGAACCCCGGCGCGACCGCGTTGACCAGCATCCGGCCGCCCAGCTCCCGAGCCAGCGAGCGGGTCGCGGCGTCCATGCCGCCCTTGGTGGCCGAGTACGCCACCAGGCCCGGGAAGCCGCGCTGCGCGCAGATCGAGGTGATGTTGACGATCCGCCCGCGCCGGCCGCCACCGAGCATCCGGCGGACGACCAGGCGGGTGAGTTGCAGCGGGGCGGTCAGGTTCGTCTCGACGATCCGGGCGATGTCGGCGTTGGAGGTGTGCGTGTGCATCGAGTCCTGGCCGACCGCGGCGTTGTTGACCAGCCCGTCCACGGGGCCGAGCCGCTCCTCCGCCGCCCGAAGGAAAGCCTGCACGGCGGGCGGGTCGGTGACGTCGACCGCGCCGACGTGCGCCCGGTCCGGGTACGCGTCGGCCAGCTTCGCCAGCTCGGGAGTGACGGTACGGGCGAACGCGGCCACCTTCATCCCGGCATCGAGCAGGTCGGTGACGATGGCCAGCCCCAGCCCGCGGGAACCGCCGGAAACCAGGACCACGGAACTGGGTGGGACGAGCGGGGTGTCAGACATCGCTCTTCAACGTCTCCTTGACGGGGATCTCGGGCAGCAGGCGGATACGGCGGGGCACCGCGTGGTCGGGGAGCCGGCCGGCGCACCAGCGGACCAGCTCGGCCTCGTCCGGTGGGTCGTCCGGCGCGGTCGGGACCACCTCGGCGACAACCATCCGACCGAGCAGCGGCGCACGGCGGCCGGTGACCCGCGCCCAGGCGACCCGCGGGTGTGCGGCGAGCACGCCCCGGACCAGTCCGGCGGAGACCTTGCTCCCGCCCACGTTGATCTCGTCGGAGTCCAGCCGGCCGGTGATCAGCACCCGGCCGTCGACGACCTGCACCCGATCGCCGGTGCGCACCGGGCCGTCGAGCCCGGCGCCGTGGTGCGGGGAGGTGATCACCAGCTCCTCGCCGTCGACCGAGAGGGTCGGCCGACCGGGCAGCCGGCGGTCCAGCCACTCGACCGGGAAGCCGGCGCGGCCGTCGTGGACCACGATCGACGCCCCGACCTCGGAGGAGGCGTAGATCCATGAGATGCGGGCGGCCGGGAAGACCTCCCGAAGCTGGTCCAGCACGGCCTGGTCGACCGGTTCGCCGCCGAGGGTGAGCTGGCGCAGCGGCACCCGGGCCAACGCCGCTCCGTCACGGTGCAGGGTGCGCCGCCAGAACGTCGGGGTGCCGGAGGCCGCGTCCACCCCGTGCGCGGCGGCGAGCGCCGGCCACTCGTCCAGCTCGTCGCCGTCCACCACCACCAGGTGCTGCCCCGGCTGGGTCAGCGACAGGGTCACCACCTGCCACCAGGCGTACGTGCCAGGAGCGTACGGGCAGAGCCAGGTGCGTGCCGGCTGGACGCCGCGGACGGTGGTCAACGAGTCCAGGGTGTGCCCGACCCGCTTGGGTCGCCCGGTCGAGCCGGAGGTGAGCAGCCAGAGCCTGCCCGGTTCGGCGGGACGCGGCCGGACCGGCGGCTCGGTGTGCCCGCCGCCGGACCCCGGCCCGGTCACGGTGAAGCCGGCCTCCCGAAGCTCGTCGCGCATCGCCTGGTCCACCCGGGCGGCGGAGGTGAGCAGCAGCTCGGTGCCGTACGCCGCGTGGTGCCGGGCGGCGGCCAGCGCGTCGGCCGGGCGGGCGGTGAGCACGGCGGCCGGTGACGGCAGCGCCGGCTCGGGCAGCTCGCGCCAGGTCGACACGCTGCCACCGACGACGATCCGGTTGTCCAGGCCGGCGCGGGTGCCGACGATCACTGGCGTTGGAGGGTCTCGAGGAAGTCGAGGACGTCCCCGACCGTGGCGATGCGGCGCAGTCCGGGGGCGTCGAAGTTGAGCTCCTCCCCCGTGGCGTCCTCGACCCGCAGGGCCAGCTCGGAGAAGTCCAGCGACCGGAAGCCGATTTCCCGCAGGTCGGCGGCGTCGTCGTCCGGCAACACCCGGCCCTGGTTCGCCAGCACCTGCGACATGAGGTCGCGGATGTGTGCGCGGCTCAGTTCGTTCATGCGGCGGAGTGTAGCGCCCGGAAAATGTCGGCGACATTTCCCGGGTAGGGTTTCCGGACCTGACACGGAATCGAACGGAAAGAGGTCACAGTGCTGCGCGACGCGACCGGGGACGACGTTCACCTGATGTTGTCCTGGCGTAATCAGGACGCCAACCGGCAGGTCAGCAAGACCAGCCATGTGATCTCCGCCGTGGAGCACGCGGCGTGGTGGTCCCGGGTATGCGGCGACCCCAGCAGGCGGGTGCTGGTGTACGAGCGCGACGGCCTGCCCTGCGGCGTGGTGACCTTCTTCGACCTGCGCCTGGACGGCCCGCGTACCGGGGCTTGGGGCTTCTACCTGGACGCCGACGGGCTGGCCGACCGGGGGGAGACGCTGCCTGCCTGGCTGGAGGTGATGCGCGAGGCGGTGGACCACGCGTTCGACGCGTTGGCGCTGGATCGGCTCGACGGGGAGGTGCTGGCGCACAACACCGTCGTACGCCAGATGAACCGCCGGTTCCGGTTCGTCGAGGGAAGCCCGGTACGGCAGATGCACGACGGGCGGGAAATCGAGGTGATCCCGATTTCCCTGACCCGGGAAAATCGCCGCCGCCGCTGATTTCGGTAATTGTCCGCCCGACATTCACTCAGGCGACATCGAGCGTTCACTACGGTGTCGACACGTCGGCTCAGCCGCGCCGCCAGGCGGCCCAGTGCTGCCGCGGGTTGCCGCCGAGCCTGACGAAGCCGTATCGGGCCCCGTCCCAGTCGTCCGCTGCGCCGGGTGCCCAGCGGGTGAGGACCACGTCGGCGGCGGCCGGCGGCCGGTCCCGGAACCACCGCACGTCCGTCCAGGTCACCTGGTGACTGAGGTTGAACCGCAGGATGTAGTGCACGCCGACGGAGGCGTACACCCGGTCGCCGGGACGCAACCCCAGCTCGACCAAACGCGGGGTGGGGGCGGAGGCGGCCACCATCGGCCGCACCAGCCGGTCGGTGATCACCGCCATGGTGCCGACGTTCACCACCACCACCGCGGCGAGCACGGCGGAACGCAGCCGGGGCCGACGGAGCGCGACGACCAGCAGCAGGCAGCCGGCGACGCCCACCGCCGCGCCGGTGAACGGGCGGAACTCCCGCCAGCCGCCGGTCAGCGCCATCAGGTCGGGCGCGCCGAAACCGCCGTAGCGCAGCTCGTGGCCCCGGCTGGCCACGTACGCGAGCCGGGCCGCGATCAGCGCCGCGCCGCCGAGCAGCAACGCCACCGCGACGGCGGCGTGGCGCAGCACCACCCGCCCGGCCACGGTGAGCAGCACCCCCACTCCGACCAGCAGCCAGAACGGGGCGAGCATCTGCACGTACCGGCCGTAGATGGCGTCCAGCGGCTTCGACGTGATACCGGCGAGGATCACCGACGCCCCGCCGGCCACGCCGACGCTGGTCACCAGGGCGACGCCGAGCGTCCAGCGGACGGCGGCGCCCCACGTCGGCCGGAACAGCTCCCGCACGGCGGCGGCCCAGGCGATCCCGGCCAGCCCGAAGGTGATCACCACCAGGTACCAGAGCTGGGTGGCGACGGCCGCCCCGAGCCGGAGCAACCCCGGCCCGGAGGCCACGGCCCGGAGGGTGCCGCCGCCGGGCGGGTTCCCGAGCAGGTACACCTTGTCCCCGAGCAGTCGGATGCCGGCCTCGTTGACCAGGGCCAGGGCCAGCACCGGCAACACCGCGGCGAGGACCTGGGCGGGTGTCGCCCGGCGGCGGGCGAACAGCAGCAGGACCAGCCCGGCGTGCACCGCGACGATCACCAGACCCCGGGAGTGCAGCAGGTGGAACGCGCCGACCAGCGTCCCGACGGTCGCGGCGGCCACCGGCGCGGGCCGGGACACCCAGCGGTGCACGGCGAGCAGCCAGGCCAGCACCAGCGGCGCAAGCACCGCGTCGATCATCGCCACCTGGGCGTAGAAGGCCGTCGCCGGCAGGGTCGCCGCGACGGCGGCGGCGGCCAGCGCGGACGACCGGCGCAGCGCGAACAGCCGGCGACCGAGCAGGTACGCCAGCGGCAGAGCGAGGCTGTTCACCATCGCGTTGATCAGGTGGACCAGGCGGTAGCTGTCGGTGAACTCCCGGTCGCCGAGGAACGCCGGGGAGATCAGCATGGGGTAGCCGACGCGGCGCAGCGGACCGTTCTCGCTGCTGAACCCGCCCGGTCCGCCGGCGAGCGCCCGCGCGGTGTTGAGGTAGCTGTCCTCGTCGGTGTGCGCGATCGGCAGCGGCACGTGCCGGGCCAGCCACATCCGCCAGCCGACCCCGGCCAGCCAGCCCGCGACCAGCAGCGCCGGCACCAGCCAGCGCCGCCCCGGAGTGGCTGGCGTCCGCGCCGGATCGACGATCCGTGCTCTCACGTCGGTGCCGGACGCCATCGTCGCCTCCTGCTCGGTCGGTGCCCCGACGACCGGCGGTCGGCAGGGACGGAATGTGCTGCCCTCACCCCGCCCCTCACTGATTCCTGGACACCTACCGTCCCGTCCGAACGGGAACTGTCCAAGATCTTCAGCTCACGCCGCGAGGGTGGCGGCGTGGACGTGCCGGAGGGTGGGCCAGCCGGGCGCACCGGGTGGACGGGCCGTCGAGCGACAGGTGTCCGTCGCCCGGTCGCACGCGGAACCCGGCCACCTACCCGTCGCCGGGCAACCGGGGGCGCCGGACGGACACGCGCCGCGCGGCGTACGGCCGGACGGACGCGCCAGGCGCCACGCGGGGGCCACTGTAGTCGGACGCGCCCCAGCCGGTTGACCGCGACGCACAAACGGTGGAAGTGTTCGCCTGCCCGGTGCCCGGCATTCACGGGAGCAGCGCGGGCGGTTCACCGGAGCGCGTCGATGTGTTAACCCACCGGGGCTAGCGTCCGTCCGGTCGCGTGGCCCCCGGCCGCCCGGCAGGCGAACCTGCGATCATGGGAGCACCACATTGAGTGAGCTGACGGGATCCTCCATCCTGGTCACCGGCGGCACCGGTTCCTTCGGGAAGACCTTCCTCCGGCATCTCCTCGCCGAGGCCGACCCGGCCCGGGTGGTGGTGTTCTCCCGCGACGAACTGAAGCAGTACGAACTGCGCCAGCAGTTGGGCGACGACCCGCGGTTGCGCTGGTTCATCGGCGACATCCGCGACCGGCACCGGCTGACGCGCGCCATGCACGGCGTGGACCACGTGGTGCACGCCGCCGCGCTGAAGCAGGTCGACACGGCCGAGTACAACCCGTCGGAGTTCATCGCCACCAACATCGCCGGCTCCCAGCACGTGGTGGACGCGGCGATCGAGGCCGGGGTGAAGAAGGTCATCGCCCTCTCCACCGACAAGGCGTCCAGCCCGATCAACCTGTACGGCGCCACCAAGCTGGTCGGCGACAAGCTGTTCGTCTCCGCCAACCACTACGCCGCACAGCACCCCACCCGCTTCGCCGTGGTGCGCTACGGCAACGTGGTGGGCAGCCGCGGCTCCGTGGTCCCGCTGTTCCGCCGGCTCGCCGCCGAGGGCAAAAGCCTGCCTATCACCGACAAGCGGATGACCCGGTTCTGGATCACCCTGGACCAGGCCGTCCAGTTCGTCATCGACTCCTTCGACCAGATGCAGGGCGGCGAGCTTTTCGTGCCGCGCATCCCCAGCATGCGGATCCTCGATCTGGTCGAGGCGGTGGCCCCGGACGCGACCACCCACGAGATCGGCATCCGCCCCGGCGAGAAGCTGCACGAGGAAATGATCGCCCCGGACGACAGCCGCCGGACGCTGCGGGCGGCAGACCGGTTCATCGTCCAGCCCACCATCGCCACCTGGGGCTACCAGCCGCCGGTGGGTTGCGAGCCGGTGCCGGACGGGTTCGCGTACCAGTCGGACACCAACGACGAGTGGCTGAGCGTGGAGCAGCTGCGCGACATGCTCGGCATCACCGCGTGATGGCGATGCTCCCGTACGGCCGGCAGTCGGTCACCGACGACGACGTCGCCGCCGTGGTCGCCGTGCTGCGCAGCGACTGGCTCACCACCGGCCCGCAGGTCGCGGCGTTCGAGACCGACCTGGCCCGGTGGACGGGCGGGACCGGCTGCGCGGCGGTGTCCAACGGCACCGCCGCGCTGCACGTCGCGTACGCGGCGGCCGGCGTCGGCCCCGGCGACGAGGTGGTCGTCCCCCCGATGACGTTCGTGGCGACCGCGAGCAGCGCGGTCGCCCTCGGCGCGACGGTGGTCTTCGCCGACGTGGAGGAGGAGACCTTCACCCTCGACCCGGCGGCGGCCGCGGCGGCCACCACCTCCCGCACGAAGGTGGTGTCCGCGGTCGACTACGCCGGCCACCCGGCCGACTACGACGCCCTGCGCGCCGCGCTGGCCGGCAGCGGCGCGCTGCTGCTCGCCGACGCCGCGCACTCCATCGGCGGCGCCTACCGGGGCCGGCCGGTCGGCTCGCTGGCCGACCTCACCACCTTCTCGTTCTTCCCCACCAAGAACCTCACCACCGCCGAGGGCGGCGCGGTCGCCGCGGGCGACCCGGAGTTGCTGAAGCGGGCCCGCCGGTTCCGCAACATCGGGCTGGTCCGGGACCGCGACGAGCTGCGCTGGCCGGACGAGGGCGGCTGGCACCAGGAGGTACACGCCTTCGGGTTGAACTACCGGCTGCCCGACGTGCTGTGCGCGCTGGGCCGCAGCCAGCTCCGCCGGCTCGGCGACTTCCTCGCCGCCCGGGCCCGGCTGGTCGCCCGGTACGACGAGGCCCTCGCGGACCTCGACAGCGTGCGGATCCCCGGCCGGCGCTCCTGGGCAGCCCCGGCCTGGCACCTCTACCCTGTCCGAGTGCTCGACGGCCGCCGCCGCGAGGTGTACGACCGGATGCGCGCCGCCGGCATCGGGGTGCAGGTGAACTACGTTCCGGCGCACTGGCACCCGGCCTTCGCCGATCTGGGCTACCGGCGCGGATCCTGCCCGGTGGCCGAGTCGTTCTACCAACAGCAGCTGTCCCTGCCGCTCTTCCCGACCCTCACCGACGCCGACCAGGACCGCGTGATCGACGCGTTCCGCGCCGCCCTGCGCGGCGTACCCGTGCGTCCCGCCGCCTGACGGGGTACCGATGCACCACGCGAACCACTTCTACGGGCACGCCCATGTGCTGGCGCGCTACTGCGGGCTGGGCGACGGGCACCCACCCCGGATCAACGGGTACGTCCAGCACGGCTGGAACATCGGCGACGGGCTCGCCCCCGGCCACCCGTACGCCGAACGCACCCCGAGCCTGCTCTGGTCCGACCAGACCCGCCGGCGGGCCTGGTCGGTGGGGCGACGCAACGTCGTCACCATCGGCGCGCCCTTCGCGTACCTGCTGGACCTGCGCCGCGACGACCCCCCGGAGCCGCACCGGGAGGGCACCATCTGGTACCCGTTCCACGGCTGGGAGGGCCAGCACGTCAAGGGCGACCACAAGGAGTTGATCGCCCGGATCCAGGCCACCGAGCCGGGGCCGGTGACAATCTGCCTCTACTGGCACGAGTACGGCATGCGCCGGGTGCGCCGGCTCTACGAGAACGCCGGCTTCCGGGTGATCTGCCACGGCTACCGGGGTCACTGGTGGAAGGACACCGACCCGTTCTTCCTCGACAAGCAGCTCTCCGAGCTGCGCCGGCACCGGCGGGTCGCCTCCAACCGGCTCACCAGCGCGATCTTCTACGGCATCGCCGCCGGCTGCGAGCCCGCCGTCTACGGCGACCCGATGATCCTGTCCGACGAGGACCCCACCTTCGGCGGCACCGCACGCATCCGCCGCCAGTGGCCGGAGCTGCACGGCGAGTCGGTCGACCAGACCACCGCCGTGGAGATCGCCCGCGCCGAACTGGGCACCGACCACCGCTGTACGCCGGCCGAGCTGCGCGAGCTGCTCGGGTGGGCGAACCTCCAGGAGGACGACGTTGACGACTGAGACCGCGCCCCGGGTCGCCCTGCCGGGCGGGGAGATGCTGGCCTGGTCGGACCTGCCGGAACGCCGGCTGGCCGAGGGCGGCCCGTTGGCGGCGCTGCTGGCCCGGCTCGTGCCCGCCGGCGCCCGGGTGCTGCTCGCCGGGCCGCACGACCCCGCCCTGTTGGCCCGGCTGGCCCACGCGGCGGTGACCTGCCTGCTGCGGAGCCACCCCGACGGGGTGGTGCTGGCCGACCGGGGCGCCCGGGTGGTGGTCGGCGGACCGGCCGGCCTGCCCGACGACGAACAGTGGGACGTGGTGGTCGCCGCCGCCGGACTGGACGCCGTGGAGTCGGTGGAGGGTCACCGGCTGGGCTGGGACGGCGTGCTGGCCCGGCTGGTCACGGCGGTGGCCCCCGGCGGGACGCTGCTGCTGCGGGTGGACAACCCGCTCGGCGTGCACCGACTGGTCGCCGTCTCCCCCTGGTACGTCGACCGCTCCGACCGGGCCTGGTCCGTCGGCGGGGTGCTGGACGCCGGCCGGCCCGCCAACCCGGCACAGGCCCGGGCCCGGCTGGCGAGCGCCGGACTGCGACCGGAGGCCGGCTTCGCCGCGTACCCCGACCCGGACGCCCCGACGGTGCTGGTCGCCGCCGACGAGCTGGACCGGCGGGCCACCTCCGGACTGTTCGACGCGATGCTGCACGGGGCCTGCGCGGGCGACCCGGGAGCGACGGTGCTCCAGGACCCGGCCCGGTTGGCCGTGGACGCGCTGCACGCCGGGCTCGGCTCGGCGCTCGCCCCGGGCTGGCTGCTGCTCGCCCATCGCCCCGCCGGCGTGGCCACGGACGACCGGGCGCCGGCCCAGCCGGGCGCGGTCACCGCCGACGCCGGCCCCGACAGCGCGGCAGTGTCCGGCGCGGTCGCCGGCGGACCGGTGGATTCGGGCACGGTCGCCGGCGGGCGGGCCGACCTGCCGGTGGCGCTGGTGCAGACCGGGCCGCCGGGCGTCGGGGTGGTCGAGGTGCACGCCGGGGCGGACGGCTGGCGGTGGTGGGCCGGCGGTGCGACGCCCCGGTCCGAAGCCGCACCCTTCGCCTCCCGGGAGGTGGCCCACCGGGACGTGGCCGCCCTGCACGGGCCGGTGCCCGAGGGACGGCTGCTGCGTACCCTGCTGCTCGACGCCTGCCTGCGCCGCGACCTGCACACCCTGCGCCACCTGCTGCGCGGGTACGCCACCTGGCTCGCCGCGCAGGCCGACGCCGACGGCCGGCTGGCCGGCGCCACCGCCCTCGCCGGGACGGACAACGTGGTGGTGGTCGGCGACGAGTTCGCCGTCCTCGACCCGAGCTGGCAGGCCACCGCGCCGCTGGAGCTGGACGTGGCGCTGGCCCGCTCTCTGTGGCGCTTCGCCGCCGCGCTGCTGACCGGCGGGTACGCCCACCCGTGGGCGTCCACCCTGGACGTTGCCGGGCTGACCGTGGTGCTCGGTGGCGTCGCCGGGCGTGACCTGTCCCGGGCGACCGTGGCCGCCGCCGTCGAGGCGGAGGCCGCGATAACCGCCGCGCTGCGGGGTCTCGACGCCGAGGGGCGGGTACGCCTCGCCGACGAGCTGCGCGCGGTCTCCCCGACCGACCCGCCGGCCGGGCCGCGCAGCTACCAGCAGCTACGGGAGGCGTGGCTGCGCCAGCGCGAGGAGATGACCCGACTCTCGGCGCTGCTGAAGTGGACCGAGGAGCTGCTGACCTCCCGGGAACGGGCGCTGCGCCGCGCCGACGCGACCATCAACCTGCTCAGCGGTTCGCTGAGCTACCGGGTGGGCCGGTTGGCGATCACTCCCGCCCGGCTGGCCAAGCGGGGCGCGCGGGCTGCCAAGCGCCGGGCCACCGCCGCGCTCAACCAGCGCCGGCCGGATCAGGAGCAGCAGTGAACGAGTTCGTCCCGAACGTCGCCGCCGGACCGGCGGGCACGGCCCCGGGGACCGTCGGCCCGGCGGGTGACAGGGGACCGGTCGACCGGGACACCCGCGGCCCGGGGAACACCACCCGGATCGTGGGGATCGTGCAGGCCAGGATGGGCTCGTCCCGGCTGCCCGGCAAGGTGCTGCGTCCGTTGGCCGGGCGCAGCGTCCTCGGCCGGGTGGTGCGGGCCGCCCGGGACAGCGGCGTGTTGACCGACCTGGTCGTGGCGACCAGCACCGACCCGGTCGACGACGCGGTGGTGGCTGAGTGCCGCCGACTGGACGTGCCCTGGCACCGGGGGCCGGTCGACGACGTGCTGGCCCGGTTCGTCGGGGCCCTGGCCGCCCACCCCGGTGACGCCGTCATGCGGTTCACCGCGGACTGCCCGCTGCTCGACCCGGAGATCGTGGCGCTGGTCGCGTCGGTCTACCGGGCGGTGCCCGGGTTGGACTACGCCAGCACGTCGATCGCCCGTACGCTCCCCCGCGGGCTGGACGTGGAGATCATCCGGGCGGACGCGCTGCGTACCCTGGACCGGCTCGCCACCGATCACCACCGGGTGCACGTGACCTCGTACGCCTACACCCATCCGGAGCTGTTCCGGGTGCTCGGGGTGACCCTCGCGCCGGACCGCTCGGACCTGCGGCTGACCCTGGACACCGAACGGGACTGGGCGCTGGTGCGTGCGGTGACCGACCACTTCGGCGACGTCAGTGTCCCGTTGGCCAAGCTCGCCGACTGGCTGCACGGGCAGCCCGCCCTGCGCGCCCTCAACGCCGACGTGCGGCAGAAACGGCTGGAGGAGTCCTGAGCCTGCCCCGGATCGGACTACGCTGCGACGCCGGGCCGCGACGCGGCGTCGGGCACCTGGTGCGCTGCCTGGCCCTCGGTGAGGAGTTCCTGGCCCGGGGCGCCGCCGTCTCGCTGTTCGGCACGGTCGAGGGGGTCGGCTGGGCGGCGGACCAGCTCACCGCACGGCGCATCCCCCTGCACCCCGGCCCGGACACCCCGGCGGGACTGGTCGCGGCGGCCCGGGAGCACCGGCTCGACGCGATGGTGCTCGACTCGTACGAACTGGACCCGGCCGGCGCGGGAGCGTTGCGGGCGGCCGGCGTGGTGACCCTGGCGATCGTCGACGGGGACACCCGAGGTCAGGACGCCGACCTCTACCTGGACCAGAACTTCGGCGCGGACGCGCCGGGCGGCGGGGGTGGGGGTGCGGTCAGCGGCGAGGGCCGGCTGCTGGCCGGCACCCGGTACGCGCTGCTGCGCGACTCCGTGATCGCCGCCCGGCCGGCGGCGCCCCGCCCGGCCACCCCGGTGGGACGGCCCCGGGTGCTGGCCTTCTTCGGCGGCACCGACGCGGTGGGCGCGGCCCCGGTGCTGACCCGGGTGCTGCTCGACACCGGGCACCCGGTGGAGCTGACCGTGGTGGCGGCCCGGCCGACGATCGAGGCCGAGCTGGCCGAACTCACTCCCGGCCGAGGGCAGACCCTCCGGCTCGTCCCGCCGACCGACAAGCTGCCCGCGCTGATCCGGGCAGCCGACCTGGTGGTCAGCGCCGCCGGCACCTCGACCTGGGAGCTGTGCTGCCTCGGGGCGCCGTCCGCGCTGGTGTGCGTGGTGGACAACCAGCGCGAGTCGTACCGTCGGGTGGTGGCGCACGGGCTCGCCGCCGGGCTTGGCGAGTTGCCGGAGCTGACCGCGCCGGGGATGGCCGGGCGGTCGGCCCGGGCGCTGGCCGCCCGGGTCCTGCGCGGCCTGCTCGCCTCGCCCCGGCGGCGGGCCGCGCTCTCCGCGCAGGGCTGGTCCGCTGTCGACGGGCGGGGCCGGGCCCGGGTCACCGACGCCCTACTCTCTCGTACGTCTGTGCTAAACCGCTGATAGAGTGGCGGCGTGGCCGCCTTCCAGCCGTCGATACTCGACCTCAGCGACGCCGGGCCGACCCTCGGCCCGTTGCGGGGGGCGGTGCGCCGGCACACCCTCATCCGGGGCGCCTGGGTGGACCACCTCCCCGGCTGGGTGCGCGGCTCCGACGCGGTGCTCGACACGCTGCTGGCGAAGATCCCCTGGCGGGCCGAGCGCCGCACCATGTACGACAGCCAGGTCGACGTCCCCCGCCTGCTCTGCTGGTATGGGCCGGGCCGCCCGCTGCCGCACCCGATGCTGACCGAGGCACGGGCGGCGCTGACCGCCCACTACGCACCCGAGCTGGGCGAGCCGTTCGTGACCGCCGGCATGTGCCTCTACCGCGACGGGCGGGACAGCGTCGCCTGGCACGGCGACACGCTGGGCCGGGGCGCGTACAACGACACGATGGTCGCCATCGTGTCGTTCGGCTCGCCCCGCCCGCTGCTGCTGCGCCCGCGCGACGGCGGCGACACCCTGCGGTTCCCGCTCGGCCACGGCGACCTTGTGGTGATGGGCGGCTCCTGCCAACGCACCTGGGAGCACGCCGTCCCCAAGACCACCCGCCCGGTCGGTCCCCGCGTCAGCGTCCAGTTCCGCCCCACCGGCGTGGCCTGACTCCAGTCCCGCCGCCCGACCGCCTCACCACCTCGGCGAACGTGCGTCGGCAGTCCGGCCCGTGAGGGCATGGCTTCCTTGCTCACGGTGCGTGGCGGCGAAACGCTCGCGGAGTGAACAGCCACCGGCTCCTCCCGGTCGGTGCGAGGGCGGGGTGGGCCCGCGAGACGGAGGGTGACC
>NZ_SMKN01000089.1 GCF_004348675.1 Micromonospora sp. KC606 | reverse complement strand
ACCCTGACCCCACCCTGAGATCCCCGGGGCGCGGATGTCGGGGGCGTCCCCGTGGTGGTGGGGCGGCACGCCGTGTGACGATCGGACCGGCGCCGAAAACCTACCGGCGTCCCTGCCGAGACACCTTGTCACCAGGAGCCTCCGATCAGCACCGTGACGCCGCCACCCCGTCTCTACCGGGCGCCCGAACACCGGTTGGCCGCCGGCGTGGCCGCGGGCATCGCCGACCACCTCGGCATCCCGGTCCTGCGGGTACGGGTCGCGTTCATGGTCCTGCTCGGGCTCAGCGGCCTGGGGCTGCTGCTGTACGCGGCGTTCTGGGCGGTGGTGCCGCTGCGCCCCGGAGACACCGCCACGCCGCCCCGCCGGGATCCCGCCCAGCTGCTGCCCTTCGTGCTGATCGGGCTGGGTGTGCTGCTGGTTCAGGTGATGCTCTTCGACTCGGTCGGCGCCACGGGCACCGCCGGGTGGCTGGTTGCGATCATCGCGGTGGGCGCCGGGGTGATCTGGCACCAGTCCGCGCCGGAACGCCGCCGACACTGGGGCGACGCGATGCCGGTGCCCTGGCTGGGCGCGGTGGTGGAGGAGAGCGACCGGCGGTCCTTCGTGCTCCGGTACGCCGGCGGCGGGCTGCTGGTCGCGGTCGGCATCATCGGCGTGGCGGCGGTGTACTCCCCGGTGCAGAACGTCGACGCGGTGGTCAACGGCGTGATCTTCGCGCTGGTCGGGCTGGCCGGGGTCGGGGTGGTGGCCGGGCCCGTGCTGTGGCGGACGTGGAACCAGCTGCGCTCCGAGCGGGTGGGCCGCATCCGGGAGCAGGAGCGGGCCGAGCTGGCCGCCATGGTGCACGACCAGGTGCTGCACACCCTGGCCCTGATCCAGCGTAACGCCACCGATGTCAAGACGGTGCAGCGGCTGGCCCGGGGCCAGGAACGATCGTTGCGTAACTGGCTCTACAAGCCCACCGGCTCGCCCAGCGAGCGGTTCGCTGCCGCCCTGGAGCAGGCCGCCGCCGAGGTGGAGGACACCTTCGCCATCACCGTGGAGACGGTGGTGGTGGGCGACCGGGAGACCGACGAGCGGGTCGGGGCGCTGGTCGCGGCGGCCCGGGAGGCGCTGGTGAACGCGGCCCGGCACGCTCAGGTGGCGACGGTGTCCCTCTACGCCGAGGTGGAGCCGGAGCAGGTGAGCGTCTTCGTCCGCGACCGGGGCAAGGGTTTCGACCCGGATACCGTGGAGGATCACCGACACGGCGTACGGGGATCGATCGTCGGGCGGATGAAGCGGCACGGTGGCCGGGCGGAGATCCGCTCCGGGCCGGGTGAGGGGACCGAGGTCCGACTGATCCTGCCGATCAGCGGCACCGGCTCCACGGCGGAAAGGGACAGATGACCATGGCGGAGCAGTCGATGGAACCGGTCGAGGGGGCGGACGCCCCGGGCGGGCGGCTGCGGGTCTTCCTCGTCGACGACCACGCCATGTTCCGGGCCGGCGTACGGGCGGAGTTGGGCGCGCACGTCGAGGTCGTGGGGGAGGCCAGCACGGTCGCCGAGGCGGTCACCCGGATCGCCGTGCTCCAGCCCGACGTGGTGCTGCTCGACGTGCACATGCCCGACGGCGGGGGGCGCGCGGTGCTGGACGCGATGCGGCGTACCCACCCGCAGGTCAGGTTCCTGGCGTTGAGCGTCTCGGACGCGGCCGAGGACGTGATCGGGCTGATCCGGGCCGGCGCTCGGGGGTACGTCACCAAGACCATCTCCCCGGACGAGTTGACCGCGGCGATCCGCCGGGTGGCGGACGGGGACGCGGTGTTCAGCCCCCGGCTGGCCGGGTTCGTGCTGGACGCCTTCGCGGCCCGGCCGGACGCGCCGGTCGCCGATCCGGAGCTGGACCAGCTCACCAACCGGGAGCGGGAGGTGCTGCGCCTGCTCGCCCGGGGGTACGCGTACAAGGAGATCGCCAAGGAGCTGTTCATCTCGATCAAGACGGTCGAGACGCACGTCTCCAACGTCCTGCGCAAGCTGCAGATGTCCAACCGGTACGAGTTGTCCCGCTGGGCGGCGGACCGCCGGCTGGTGTGACGGCGCGGGAGGAAACGGAAATACCCGCCGAGACGGCGGCGTGGCTGAAAAGAGATCAACTCGGGGAGGGCGAAGCCTCCTCGATCCGGGTGTGCACCGGCAGTCGGCACCGGGCTGACGGTCGGGTACGATCTCGGATGCCATCCTCCACCCGGTTGTGATGCCTCCCGGCCAGTCGGAGCCGGCATCGTCCGGATGGGCGGAAACGGTCAACGTTCGGCGGGAGTTGGGGCGTGGCCGGCATGGCGGCGGAGCGGCTCACCGCTGAGTCTTCCGGGGCCGGACGCACCGGCGGTCCCGTTGCCCGACCTGCTCAGCAGGGCACGACTCGGGGCAGTTGGTGATCTTTTCCGAAGTATCGGCAACGTGGCGGGCAACTAACGTCTTGATAACGGCACCTTCACGCAATGGGCCGGTGGGTGTCACAGTGGCAGCACCTCATCCCTGGCGCGAGGCACCCGTACGTCCGCCGGCCACGGCGCCGCCCCTCATGCGGCTCGTGGCCGTCGAGCCTGCGCGGAGTCGGACGCGGGGGTGTGGTGGCCCGGCGGATCGGTCCCCCTGGGGTGTCCCGATTTCCTCTGCGGTAACCGGTGGCCTGAGACACGAGGTCCCCGGCGGTGTCACCCCCACACGTGCGTGAAACCCACGACGGAACCAGGTTAGAAAGAGGAGGCCCCTCGGAATGAGAGTCTCGAAGCGGGCGAGTGGCGCCATCGCGGCCGGCATGGCCGCCGCGTTGGTCGTCAGCGGTTGCTCGAACAGCGACAGCAAGAATGGCGACGCTGCCGCCACCCAGGACGGCGCGATCGTCATCAACGGCGTCCAGCCCGAGAACCCGCTGGTTCCGGCCAACACCACCGAGACCGGTGGCGGCAAGATCATCGACAACCTGTGGACGGGTCTCGTCGAGTACCCGAACGACGGAAGCGCCCCGCGCAACGCGCTGGCCGAGTCCATCGACACCACGGACTCGAAGGTCTTCACCATCAAGATCAAGGCGGGTACCAAGTTCCACGACGGTACCGAGGTGAAGGCGAAGAACTTCGTCGACGCCTGGAACTGGGCCGCCCACTCGCCGAACGGCGCGGCCAACAGCAGCTTCTTCGCCGACATCGCCGGCTACGGCGACGTCGCCACCCAGGACCCGGACGACGACGGCCCGCAGAAGGCGCCGGCCCCGAAGGCCGACAAGATGTCCGGCCTGAAGGTCATCGACGACCAGACCTTCGAGGTCACCCTCGGCGCGCCGACCGCGGTGTTCCCGACCAAGCTCGGCTACAGCGCCTTCATGCCGCTGCCGGACGCCTTCTTCACCCAGAAGCCGGAGGAGTTCGGCAAGAAGCCGATCGGCAACGGCCCGGTCAAGTTCGTGTCGTGGGAAGACAACGTCGCCATCAAGCTCACCCGCTTCGACGACTACACCCTGCGCGACAAGGTGAAGATCAAGGACGTCACCGTCAAGCTCTACCAGAACGAGGACGCGGCCTACGTCGATCTGCTGTCGGGCAACCTCGACTACCTGGAGCCGATCCCCACCTCGGCGCTCGCCGGTGACAAGTACAAGACCGACCTGGGCGACCGGGCACTGTCCACCGTCGTCCCGGCGACCGCCTTCATCGCGTTCCCGATCTACGACAAGCGCTTCGCCAACCCGAAGCTGCGCAAGGCCGTCTCGCTGTCGGTCAACCGGCAGGAGATCTCCGACAAGATCTTCTTCGGCACCCGTAAGCCGGCCGACAGCTGGGCCAACCCGCTCACCCCGGGCGCCCCGCAGGGCAACTGCACCGCCTGCAAGTTCGACGTGGCCCAGGCCAAGCAGCTGCTCCAGGAGGCCGGTGGCTTCCAGGGCGAGATGGTCTTCTACTACAACGCCGACTCCAGCCACAAGGACTGGATGGAGGCCGTCGCGCAGCAGGTGAAGACCAACCTCGGCATCGCGGCCCGCGCCGAGGGCGTGCCGACCTTCGCGGTCTTCCGGCAGAACATCAACGCCCGCAAGATGAACGGCCCGTACCGTGCCGCCTGGCAGCAGGACTACCCGGACGTCGAGAACTGGGTGAACCCGCTCTACGTGAAGGGCGGCTCCTCCAACGACGGCCTGTACAGCAACCCGCAGGTCGACGCGCTGGCCAAGGAGGCGAGCGGTGCCCCGAGCCTGGAGGCCTCGCACGCCAAGTTCGCCGAGGCGCTGAAGATCGTCGACGAGGACGTCCCGAGCATTCCGGTCTACTTCTACGGCCTGCAGGTCGGCCACTCGGAGAAGATCAAGAAGCTCGAGGTGACCAACGTCGGTGAGATCGACCTCTCCTCGGTCGAGCTCTGATCCGAACGGTCTGACTGACCCCGGGTCGGGTCCGCCACATCCGGTGGGCCCGGCCCGGGGCCGTTCCGCGAGCGGGTGACACCATCACCCGCCCTCGCCAACGCTGCCCCAGTTCGTCGGACGCCGACGCGCTCCCTGTCTGGAGGACCACCCCATGGGCCGTTATCTCGTGAGACGGCTGCTCCAACTCGTGCCGGTGTTTCTCGGCACCACGTTCCTGATCTACTGGCTGGTCTGGTCGGTGCCCGGCGACCCGTTCGCCGGCAAGTGCGGCGAGAAGCCCTGCCCGGACGCGTACGTCGCGACGATGACGGCGAAGTACCACCTCGACGAGAACGTCTTCGTGCAGTACGCCATGTACATGAAGAATCTCCTACAGGGGGACTTCGGTACCACGTACAGCGGTCTGTCGATCAACGACATCATCGCCACCGCGTACCCGAACACGCTGAAGCTGGCCGTCGTGGCCCTGACCATCGAGGCCGTGATCGGCCTCACCGCCGGCGTGTTGAGCGGTCTGCGCCGCAACGGTTTCCTGGACAATCTGGTCCTGGTCTCGACGCTGTTCCTGATCGCGCTGCCGGTCTTCGTGGTCGGCTTCGTGCTCCAGTGGCTGTTCGGTGTGCAGTGGGGGATCGTCCGGCCCACCGTCTCCAGCGCGATGCCGTTCTCCGAGCTGATCATCCCGGGTTTCGTGCTGGGCAGCGCCTCGATGGCCTACATCGCCCGGGTGGCCCGGACGAGCATCGCCGAGAACCGGCGGGCCGACTACGTCCGGACCGCGATCGCCAAGGGTCTGCCGATGCGCCGGGTGGTCGGGGTGCACCTGCTGCGCAACTCGCTGATCCCGGTGGTCACCCTGCTCGGCACCGACCTCGGTGCGCTGATGGGCGGCGCGATCGTCACCGAGGGCATCTTCGGCATCAACGGCATCGGGCGGCAGGTCTACCGGTCGATCGTCACCAAGGAGAGCGCTACCGTTGTCTCCATCGTGGTGGTGCTGGTGCTGGTCTACCTGCTGATGAACCTGCTGGTCGACCTGCTCTACGCCGCCCTGGACCCGAGGATCCGCTATGAGTGACCCCTCCGCCGCCTCGATCGTGAGCACCCCCCGGCCGGAACAGCCGACCGAGATCGGTGCGCCCGCCGACGCCGGCCTGCCGGAGAGCGCCCGCAAGGAGAAGCCGCGCGGCCTGCTCGGTGACGCCTGGCATGACCTGCGCCGCAAGCCGCTGTTCTGGATCTCCTCGGCGATCATTTTGCTCTTCGTGGTGATGGCGGCCTTCCCCTGGCTGTTCACCTCCGGTGACGCGGTCAACGGCTCGCTCACCCACAGCCTGGAGAAGCCCTCGGCGCAGGCCTGGTTCGGCTACGACATCCAGGGCAGGGACGTCTACGCCCGGGTCATCTACGGCGCCCGCGCCTCGATCCTGGTGGCGCTGCTCTCGGTGCTCGGCACCATGCTCTTCGGCGGCCTGATGGGCATCGTCTCCGGCTACCGGGGCGGCTGGGTCGACGCGCTGCTCTCCCGCATCGCCGACGTGTTCTTCGGCCTGCCGTTCGTGCTCGGCGCCATCGTGATCCT
This sequence comes from Micromonospora sp. KC606, assembly GCF_004348675.1. Classification (GTDB taxonomy): domain Bacteria; phylum Actinomycetota; class Actinomycetes; order Mycobacteriales; family Micromonosporaceae; genus Micromonospora. The sequence goes on along the minus strand of NZ_SMKN01000089.1, from coordinate 16,538 downwards.
GACCACCTTCAACAACACTGGCAGCAACAACAGCACGGTCAAGATCATGGGGCTGGTGATCGCCTCGCTGGTGATCCTGACCTGGCCGGTCATCATGCGACTGATGCGCTCCTCGGTGCTGGCCACCAAGGAGGCCGACTACATCGTCGCGGCCCGGGCCATGGGCGCCAGCACCAGCCGGATCATTTTCAAGCACCTGCTGCCGAACTGCCTCGCGCCGCTGCTGGTCTACTCCACGATCATGGTCGGCTCGTTCATCGGCGCCGAGGCGACGCTCTCCTTCCTGGGCGTCGGCCTGAAGAGCCCGGTGGTGTCCTGGGGCATCATGATCAGCGAAGGGCAGAACTACATCCGGGTCGCGCCGGGCCTGGTCTTCCTCCCCGCCGCGTTCCTCGTGACCGCCGTACTGAGCTTCGTCATGCTCGGTGAGGCCGTCCGCGAGGCCCTCGACCCGAAGCTCCGATAGGGGACTGAGTTGTCCGACATTCTCGTGTCCGAGCAGAGCGCACCCGGCGCCGACGGATCCGGCCGCCCCTCCGGCCGGCTGCTCGAGGTCGACGACCTGCGGGTGGAGTTCCGCACCCGGGACGGCGTCGCCAAGGTCATCAACGGGGTCACGTACCACGTCGACGCGGGGGAGACCCTCGCCGTGCTCGGCGAGTCCGGCTCCGGCAAGAGCGTCACCGCGCAGACCGTCATGGGCATCCTGGACATGCCGCCGGGCTTCGTCACCGGCGGGCAGGTCCGCTTCCACGGCAAGGACATGCTCACCATGTCCGCCGAGGAGCGCCGCCGCATCCGCGGCGAAGGCATCGCGATGATCTTCCAGGACTCGCTCTCCGCGCTGAACCCGGTCTTCACCGTCGGGTTCCAGATCGCCGAGCAGTTCCGGATCCGGCGCGGCATGAGCCGCGCGGACGCCAAGAAGCGCGCGATCGAGATGCTCGACCAGGTCAAGATCCCGAACGCCAAGGGCCGGTTCAGCAACTACCCGCACCAGTTCTCCGGCGGTATGCGGCAGCGTGCCATGATCGCGATGTCGCTGGCGCTCGACCCCGAGGTGCTGATCGCCGACGAGCCGACCACCGCGCTGGACGTAACCGTGCAGGCCCAGATCATGGACCTGCTCGGCGAGCTCCAGCGGGAGCGGCGGATGGGCCTGATTCTGATCACCCACGACCTCGGCGTGGTGGCCGACGTCGCGGACCGGATCGCGGTCATGTACGCCGGCCGGATCGTCGAGGAAGCCGACGTCTACGACCTGTACGCCAAGCCGGCGCACCCCTACACCCTCGGCCTGCTCGACTCGATCCCGCGGCTGGACGAGAAGGGGCAGCAGCTCCGTACGATCAAGGGCCTCCCGCCGAACCTGATGAACATCCCGCCGGGCTGCCCGTTCAATCCGCGCTGCCCGATGGCGCAGCCGGTGTGCCGCGAGAAGATTCCGCCGCTGCTGCAGATCGGCGCCGGCCGGGCGAGCGCCTGCCACTTCGCCGAGGAGCTGGTGAACCGTGACTGAGAACATCCTCGAAGTCCGTGACCTGGTCAAGCACTACCCCGTCACCCAGGGGATCGTGTTCAAGAAGACCGTCGGGCACGTCAAGGCCGTCGACGGCGTCTCCTTCGACCTCAGGGCCGGCGAGACGCTCGGCGTGGTGGGCGAGTCGGGCTGTGGCAAGTCGACCCTCAGCCGGGTGCTGATGAGCCTGGAGAAGCCCACCGCCGGCAGCGTCATCTTCAAGGGCCAGGACGTCGCCACGCTCTCCGCGGGGGCGATGCGCCGGCTGCGCCGGCAGATCCAGATGGTCATGCAGGATCCGTACACCTCGCTGAATCCGCGGATGACGGTCGGTGACCTAATCGGCGAGCCGTTCGAGATCCACCCGGACGTGGCCCCGAAGGGCAGCCGCCGGGACAAGGTCAAGGAACTGCTCGACCTGGTCGGCCTCAACCCGGAGCACATCAACCGGTACCCGCACCAGTTCTCCGGCGGCCAGCGCCAGCGCATCGGCATCGCCCGGGCGCTCGCCCTGCGCCCGGAGGTCATCATCTGCGACGAGCCCGTCTCGGCCCTGGACGTGTCGATCCAGTCGCAGGTGATGAACCTGCTGGAGAAGCTCCAGAACGAGCTGGGCCTGTCGTACGTCTTCATCGCCCACGACCTGTCGGTGGTGCGCCACCTCTCCGACCGGGTCGCGGTGATGTACCTCGGCAAGATCGTGGAGATCGGCACCGAGGACGAGATCTACGAGCGACCGACCCACCCGTACACGCAGGCGCTGCTCTCGGCGGTGCCGGTGCCGGACCCGACGCTGCGGGAGAGCAAGGCGATCATCCGGCTCACCGGTGACGTCCCGTCCCCGATCAGCCCGCCCTCGGGCTGCCGGTTCCGGACCCGGTGCTGGAAGGCGCAGGACGTCTGCGCCGAGCAGGTGCCGCTGCTGGAGGTCCGGCCGGGGTCGGACCACCCGAGCGCCTGCCACTTCGCCGAGAAGCGGGAGATCGTCGCCACCCACCCGGCGTGAGCTGCCCGAAACCGTCTGTCGGCGTCCGTGTGAGGCCGGCAGGCGGTTCGCCGTCTCCGGCCCGGACCCGAACACCCCGAAGGGCTGGGGCGGGCCACGTCGGGCCGCGTCCGCCGGCGCGCGGACCTGCGCGCCGGCCGAACCCCGGCGAGGCCCAGGGTCACCGCTCAGAGCGGGCCGCGGCCGGCGCGCAGCAGGAGCAGGGCCAGTTGGGTGCCGTCCGCGCCGAGCGACTCCCGGAACCGCTCCAGGATCTCCCGCTCCCGGGAGAGCACCAGCCGGGTGCCGCCCGAGGCCATCCGGGTGGCGCCGACCTCCTGGGAAAGCTCGGCGCGCTCCTGCCAGAGTTCGATCAACGTCCGGTCGATCTCGTCGATGCGCTCACGGATCGCGGCGATGCGGGCCGCTGCGGCCGGCTCTTCGGTCCCGAAGCGGGCCGCGGTGTTCCCGTCGGCCGCTCCCGACGGCCCGGCCGCCGTCTCACCGCTCTGCTCCACCACGTCTGTCATCATCGGTCGTACCTTCCTGACGTCGTGCCCGGTGTCGGGATCCCGGGACGGAGAAAGCCCCGGGCTCCAGGAGCCCGGGGCTTTCTCGTAGGTCTGGTTGATCAGGCGCGACCTACGGCAGCCGGACTCCCGGTGCCGTAGTAAAAGTAGAAACGCTGACCGAACACGCCGTCGAGTATGCCGGCCACCGGGGCGGTGGCGCAAGGAATCCGCCAATCCGTGGGATGTCGCACGGCCCCGGCGGCTCCGGGGCCGTGCGACATCGCGTCAGCCCAGCCGGGTGATCCGGTCCGCCGGGCCCGGTCCCACCGGCTCGCCGGCGGCGAGGTAGGCGACCAGCGCGTCCACGTCGAAGCCGGGGGCCGTGCTGCGGCCGGTGCCCGCCCGCAACTCGGTGAACCCGTCCCCGCCGTTGGCGAGGTAGTCGTTCGTGGTGACCCGGTAGCTGGCCGCCGGGTCGACCGGGGTGCCGCCCAGCGTCAGCGCGCTGACCCGGGAGCCGGCCGGGGCGGTGGTGTCGTACGAGTAGGTCAGCCCGGCCGACGGCTGGAGGATCCGCTGGGTGGTCTGCCCGTTGAAGCCGACGAACTGCTGCTCCAGCACGTTCTTGAGCTGGGCGCCGGTGAGGGTCTGGGTGACCACGAGGTTGTTGAACGGCTGGACGGTGAACGCCTCGCCGTAGGTCACCTCGCCCGGCGCCTCGCCGCCGGCCGACGTCGCGTACGACAGGGAGGCCCGGACGCCGCCCGGGTTCATCAGCGCGATCTGCGCCCCGTCGCCCCGCGTGTACGCCAGCTGCGCGTCGGCGATGACGTCACCCATCGGGCTCTCCCCGTTGGGCCGGGCTTCCCGGACGATGTCCGCGTTGATCCTGCCGACCACCCGGTTGGCGATCGGGGCGACCGCCGTGCGGTACTTGTCGGCCAGCGCCTCGGCGCCCCGGTCGACCAGCTCCGGGTTCCTGGCGAAGACCCCGCCGGTCTGCTGCCAGGTGCCGTCGGCGTTGCGGACCCCGTTCTCCACGATCACGTTCTTCGCGGTGATGCTGGTGAACCGGCCGGTGCGCCGGTCCAGCGAGTAGTCGATGTCGGTGACCAACTGCCCGTTGCTGCCGGCGCTGGTGACCACGCTGTGCGCACCCGAGGAGTTCGGCAGCGAGCAGGAGTAGAAGCGGTGGGTGTGCCCGGAGACCACCACACCGAACTCGGGGCGCAGCCCCTTGACGATGTCCACGATCGGGCCGGAGAAGTTGGCGCAGTCGGAGACGCCGGGGAGGGTCGGCGGGGCGGCCTGCGCGCCGCCCTCGTGCACCAGCAGCACCATCGCCTTGACGCCGAAGAGCTTCAGCAGACCGCCCCACTTGTTGGCGGTCTCCACCTCGTCGGTGAAGGTGACGTCCTTGATGCCGGCCGGGTTGACGATGCCCGAAGTGCCCTCCAGGGTGACCCCGACGAAACCGACCGGCACGCCGCCGACGAAGCGGACGTCGATCGGGGGCAGGATCGGCAGCTTCGTCTTCTTGCTGATGGTGTTCGCCGCCAGGTAGGTGAACTTCGCGCCGGCGAAGCCGTCCCCGTCCTGGCAACCGTCGACCGGGTGGCAGCCGCCCTTGTTGATCCGGATCAGCTCGTCGACGCCCTCGTCGAACTCGTGGTTGCCGACCGAGCTGATGTCCAGCCCGACCTCGTCCATCAGCTCGATGGTGGGCTCGTCGTGGAAGGCGGCGCTGACCAGCGGGGTGGCGCCGATCAGGTCGCCGGCCCCGACGGTGGTGGTGACCCGTCCCTCGGCCTTCGCCTCGGCGCGCAGCTTCTTCAGCCAGGTGGCGAGGTATTCCACGCCGCCGGCCGGGGTGCCGTTGACCGTGGCGCCGCTGCCGCCCGGCGGGTCGATGGCGCCGTGGAAGTCGTTGTAGCTGAGGAACTGGCCCTTGACCTCGCGGCCGGCGGGCTTGGCGTAGGAGACGGCGACCGGGACGAGCCCGGCGGTGTCGTCGGCGGTGGCCGGCTGCGGCGTGGACCCGCCGGCGACGGGCAGCCCGGCCACGACGGCCAGGGCGAGGGCGGGTACGGCGAGGTGACGCAGCACGGCCCGACCGCGCGAGCGCGGTTGACTCATGGTTGTTCTCCCAAGTCGTGTACGGGGGAGTAGTCGGGGGTTTCCGCGTCATCGTCCCGGGTCGTGGACGAAGACACCAGGGGCGACAGCATGACAGGTTCGTCTCAGTCCGCACGTGACCGGGCCGGCGCGGGCGTGCGCGGTCGGGAAGTGTCCGGGGTGCGGCATAGACTCGCCGTGCGATGCATCCTCTCTTCGACATCCCCGCGTCCCCGCCCGCACCCGAGCCTGCCCGGACCCCGCCGCGCCGGCCGGGCTCCGCCGTCGCGCACCTCGACCCGCAGCAACTCGTCGAGGGGTTGAACGGCCCGCAGCGGGATGCGGTCACCCACGCCGGCTCGCCGCTGCTGATCGTGGCCGGCGCGGGCTCGGGCAAGACCAAGGTGCTCACCCACCGGATCGCCTATCTGCTGGCCGCACGGGACGTGCACCCCGGCGAGATCATCGCGATCACCTTCACCAACAAGGCCGCGGGGGAGATGAAGGAGCGGGTGGCCAACCTGGTCGGCCCGCGCGCCCGGCTGATGTGGGTGTCGACGTTCCACTCCGCCTGCGTGCGCATCCTCCGTGCCGAGCACGAGCACGCCGGGCTCAAGTCGACGTTCTCCATCTACGACGCCGACGACTCCCGCCGGCTGATGCAGCTGGTCGCCCGCGAGCTGGACCTGGACCCGAAGCGGTACCCGGCGCGTGGGCTGGCCGCCCAGGTGTCCAACCTGAAGAACGAGCTGGTCGACCCCGAGGCGTTCGCGGCCCGGGCGAAGGGCCCCAACGAGCGGGCGCTGGCCGAGGCCTACACGCTCTACCAGCGTCGGCTGCGCGAGGCGCACGCGCTGGACTTCGACGACCTGATCATGACCACGGTGCACCTGCTCCAGTCGCACCCGCACGTCGCGGAGAGCTACCGCCGCCGGTTCCGGCACGTGATGGTCGACGAGTACCAGGACACCAACCACGCCCAGTACGTGCTGATCAAGGAGCTGGTATCCGGCACCGAGGGGATCGCGCCGGCCGAGCTCTGCGTGGTCGGCGACGCCGACCAGTCGATCTACGCGTTTCGCGGCGCGACGATCCGCAACATCCTGGAGTTCGAGCGGGACTTCGCCGACGCCCGGACGATCCTGCTGGAGCAGAACTACCGCTCCACGCAGACCATCCTCAACGCCGCCAACGCGGTCATCGACCGCAACACCTCCCGGAAACCGAAACGGCTGTGGAGCGACGCCGGCGCCGGCGAGCGGATCGTCGGCTACGTCGCCGACACCGAGCACGCCGAGGCGGACTGGGCGGCCCGGGAGATCGACCGGCTGGTCGACGACGGGGAGGCCCGCCCCGGGGACGTCGCGGTCTTCTACCGCACCAACGCCCAGTCGCGGGTCTTCGAGGAGGTGTTCATCCGGGTCGGCCTGCCGTACAAGGTGGTCGGCGGGGTGCGCTTCTACGAGCGCAAGGAGGTCCGCGACGCGCTGGCCTACCTGCGCGCGGTGGTCAACGACGACGACACGGTGAGCCTGCGCCGGGTCCTCAACACCCCCCGACGCGGCATCGGCGACCGGGCCGAGGCCTGTGTGGAGGCGTTGTCCAGCCGGGACCGCATCTCCTTCGGCGCGGCGCTGCGCCGGGCCAAGGACGCTCCCGGCATCTCCACCCGGGCCGCCAACGGCATCGCCGACTTCGTCGCGCTGCTCGACGGCGCCCGTGAGCTGGCCGAGACCGGCACCCCCGAAGAGGTGCTGGAGGCGCTGCTGACCCGTTCGGGCTACCTGACGGAGCTGGAGGAGAGCCTCGACCCGCAGGACGCCGGCCGGGTGGACAACCTCCAGGAGTTGGTCAGCGTCGCCCGGGAGTACACCGAGCGGATCGAGGCGATCGCCGAGGAGGGGGAGCGGGCCACCGTCGCCGGCTTCCTGGAGCAGGTCGCTCTGGTCGCCGACGCCGACCAGGTCCCTGCGCCGCCCGGCTCGACGGCTGACGGCGCCGAGGCGGACGACGCCGCGCCGCATCAGGGCGTGGTCACCCTGATGACGCTGCACACCGCCAAGGGCCTGGAGTTCCCAGTGGTGTTCCTGACCGGCCTGGAGGACGGCGTCTTCCCGCACCTGCGCTCGCTGGGCGACACCCGCGAGCTGGAGGAGGAGCGCCGGTTGGCGTACGTCGGCATCACCCGGGCCCGGCAGCGGCTGTACCTGTCCCGGGCGGTCACCCGGTCCGCCTGGGGGCAGCCGTCCTACAACCCGCCGTCGCGGTTCCTCGAGGAGCTGCCTCCCGAGCTGGTCCGCTGGGAGCGCACCGAAGGGTCGTACACCTCGTGGGCCGGTGGGGGCGGCGGCGTCGGGGGCCGCGCGGACCGCGTACCCGGCGGGCGTGGTGGCTTCGTCGGTGGCACCCCGAAGGCGGCGCAGCTCGCCCAGCGGCTCGGGGTGGACGCCAGCCGGTTGGCTACCGCCAGCGAGCTGCCGCAGGGGCCGAAGGTCGCGGTCGGCGACCGGGTCAACCACCAGCGCTACGGGCTGGGCCGGGTGCTGGCCGTGGAGGGGCACGGCCCCGGTGCCCGGGCGCAGATCGACTTCGGCGACCAGACCATGTGGCTTGTGCTGCGACACGCCCCGATCGACAAGCTCTGACAGCGAGGCGGCGGGGCCGATCCTGACGGCTTCCATAGGATCTGGTGTATATGGCCACAGCGGCGGCGCGCACGAGCCTCAGCGCACGGCAGCTCAACCGGGCAACCCTCGGACGGCAGATGTTGCTAGGCCGAGAATCAGTCAACGTCGTCGACGCCGTACAGCGCGTCGTCGCGCTCCAGGCACAAGAGCCCGCTTCGCCGTTCCTCGCCCTGTGGAACCGGGTCGCCGATCTCGACCCGGCAGCCCTCGCGACCGCCTTCGCCGAGCGCACCCTTGTCAAGGCGACACTGATGCGCCTGACACTGCACGTCGTGCACGGCGACGACTACCCGTACTTTCACGCGGCGATGCTGCCCAACCTGCGCGGCCCGCGCCTGGGCGACCGCCGCTTCACGGCCAGCGGGTTGTCCATCGCCGAAGCGGACGCCCTGCTTCCCCACCTGGCGAGCTTCACCAGCCAGCCGCGCACCGGCACGGAGATCGAGGAGATGCTCGCCGCCCGACTCGGGGAGCGTAGGCAGGGTGTGTGGTGGGCGCTGCGAACGTACGCGCCCCTGCACCACGCGCCAACCGGCGGACCGTGGTCGTTCAAGAGGCCGGCGTCGTACCTCAACGCCCGAACCACGTCGGCTGCGCAGAGCCGGGGCGACGCCCTGCAGGGGCTGATCCTGCGCTACCTGGCGGCATTCGGCCCCGCCTCGATGCCCGACATCGCGCAGTTCACCATCCTCAGGCGGTCCGTGGTGCGGGACGCGCTCGGCGCGCTGGGCGGCAGGGTCGAGACGTTGACCGGCCCAGGCGGAGAAACGTTGTTCGACGTCCCGGGCGGACGCCGTCCCGCCGAGGACGCCGTCGCCCCGCCGCGCCTGCTGCCGATGTGGGACAGCATCCTGCTCGCGTACGCCGATCGAAGCCGCGTCATCCCACCGGAGTACCGCCCGGTGATCCTGCGCCGCAACGGCGACGTCCTGCCAACGCTGCTTGTCGACGGCTATGTGGCCGGGGTGTGGCGCCCGGTCGAGGGAGGCATCGAAGCGACAGCCTTCCACCGGCTGACCGACGACGCCTGGTGCGGACTAGCCGCCGAAGCCGCGGGCTTGCAGGCGTTCCTGGCGGATCGCGATCCCGCGGTCTACCGCCGGTCTGCGCACTGGTGGTCCAAGGACCTGCCGAGCGCGGACGTCCGCATTCTGACGAGATAGAACGCCCTGCCGCAGCATCCCGGGGCGGTTTCTCATGGAAGTGTCGCAGGCGACATGTCAGGCAACGTGTCCATGAGAAAGCGGCACCTTCATCGAGAACCTACACGCCGGTCAGCAGGCGACATCGATGCCCCTCGCCCGCAGGAACGGTGCCGGGTCGATCTGGTTCCACATCTGGCCCTGGTGCACCTCGAAGTGCAGGTGTGGGCCGGTGGAGTCGCCGGTGGAGCCCTCCAGGCCGATGATCTGGCCGGCAGCCACCCGGTCGCCGACGCTCACCTTCGCGGTGCTCAGGTGGGCGTAGTGGGTCAGGTAGCCGGTGCCGTGATTGACCACCACGGAGACGCCGTAGCCGTCGCCGACGTCGCCGGCCTTCTCGACGGTGCCACCGAAGGCGGCACGGACCGGGGTGCCGGCGGGCATCGCGAAGTCGATGCCGGCGTGCAGGGTGCCTCCGCGCGGGCCGTAGCACGAGGTGATCTGGGCGCCCTTCATCGGAATGACCCAGGACAGTCTGGGCTTCGGCGCCGGTTTGCTGGTCTTCTTCGGGGTGGGCCTCGGGCTGGCCTTCTTCGACGCCGTCGGCGACGGGCTGGCGCTCGGGCTCGCCGTCGTCGGGCTCGGGGTGGCCGGTGGGCTCACCGACGCGGTCGTCTCCCGGGCGGAGCGGTCGGCCCGGTCGGCGGCGCCGGCGCGGGCCTGGGCGTCGAGCGACACGGCGGTCGCAGCGGGGGTGTCGTCGGGGTCGAACGCGACGGTCACGGCACCGGCGACGCCGAGGCCGACCAGGGCGACCGCGCCGACGACGAGGCCGCGGCCGCCGCGACGCCTGCGCAGCCGGTGCCGGGCCGGTCCGGCACCGGTCGTCGGGTACGGGGTGTTGCTGTCTTCCTGCACGGCGGACCTTCACACAGTAGGAGGGCGGGGGACCCGTCCATCCTGGGTGTCACCCGGGCCGCCGGTGGGTACCGGTACGGACGGCTGGCCGTAGCGGCCGGGGATGGGCCGCCCGCTTTGCGGTTGTCTCACCGCTCGTACGTGCATCTCTGATCAGCGATCCGGTGGCGTCACTCACACTCCGTGGTGTGAGGTAGCTGACTTGCGCGCACGAAAAACCGCCCGGATCGATCGATCCGGGCGGTCAACGGGCGATACGGAGCGTCAGGACGCCGCTACCTCGCTGTAATATGCCTCGACTTGCAGCTTGATGTCCACTCCGCGCTCCTGGAGCCAGGGCACCGGGTCCAGCGGCTCCCCCTTGACATGGATCTCCAGGTGCAGGTGGGAGCCGTACGAGTGGCCGGTGTTGCCCACCAGGCCGAGCTGGTCACCGGCCTTGACCTGCTGACCCTCCCGGACGCTGACCTCCGAGGAGTGGCCGTAGATGGCCTCGCTGCCGTCGGGGTGCTGGACGATCACCGCGTAGCCGTACCCGCCGAACCAGCCGGCCTTGGTGACGGTGCCGGAGTGGATCGCGACGAACGGGGTGCCCTCCGGCGCGACGAGGTCGATACCGGTGTGCAGCTTCCCCCAACGCATGCCGTAGGGGGAGTTGAAGTCGTAGCCCTGTAGGGGCAGCAGCCACGGATCCGACTCGGTGGAAGCCCCGTTGCCGCCCCGGACGGTGTCACGGGTGGCGCGATCGGCGGCCTCGGCGCGGGCTGCCGCGTCCTGGCTGGTGATCGAAGCCTGCTTCAGCTCGTCGAGGACCGACGGGCTGACGCTCTTGCTGTCGGGGAGGGCGTTCGCGCCGAGGGCGACGATGCCGGCACCCACGAAGGCGGTGGTGACCACCGCCGCGTAGCGGCTCCGTGGGGGGGTGGGTACACGGCGGCGGCCACGATATCTATCGGGCTCAGACGACAGGCGCTGGCGCACGCACACCCTCCGTTGTCGGGGATCCGATGCCGATTCGGGCCGTCCGGTGAAGTGCGGTCGAACGTCCGTTGGCGGCGTCGTCACCCGTCGGTGGACCTGATGACAACCGTGGACACGTTAGCCCCCCGCCGCCCCGGTCACAAGCGGAAGCGCCGAATCGGCGGGGCTTTCTGTCCCTTTCCGTCCGTCAATGTCCTAGCTCTAGACGCCGTACGGCTGCCCCTCCCACTGCCCGAAAGTCGCGGATAGTGACCGTTCGGCGGAGGTGTCCGGCTTCCGATCGGAGAGCTCGGGCGATAGGGGTGACGGGCCGGTTTCCCCACCCCCCTGCCGTCGGGTTACCGTTCGTTCAGGTGGTAGCCGCGGAGCCCGTGAAAGGTGTGCGCTGATGAGCTCTCGTATCCGGGTAGTCGTCGCCAAGCCGGGCCTCGACGGCCATGACCGCGGCGCCAAGGTCGTCGCCCGCGCTCTCCGCGACGCCGGCATGGAGGTCATCTACACCGGTCTGCACCAGACACCGGAGCAGATCGTGGAGACCGCCATCCAGGAGGACGCCTCCGCCGTCGGGCTCTCCGTGCTCTCCGGCGCGCACATGACGCTCTTCCGACGGGTGCTGGAGTTGCTCGCCGAGCGGGACGCCCGGGACATCGTCGTCTTCGGTGGCGGCATCATCCCGAATGCCGACATCCCCGAATTGGAGCAGCTCGGCGTCGCGAAGATCTTCACCCCGGGCGCGACCACCCGGTCGATCGTCGAGTGGGTCCGGGCGAACGTCGCCCAGGCCGTCGCCTGACATCTCGCCTGCCGGGCGGGCACGCCGGGAGTGTGCCCGCGTGCGGGGGCCGGGTGCGCCGCGGCTGGTCCACGGTGGCGGCCAGCTCGCACGCGCCCTTCGGCGCGGCGGGGCGGCCCGGAACAGGTTGCGGGCAGGGGGAAGGGCCGGACGCACCCCTCACACGCCCGGCCCTTCTATGCACGATGCCCCGCCGCCACCCCTCGACCGACAGGGCATCGGCCGCTCCCGTCGTCGCGCCATCAGCGCTCCGACATCAGACTCAACGACGCCCGTACCAGGGGGTTACGCCCCATTTCCGGGATCTTGGGCGGCCGCCCCGGCCGGGCGTCCGGCGCCGGCGCGTCGCACGCGGCACGCTGTGCATTACCGCACACCACGCACCCGCTCGGTTGCCGCCGGTTCCCGTCTCGCTAGGCTGCGGCCGACGGCTGTTTGAACTGATGACGGGCGTCAACGGAGTTTCCACAACGCTGGTGGCGGCGCGACGGCGCGCCGCGGAGACGGGACGGGACGCGCAATCGTGGACCTGTACGAGTACCAGGGGCGGGACCTGTTCGAGCGGCACGGTTTGCCCGTGCTGGCCGGCGGCGTCGCCACTACCCCGGAGGAGGCCCGCGCGATCGCCGAACGCCTCGGCGGTCGGGTGGTCGTCAAGGCGCAGGTGAAGGTCGGCGGCCGAGGCAAGGCCGGCGGCGTCAAGCTCGCCGAGGGCGCGGAGGAGACGGTGGCCCGGGCCACCGACATCCTCGGCATGGACATCAAGGGTCACACCGTCCACAAGGTCATGATCACCGTGACCGCGGACGTGGCCGAGGAATACTACTTCTCCTACCTGCTCGACCGGGCGAACCGCACCTTCCTCTGCATCGCCAGCGTCGCCGGCGGCATGGACATCGAGCAGGTCGCGGCCGAGACCCCCGAGAAGGTCGTGAAGGCCCCGATCGACGCCGTTGAGGGCGTGGACGAGGCGAAGGCCCGCGAGATCGTGACCGCCGCCAACTTCCCGGCCGAGGTCGCCGACCAGGTCGTCGAGATCGCCGTGGGCCTGTGGAAGGCCTTCGTCGCCGAGGACGCCACGCTGGTCGAGGTGAACCCGCTGGCCAAGACCGGCGAGGGCAAGCTGCTGCTGCTCGACGCCAAGGTCAGCCTCGACGAGAACGCCGGCTTCCGGCACCCGGACCACGAGGCCCTGGTCGACCAGGCCACCGTGGACCCGCTGGAGCAGGCCGCCAAGGAGAAGGACCTCAACTACGTCAAGCTCGACGGCGAGGTCGGCATCATCGGCAACGGCGCGGGCCTGGTCATGTCGACGCTCGACGTGGTCGCGTACGCCGGTGAGCGGCACGGCGGCGTCAAGCCGGCCAACTTCCTCGACATCGGCGGCGGCGCGAGCGCCGAGGTGATGGCCAACGGCCTGGAGATCGTTCTCTCCGACCCGTCGGTGAGGAGCGTCTTCGTCAACGTCTTCGGCGGCATCACCGCCTGCGACGCCGTCGCCAACGGCATCGTCCAGGCCCTGGCCCTGCTGGAGCAGCGCGGCGAGCAGGCCACCAAGCCGCTCGTCGTCCGGCTCGACGGCAACAACGCCGAGGCCGGTAGGGCGATCCTCGACGGCGCGAACAACCCGCTGATCCAGCGGGTCGACACCATGGACGGCGCGGCCGAGCGGGCCGCCGAGCTGGCAGCTGCGGGGGTCTGACAATGGCTATCTGGCTGACCAAGGACTCGAAGGTCATCGTCCAGGGGATGACCGGTTCCGAGGGCATGAAGCACACCCGGCGGATGCTCGCCGCCGGCACGACCGTCGTCGGCGGCGTGAACCCGCGCAAGGCCGGCACCACGGTCGACTTCGACGGCACCGAGCTGCCGGTCTTCGCCTCCGTCGCGGACGCGATGAAGGAGACCGGGGCCGACGTCACGGTCATCTTCGTGCCGCCGCAGTTCACCAAGGGCGCCGTGGTCGAGGCGATCGACGCGGAGATCCCGCTCGCCGTGGTGATCACCGAGGGCGTGCCGGTGCACGACACCGCCTCGTTCTGGGCGTACAACGTGGCCAAGGGATCCAAGACCCGGATCATCGGCCCGAACTGCCCCGGCATCGCGTCGCCGGGCGCCTCCAACGCCGGCATCATTCCGGCCGACATCACCGGCACCGGCCGGATCGGCCTGGTCAGCAAGAGCGGCACGCTGACCTACCAGATGATGTACGAGCTGCGCGACATCGGCTTCTCCACCTGCGTGGGCATCGGCGGTGACCCGATCATCGGGACCACCCACATCGACGCTCTCGCCGCGTTCGAGGCCGACCCGGAGACCGACGCCATCGTGATGATCGGTGAGATCGGCGGCGACGCCGAGGAGCGGGCGGCCGAGTTCATCAAGACCAACGTCACCAAGCCGGTGGTCGGCTACATCGCCGGCTTCACCGCGCCCCCCGGCAAGACCATGGGCCACGCGGGCGCCATCATCTCCGGCTCGGCGGGCACCGCCGAGGCGAAGAAGGAGGCGCTGGAGGCCGTCGGCGTCAAGGTCGGCAAGACCCCGACCGAGACCGCCAGGCTGATGCGGGAGATCATGTCCGGCCGCTGAGCGGACGTGGCTGGGTCCAGCCGCCTGTCGCGCGGACGGAGCGTCGAGGGGGTCGACCGGTGACGGTCGGCCCCCTCAGCGGTTGTCCCAGAGCGGGTACGTCCCGGTGGCCCGCCAGATCGCGGTGCCGATGATGTTGATCACGCCGAAGGCGATGGCCAGGTAGCCGAGCAGCGGTGACTGCCCGAACCGCTTGGCGTCCCGGATCGACAGGTAGCCGAAGACGATGCCCAGGACGCCGCAGCAGATCAGGCCGAGGACGATGCCGAGGATCCCCCACAGCGTGGTGCGGTCCCTCCCTGCCGCCGGAGGCGGCGGGGGCGGCGGGTACGGAGCGTTCACGGCTTCCTCCCAGCGCTCGGTGCCGCGACGTCAGTCGCGTCCTGCGCCGAGGCTAGACCGGATTGCGGCCCAGAACCGGTGGATCAGGGAACTCGCCGGCGGCGGGGCGGCCCCACCGGGCAGCCGACACCAGTGCGGCGTGCCAGAGTAGACCTGATGTCCTCGGTCACCCCTGATCAGCCCCGCCGTGCCGCCGCCGGCGTCCCCGCCGACTCCCGCCCGTCCGGCCGGCAGACGGCGGGTTCCCGGGTGCCCGCTCCCCGCCGCCCCGAGCGGTCCGGCCGGGCGCCGCTCGCGGTCGCGGCCGGGGTCGCCGCCGTCTGGGCCGCGGTCACGTCGTACCTGCCGGTCGCCCTGGTGCTGGGGTTGGCCCAGCTCAGCGAGGGCGCCGCCGCGGTGCCCGGCGCGCTGCGCGCCGGGCTGGCCGGCTGGCTGCTCGGCCACGGCGTTCCGTTGCAGACCACCGCCGGCCCACTCGGCCTGGTGCCGTTGGCGCTGGGCGCGCTGGCGTTCTGGCGGCTGATCCGCGCCGGCGTGCACGTCAGCCGGGCCATGAGCGCGCGGGGCCGGCGCTCCCCCCGGCAGGCGCTCACCGCCGCGGTCGCCGTCGGCGTCGGGTACGCGTCGCTCGGCGTCCTCGCCGCGCTGCTGGTCGGCTCCGGCGGCCTGCGGGTGTCCCCGGTCCGCGCCGGGCTCACGTGCGCGCTCGTCGGCGCGCTGGGTGCCCTGGTCGGGGCGGTGCGCACCACCGGCGTCGCCGGTCTGCTCGCCGAGCACGCGCCCGCGCCGCTGCGCGACGCGGTGCGGACCGGGCTGGTGGCCGGGCTGCTGCTGTTCGGTGCGGGAGCCGGTGCGGCCGGGCTGGCCGTGGCGACCGGCGGGGGCGACGCCGCCGACATGCTCGGGGCGTACCGCACCGGGGTGGCCGGGCAGGCCGGGATCACCCTGGTCAGCCTCGCGTACGCGCCGAACGCCACGGTCTGGTCGACCGCCTACCTGCTCGGGCCCGGGTTCGCCGTCGGCACCGGCACGGCGGTGCGCACCAGCGAGGTGACGGTGGGCGCGCTGCCGGCCGTACCGCTGCTCGCCGGCCTGCCCAGCGGCCCGGTGGACGGCCTCGGGGCTGCCCTGCTCGCGGTGCCGGTGCTGGCCGGCATGGCCGCCGGCTGGCTGCTCGCCCGCCGGCTGTCGCGCGCGCCCGGTGACGAGCGGGCAGAGCCCCGCTGGTCGGCGCTGCTCGTTCCGGCGGCGCTCGCCGGCCCGGTGGCGGGCCTGCTCGTCGCCCTGGCCGCGGGAGCCTCCGGTGGCTCGCTCGGCGGCGGTCGGCTGGCCGAGATCGGCCCGGTGCCCTGGCAGGTGGGTCTGGTGGCGACCGCCGTGGTGGCGGTCGGGTCGCTGCTCGGGGCCGCCGCCGGCAGGCTGCTGAGCCGCCGCTGACCCTGGCCGCAGTATGCCGTCGGTGCCAGGGCCGCCCGGAGAACGCGGCGGGCGCCCCGGGGAGGAGGCGCCCGCCGCGGTGTGGGCTCAGAACCGGCTCGGCATGTCCAGACCGACGACGAGGTTGACGACGAGTCCCAGCACACCCAGAGCGACGGCGATCGCGCCGCAGATCAGCCCCGCCTTGGCCTGACCGCCGTTGCTGGCCAGCCCCTGGGCCGCCTTCTGCCTGCCCATCCAGCCGGTGATCACGGCGGCGATGCCGACCGGGATGCCCAGGGAGAAGCAGCAGAGCATCGGAATCGAGACGATGCCGAGGATCATCGACACCAGGCCGAGGGTGTTCTGCTGCCCGGCCGGCTGCGGGTACCCGGCGCCCGGGTACGTCGGCAGGCCCGGGGGCTGCTGGGCGTACGGGTCCGCCGGCTGTCCGAACGGCTGGCCGGGGGTGGGCTGGCCGTACGGCGCCTGCGGCGGTGGGGCGTACGGGTCCGCCGGCTGCGCGTACGGCTGGC
>NZ_SMKN01000088.1 GCF_004348675.1 Micromonospora sp. KC606 | reverse complement strand
GGTCAGATGAGGGCGGTGGGTTCGGCGATACAGGCGGTGCCGACGCGGCGGAAGCCGACCCGCAGATAGACCCGGGCGATCTCCTCACTACCTGCGGAGAGGAAGACCAGGTCGGTGCCGGCGGCGAGCAGTGCGCGGGCGAGGACGGCGGTGACCGCCGCGCCCAAACCCCGGCGGCGGGCGGCCGGCAGGGTGGCCACCCCGGCGATCTCGGCCACATCGCCGACCCGCATCGCCATCCCGCTGGCGAGGGCTCCCTGCTCGGGCGTCCAGGCCAGCGCCGACAGCCGTCGGCCGTCGGCGATCCGGTCCCGTTCCTCGTCGAGCGCGCTCACGTCGAGGCCGGGCGTGACCGCGTCCCGCGCGGCCGGCCCGGCCTCGTCCCGGGCGGTGCCGGCGGCGCTGAAACCGACCGTCGCCACCGCGCGCCGGGCAGCCACGTCGGCGGCGAAGCCGGGCGCGTCGGGGTCCAGCAGCCGCACCGGTACGTCGGTGAGCGTGCCCGGGTCGGGCAGGGCGGCCGGGTCGAGCACCATCAGCGGTGCCTCCAGGACCTTCAGCCCGGCCGCGCGGGCGACCGCGAGCAGGTCCGGGGTGTTTTCGTGCACCCATTCGAGGGCCTCGGGCAGGCCCAGCTCGCGCTGCCGTTCCCGGACGGTGGCCACGTCGGCCAGCGACGGCGGTGCGGCGGCGTCGAGGCGGGGCCGGGCATAGAACGGCCAGCCGGCGCCTTCGCGGACGAAGAGCACCAGACCGCCGTGTTCCTCGCCACGGGCGGCGTCTCTGGGCACCGCGTCGTAGAACCGTTCCAACCGGACGAACAGGTCGCGCTGGGTGGCATCCACCGCGCGAGACTACACGTCCCAGACTCTGGAAGGTGTGATCAATCCGCACTGGCCTTGCGAGGGCCGCCCTAACGTAGACTCAATAGACCGCTGAGGGCCGACGTCGTCCCGACCATGATCCAACCTGAGTGACGACAGGAGGCCCGGTGGCCTTTCCGTACCCTCACAGCCCGCAGTCGGCCCCGTCCCCGACCGGTCTCTACGACCCGGCGAACGAGCACGACGCGTGTGGCGTGGCCTTCGTCGCGGATCTGCACGGCCGGCGCTCCCACGCGGTGGTGGCAGGCGGCCTCGGTGCGCTCTGCCGCCTGGACCACCGGGGCGCGCGGGGCGCGGAGCACAACACGGGTGACGGCGCGGGGATCCTGATCCAGGTTCCGGACGCCTTCCTGCGCGCGGTGGTGGAGTTCCCGCTCCCGCCGGCCGGCCAGTACGCCACCGGGCTGGTCTTCCTGCCCGACGACGACGCCGTCGAGGCGCGCGCCCGGCAGGTGGTCGAGAAGTACGCCCTGGTCGAGGGGGCCGAGGTGCTCGGCTGGCGGGATGTGCCGACCGACCCCAGCGGCCTGGGCGAGACCGCCCTCGCGGCGATGCCCCGTATCCGGCAGCTCTTCCTCGCCGCACACCGGCTCACCGACACCCCGGCCGGTCCGGCCGGCACCCCGCTGACCGGTCTCGACCTGGACCGGGCGGCCTTCTGCGTTCGCAAGCAGGCCGAGCGGGAGACCGCCGAGCGGGGCGTGCCGGTGTACTTCCCCTCGCTGTCGTCGCGGACCATGACCTGGAAGGGCATGCTCACCCCCGACCAGTTGCCGGAGTACTTCCCGGAGCTGACCGACGAGCGGATGGACAGCGCCATCGCGCTGGTGCACTCCCGGTTCTCCACCAACACCTTCCCGTCCTGGCCGCTGGCCCACCCGTACCGGTACATCGCCCACAACGGTGAGATCAACACGATTCGCGGCAACCGGAACTGGATGCAGGCGCGAGAGTCGATGCTGCGCAGCCCGCACCTCCCCGGCAACATCCGGCGGATCTTCCCGGTCTGCACCCCGGGCGCCTCCGACTCGGCGAACTTCGACGAGGTCCTGGAGCTGCTGCACCTGGCCGGGCGGAGCCTGCCGCACGCGGTGTTGATGATGATCCCCGAGGCGTGGGAGAACGACCCGGGCATGCGCCCGGACAAGCGGGCCTTCTACCGCTTCCACGCCAGCCTGATGGAGCCGTGGGACGGCCCCGCCTCGGTCGCCTTCACCGACGGCGAGGTCGTCGGCGCGGTGCTGGACCGCAACGGGCTGCGCCCGGGCCGCTGGTGGCGCACCGCCGACGGCCTGGTCGTGCTGGGCAGCGAGGCGGGCGTACTGGACCTCGACCCGGCCACCGTGGTCGCCAAGGGCCGCCTCCAGCCGGGCAAGATGTTCCTGGTCGACACGGTCAACGGGCGGATCGTCTCCGACGACGAGATCAAGACGGAGCTCGCCGCCGCCGAGCCGTACGCCGAGTGGCTGCACGCCGGCCTGATCGAGCTGGGCGACCTGCCGCCGCGCGAGCATGTCGTCTACACCCACGACTCGGTACGCCGCCGCCAGCAGACCTTCGGCTACTCCGAGGAGGAGCTGAAGATCCTGCTCGCCCCGATGGCCCGCAGCGGCGCCGAGCCGATCGGCTCGATGGGCACCGACACCCCGATCTCGCCGTTGTCGACCAAGCCTCGGCTGCTCTACGACTACTTCCACCAGCTCTTCGCCCAGGTCACCAACCCGCCGCTGGACGCCATCCGGGAGGAGCTGGTGACCAGCCTGGCGTCCACCATCGGCCCCGAGGGCAACCTGCTCGATCCCGGCGCGGCGAGCTGCCGGCAGATCGTGCTGCCGTACCCGGTGATCGACAACGACGAGCTGGCCAAGATCCTCAACATCGACGAGGACGGCGACCTGCCCGGCTTCAAGGCGGTGCGGGTCTCCGGGCTGTACCGGATCCGGGACGGCGGCGCCGGCATCAAGGCCCGGCTGACCGAGATCTGCCGGCACGTCTCCGAGGCGATCGAGGACGGCGTGCGGATCCTGGTCCTGTCCGACCGGGACTCCAACGCCGACCTCGCGCCGATCCCGTCGCTGTTGCTCACCGCCGCCGTGCACCAGCACCTCGTGCGCGAGCAGACGCGCACCCAGGTGGCGCTGATCGTCGAGACCGGCGACTGCCGGGAGGTGCACCACGCGGCCGTGCTCATCGGGTACGGCGCCGCGGCGGTCAACCCGTACCTCGCCTTCGAGTCGGTGGAGGACATGATCTCCACCGGAGTATTGACCGGAGTGGCCCCGGCGAAGCCTGACGAGCCGCCATCGGAGATGGCGGCGAGAGCGATCCGCAACTACGTCAGGGCGCTCGGCAAGGGCGTACTGAAGATCATGTCCAAGATGGGCATCTCGACGGTGTCGTCGTACTGCGGCGCGCAGGTCTTCGAGGCGGTCGGCCTGGACACCCGCCTGGTCGACCGGTATTTCCGGGGCACCCCGAGCAGCATCGGCGGCATCGGGCTCAACGAGATCCACGCCGAGGTGGCCGCCCGGCACTCGCTGGCCTGGCCGGCGCCGGGCGTGCGGACGTCCGACCGGCTGGAGGTCGGCGGCGAGTACCAGTGGCGCCGCGAAGGCGAGCTGCACCTGTTCAACCCGGAGACGGTCTTCCTGCTCCAGCACGCCACCCGCAGCCGCCAGTACGACGTCTTCCGGCAGTACACCGCGAAGGTCGACGAGTTGGCCGCGCAGGCCGGCTCGCTGCGCGGCCTGTTCACCCTGCGCACCGGGGTCCGCCCGGCGGTGCCGATCGAGGAGGTCGAGCCGGCCAGCGAGATCGTCAAGCGGTTCGCCACCGGTGCCATGTCGTACGGCTCGATCTCCGCCGAGGCGCACGAGACCCTCGCCATCGCGATGAACCGCCTCGGCGGCAAGTCCAACACCGGCGAGGGCGGCGAGGACGTCGAGCGGCTGTACGACCCGACCCGCCGTTCCTCGGTCAAGCAGATCGCCAGCGGTCGGTTCGGCGTGACCAGCGAATACCTCGTCAACGCCGACGACCTCCAGATCAAGATGGCCCAGGGCGCCAAGCCCGGCGAGGGCGGCCAGCTGCCCGGCAACAAGGTCTGGCCGTGGATCGCCCGGACCCGGCACGCCACCCCGGGCGTCGGCCTGATCTCCCCGCCGCCGCACCACGACATCTACTCCATCGAGGACCTCGCCCAGCTGGTGCACGACCTCAAGTGCGTCAACCCGGCCGCCCGGGTGCACGTGAAGCTGGTCAGCGAGACCGGGGTGGGCACCGTCGCGGCGGGCGTGGCCAAGCTCAAGGCCGACGTCATCCTCATCTCGGGCCACGACGGCGGCACCGGCGCGTCCCCACTGAATTCACTCAAGCACGCCGGCACCCCCTGGGAGCTGGGCCTGGCCGAGGCGCAGCAGACGCTGCTGTTGAACAAGCTGCGCGACCGGGTCACCGTGCAGGTCGACGGCCAGCTCAAGACCGGCCGGGACGTGCTCGTCGCGGCGCTGCTCGGCGCCGAGGAGTTCGGCTTCGCCACCGCCCCGCTGATCGTCGAGGGGTGCGTGATGATGCGGGTCTGCCACCTGGACACCTGCCCGGTCGGCATCGCCACCCAGAACCCGGTGCTGCGCGAGCGCTTCACCGGCAAGCCGGAGTTCGTGGAGAACTTCTTCCTCTTCCTCGCCGAGGAGGTCCGTGGCTACCTGGCCGAGTTGGGCTTCCGCAGCATCGAGGCGGCGATCGGGCACACCGAGCTGCTCGACATCGCCCCGGCGGTCGACCACTGGAAGGCCCACGGGCTGGACCTGTCGCGCGTACTGCACCTGCCGGAGCTGCCGGCGGGCGCCGCGCGGCGTGGTGTACGCGCCCAGGACCACGGCCTGGAGCTGGCGCTGGACAACGAGCTGATCGCGTTGGCGCAGCCGGCGCTGCGCGACGGCACGCCGGTGCGGGTCGAGGTGGCGGTGCGCAACGAGCACCGCAGCGTCGGCGCGATGCTCGGTGGCGAGGTCACCCGCCGGTTCGGCGGCGCCGGCCTGGCCGACGGCACCATCGAGTTCGTGCTGCGCGGCACCGCCGGGCAGTCCTTCGGCGCGTTCCTGCCGCGCGGGGTGACCCTGCGGCTGCACGGCGACGCCAACGACTACGTCGGCAAGGGCCTCTCCGGCGGGCGGGTCGTCGTCCGGCCGGACGCCGCCGCGCCGTTCGCCGACTCCGACGCCCCGGCCGGGCAGCGGGCCGAGGACCAGATCGTCGCCGGCAACACCATCCTGTACGGGGCCACCGGCGGCGAGTTGTTCCTGCGCGGCCGGGTGGGGGAGCGGTTCGCCGTGCGCAACTCCGGCGCGGTGGCGGTCGTCGAGGGGGTCGGCGACCACGGCTGCGAGTACATGACCGGCGGCACCGTGGTGGTGCTCGGCGAGACCGGGCGCAACTTCGCCGCCGGCATGTCGGGCGGCACCGCGTACGTGTGGCGGTTGGACACCAGCCGGGTCAACGCCGAGTTGGTCGATCTGACGCCGCTGCGCGACGAGGAGCGCGAGCTGCTGCACGACCTGGTGCAGCGGCACGTGGCGGAGACCGACTCGGCCGTCGGCGCGGAGCTGCTCAAGCGCTGGCCGGAGGCGGCCGAGGAGTTCACGGCGGTCGTCCCCCGGGACTACCGCCGGGTGGTGGAGATCATGAAGGCCGCCGAAGCCGCCGGCCGTGACGTCGACGACGCGGTCATGTCTGCGCTGGCCGCGCCGGTGCCGCCCGCCGCGCGGGTGGCGGTCCAGGAGGTGGCTCGTGCCTGACCCGAACGGTTTCCTGCGCTACGACCGGCGGCTGCCGGCCCGACGCCCGGTGCCGGTGCGGATCACGGACTGGCGGGAGGTGTACCCGCCCGCCGGTGAGGAGCTGATCCGCGAGCAGGCCACCCGGTGCATGGACTGCGGCATCCCGTTCTGTCACGACGGCTGCCCGCTGGGCAACCGCATTCCGGACTGGAACGACCTGGTCCGCACCAGCAACTGGGACGCGGCGGTGGAGTCGCTGCACGCCACCAACAACTTCCCGGAGTTCACCGGCCGGCTCTGCCCAGCCCCGTGCGAGGCGGCGTGCGTGCTCGGCCTCGGCGGTCAGCAGCCGGTCACCATCAAGCAGGTCGAGGTGGAGATCGCCGACGCGGCGGCCGCCCGGGGCGGGCTGCTGCCCCAGCCGGTGGCGCCGCCGACCGGCCGGTCGGTCGCCGTGGTCGGCTCCGGCCCCGCCGGGCTCGCCGCCGCGCAGCAGCTCGCCCGCGCCGGCCACGCCGTCACCGTGTACGAGCGCGACGACGCGATCGGCGGCCTGCTCCGGTACGGCATTCCGGACTTCAAGCTGGAGAAGCGGCACATCGACGCCCGGCTGGCCCAGCTGGCCGCCGAGGGCGTGCGGTTCCGCACCGGAGTGAACGTCGGCGTCGACGTGACCGCCGAGCAGTTGCGCGCCGAGCACGACGCGGTGCTGCTGGCCTGCGGCGCGTTGCAGGGCCGGGACACTCCGGAGACGCCGGGGCGGGCGCTGCGTGGCGTGCACCAGGCGATGACGCACCTGGTGGCCGCGAACCGGGTGGTCGCCGCGGCGGGCGAGGGCAAGCCGGCCCTCGCGGTGCTACCCGACGGCACGCCGATCGACGCGGCCGGCAAACACGTGGTGATCATCGGCGGTGGTGACACCGCGGCGGACTGCCTGGGCGTGGCCCACCGGCAGGGCGCGGCCGGGGTGCACCAGCTCGACCTCTACCCCGAGCCGCCGCACAGCCGGGACGCCGCCCGTGACCCGTGGCCGACCTGGCCATGGGTGCTGCGCAGCTACCCGGCGCACGAGGAGGGCGGCGAGCGGGTCTTCGCCGTGGCGGTGCAGGAGTTCGTCGACGACGGCACCGGCCAGGTGAAGGGGGTGCGGATCGCCGAGGTCACCGTGGAGAAGCGGGACGGCCGGCGGATCGTCACCGCGCTGCCCGGCTCGGAGCGAGAGCTCCCCGCCGACCTGGTGTTGCTGGCGATCGGCTTCGAGGGCACCGAGAAGCAGCCGCTGCTGGCGCAGTTCGGGGTGGCCCGCAACGCGCGCGGCGCGGTGGACGCGCGGCCGGACTGGCAGACCGACGCCGACGGCGTCTTCGTCGCCGGCGACATGCACCGGGGCGCGTCGCTGATCGTCTGGGCGATCGCCGAGGGCCGGGCCGCCGCCGCGGCCATCCACACCTACCTGGGCGGGGTCGGCGAGTTGCCGGCTCCGGTGGATCCGGGCCGGCAGCCGCTCGCCGCACGCTGACGCGGTCGCCGACGGCCCGGTCGCAGGCGGAGCACCGCCTGCGACCGGGCCGTCGGTGTCTTCCGCGGCCGGCCGGGCTCCCGTCGGGCCGGGCCGCCCCGTGGGAACAGGTCGGCTGGGCGCTACAGAACCCGAACTCATATTCGGATCAGCCGCTGGTGGCCCGCCGGTCGTTCCGGCGGCCGGACGGTCCGCCCGACCACCCGTCACCGACGCGGACGCCGTCGTCGTTCCGGCATCCTCGCCGCGGGTGGCCCGGCGTCCCTTCCGAACCACACCTGCACTCAAGTACCTCAGCGTGGTGAGGGTGTCCGGCCCTGAGGCCTCGCCGCCCGGAGTTCGGGCGGACAGCCAACCGTCCGTGGGTCAGCGTTGCCGCACCTGGTGCGCCTCGCGGATCTTCGCCCACGACTTCGGCTGGTGCGGGGCGAGCGCCGCGCGAGCGGCGGCGGTCGGCAGAGCCGGGCGACCGGCGGTGAACAGCCAGGTGGTGAAGAGGTCGTCCAGGTCCAGGCCGGAGATCCGCTCGGCCGACGCGTGGAACTGCGCGACCGTGGCGTTGCCGTGCCGGTGGGCGGCGGTCCACGCGGGCAGCAGCGCGAAGAACGCCTCGTCGCCGACGGCGAGCCGCAGCTGGTGCACCGCCATCGCGCCCCGGTCGTAGACCGCGTCGTGGAAGATGCGGTCGGCGCCCGGATCACCCGGGAGCACCTGCCAGAAGCCGGAGTTCTCCGGGTATGCGGCGTAGGTGAAGTCGAACAGCTCCTGGGCGGTACCCTCGCCCTGCTCCTCGGACCACAGCCACTCGGCGTACGTGGCGAGGCCCTCGTTCAGCCAGATGTCGCGCCACTGCGCCACCGACACCGAGTTGCCGAACCACTGGTGCGCCTGCTCGTGCACCACCACGTACGGGTTGGATCCGCGTCGCCAGAAGCCCGGGCCGTACACCGGCCGGGTCTGTGTCTCCAGCGCGAAGCCGATGCCGTCGACCGGTCCGGCCAGCCCGCCCTGGGCCTCGAACGGGTACGGCCCGAAGACTCCGCTGGCCCAGTCGACGATCTCGGCGGTGCGCTCGATGCTGGCCCGGGCGGCCGGCGCGAGTTCGCCCAGCGTGGTGCTGTACGCGTTGACCACCGGTTGCCCGTTCGGCGCGGTGTCGGCGACCAGGTCGTACTGGCCGATGGCGAGGAACGCCAGGTAGGTGGCGGTCGGCGTGGTGGTGCGCCAGCTCCACCGGACCCGGTTGCCGGGTTCGGCGAGCGCGGGGCGCGGCTGCACCCCGTTGCTGACCACCTCGACACCGGCGGGCACCGACACCGAGATGTCGAAGGTGGCCTTGTCCAGCGGGTGGTCGTTGGCCGGGAACCACCACCAGGCCGACTCCGGCTCGTTGACGGCCAGCGCGCCGTCAGCGGTGCGGGTCCAGCCGGTGTAGCCGTCCAGCAGGGTTTCCGACGGCACGCCGGCGTACGTCACCACGATGGTGAGGGCCTGGCCCCGGGTGATTCCGCGTGGCGCGGTGACCGCCAACTCGTGACTGCCCTCCCGGGCGAACCGGGCCGCCCAGCCGTTCACCCGGACGGACTCCACGTCGAGCAGGAAGTCCAGGTTGAACCGGGACAGGTCCTGGGTGGCCCTCGCCAGGATGGTGGTGGTGCCGGTGAGCCGGTCACTGGCCGGGTCGTAGCGCAGGCGGACGTCGTAGTGGTCGACGTCGTACCCGCCGTTGCCGTAGGTCGGGAAGTAGCTGTCACCCAGGCCGGGGCTGCCGGGCGCGGGTGCGGCGACCGGGATCTGCCGGCTCCGACCGGGTCGGTCGGCTGCCTGGCCGGGGGTGCCGGTCACCACGGTGCCGGCGGTCGTGACGGTCAGGGCGGCGATGGCCGCCGTGAGAACGCGTCGCACGAAAGGGACTCCCTCCGTCGGGGATGTTCGCGCGATCAACGTAGTCGATGTTTGTGAACGCGGGGGCCTGGTCGGCCGGCGGGCGTGTCTCCCGAGAACCGACCGGGACGGCATCTGGGGGCCGAGGAGCCGGAACCGGCGGGCGGGGTGCCTGGTCGGGCGGCATCCCGGCCGACGGTTGGCTGGTGCGTCGCCGGGTCGGCTCCACTAGGGTTTCCGAGGACCGGACGGCACGTGGTGGGGGAGCAGAGGGTGGGCAGGCTCGCGTCGGCGTACGGGCAGGCGGTCGCGGCGCAGCGGCAGGCCCGGGAACGTTGGGCACAGGCCCGCGCCCTGCGCGACCGGCTGGCCGACCGACCCGTGCCGGAGCGAACCGTCGAGCTCGTCGCCCGGCTCGGCCGTCTCGCCGACGCCCTGACCGCTCCCGGGGTCCAGAACTCCCGGCTGGCCGACGCTCCCGCGCCGGTCCGC
Organism: Micromonospora sp. KC606; assembly: GCF_004348675.1. Classification (GTDB taxonomy): domain Bacteria; phylum Actinomycetota; class Actinomycetes; order Mycobacteriales; family Micromonosporaceae; genus Micromonospora. The sequence goes on along the minus strand of NZ_SMKN01000088.1, from coordinate 13,022 downwards.
ATCGGTGAGGCATCCACCGCCGACGGCCGTTTCCCGCTGCTGCTGCCGCTGGGCGCCGGCCGGCACCTCGCCGTCAACGCCGACGCCCGCGACCCGCGGGTGGCGGTGCTGCTGCGGGTGCTGGTGCTGCGCCTGCTCGCCACCACCATTCCCGGCACGGTCCGGGTGGTCGGCATCGACCCCGCCGCGCTGGGCGCCACCTTCCTACCGCTGCGTTCGCTGCGCGACGCCGGCGTCCTCGGCACGACCGCCACCACCGAGGTGGAGATCGGCGCGCTGCTCGACGCCGCCGAGTCGCACGCCCGCGCCGCCCAGCAGGCCGACCGTGCCGACCACGAGCTGCTGCTGGTGGTGGCTGCCTCCACCCCCGGCCCCCGGGAGTTGGCCCGGCTCGCCGCGCTCACCCACGCCGGCCCGGCCGCGGCGGTCTGCGTGCTGCTCGCCGGGTACCCGGCCACCGCGCCCGGGGCGACGCCGCCGCTGGGCGCCACCACCGTGCCCGGGCCGCCGCCGCTGGGCGCCACCACCGTGGTCCGGCTCGACGAACGGTACGCCTGGGTCGGCGACCCGCCCGGGAACCCGTACGGAGACGACGGCGCCGGGCTGGCCGTACCGGTGCTGCTCGACCCCGACCCGCCGGCGCAGGCCGTACGTGCGCTCGCCGGGCGACTGGACGTGGCCGTGCGGGCCGACGCGGCGCTGCACGTCGCGGACCTGCTGCCCGCGCAGCGGTGGACGGAGTCGGCGCGGGCCGGGCTGCGCACGGTCGTCGGGCGTGCCGGTCGGGAGCCCGTCACCCTCGCCTTCGACGACGCGACCCCGCACTGGCTGGTCGGCGGGCGCACCGGCGCCGGCAAGACGGTGTTCCTGGTCGACGTCCTCTACGGCCTCGCCGCCCGGTACGCCCCGGCCGAACTCCAGCTCTGGCTGCTCGACCTCAAGGAGGGCGTCAGCTTCACCGAGTTCGTGCCCACCGCACGCGACCCGTCCTTCCTGCCGCACGCCCGGGCCGTCGGCGTCGAGTCCGACCGCGGGTACGGCCTGGCCGTGCTCCGCGAACTCCGCCGTGACCTGGGCCGCCGCGCCGACCTGCTCAAACGCCACGGGGTCGGCAAGCTCGCCGACCTGCCCGCCGACGCGGCGACACCGCGCGTGGTGGCCGTCATCGACGAGTTCCACGTGCTGCTGGCCGGCAACGACCGGCTGGCCCGGGAGGCCGTCGACCTGCTGGAGGAACTGGCCCGCAAGGGCCGCTCGTACGGGGTGCACCTGGTGCTGGCCAGCCAGAGCACGGCCGGTGTCGAGGCGCTCTACGGCCGCGCCGACGCCCTGTTCGGGCAGTTCGCGCTCCGGGTGGCGCTGCCCGGCGGGGAGGCGGTGCTCGGGGTGCGACCGACGCCGCTCGCCGCGACCGGGGCCGGCACCGCCGTGGTGAACACCGCCGCCGGTGCGCCCGGCGCGGACCGGCTGGTCCGCTTCCCCGACGCGCACGCCGATGCCCGGCAGATCGCCCGGCTGCGCTACGAACTGTGGGACGCCGCGCCGGAGGGCTCCCGCCCACCGGCGGTCTTCCGGGGCGACGAGCCGGCGCACCTGGAGGACGACCCGTCCGCCGCCGCGCCGCGCCCCGGGGCGGGCCGGCCGTTCGTCCCGGTCGGCCGGACGGTCGACGTGGACGCAAGCCCCGCCCGGTTCGCCCTGGACGCCACCCCCGGCCGGCACCTCGCGGTGGTCGGCACCTCGGCCACCGGGGCTCACGTGTTGCGCGCCGCCGCGTTGGGCGTGGCCCGTCAGCACGCCCCCGGGGAGGCGGAGTTCGTTCTCGCTCCGCTGGTCGAGGCCGCCGACGCGCTGGCCGAGGAGACGATCGCCGGGATCAAGGCGGCCGGGCACCCGGTCACCGTGGTCGACGCCACGGAGCTGCGGCGGCGCGTCGGCGCGCTGGCCGCCGACCCCGGGCCGCGCGACCGCACGTACCTCGTGGTGTTCGGGATGGACGCGGCGGCCGGCGCCCTGGGCCGGACCGACCCGGGCACCTTCCGCTGTGGCCACGACGACCTGCGGACGCTGTTGCGCCAGGGCCCCGGCCAGGGCACGCACCTGCTCGGCTGGTGGCGCGGCCTGCGCCGGCTCGGTGACGACCTGGGCGGTTCGCAGAACCGCGACGACGTGGCCTGCCTCGTGGCGCTCAACGTGCCCGCCGCCGACCTCGGCCTGTTCCTCGGGGTCACCGACCTGGCGTACACCCCGCGACCCGACCGGGCGTTGTTGGTGGACCGGCACGCCCAGCGGACCGCGCTGATCGTGCCGTTCGTCCGTCCGGGGCACCGTCCCGACGCCGAGGAGCACTGAGTGCCCACCTTCGAGGAGTACGCCGCCGCCGTCCGCCAGCTCTCCGCCCAGGTACGCGCCGGGGAGCGTGGCGTCGCCGCCGAGATCGAACGGCGTCGCCGGCTGCACGCGGGCGTCGAGCAGCTCGCTCAGCGGCTCGCCGTGCAGGGGCAGCGCCTCGACCAGCTCGGCCAGGCGATCGCGACACCCCCCGGCGTGCCCGCCGGCGCCGCTCCCGTCGAGCCCGCCGACGCCGACCCGGCAGCCGTACTGGACGAGGCGCGTGCCCTGGCCGACGAGGTCGACCGGCGGACCGGGTACGTGGAGGCGCTCGCCCAGCGGCCGGGACTGCTGCCCACCTGGTCACCGGCGGCCCGGGCGGTCGCCGTCTACGTCGCCTGCGCCGCCGCCGGGGTGCTGCTGATGCTGGTGCTGGTGGTCGCCTCCGGGGTGGGGCTGGTCAGCGGCTTCACCCTCGGCGCGTGGATCTGCGCCGGCCTGCCGGTGCTCTCCTTCGTCGCCGGCTGGTTCATCCTCGGCCGGTGGGGCCGTCCCGCCCTGGCCACCGTCGAACCGCCGCGTTTCGTCCCGCTCGGCTTCGTCATCTGCGTCGCCCTTGTCCCCATCGCCTACTGCGCCAGCCTCCTGCTGGTCCGCGCCCTGCGCTGAGCCCAGGCGCGCCTCGGCCGCGAGTGCTGGCAGCGGATAGAGCGCGAGCAGAACGCCGCCGAGCAGGAACGCCGACCAGGTCTCGTCGCTGACGGCCAACTCCGGCCAACCGAGCGAACGGTAGAACGAGCGCACTATGCCCATGTCACGCACGCCCAGGGTTACGACCGACAGTCGGGACGGCATGGCTTCCATCCGGCGGTCATTCCTCAGCGTGCGACCACCGGTCACCCGGTGCGGCTGGCCATGATCTCTTCCGCGTACGTGAGGACGCCGACCGGGGCCGGGAATCGTGCGTCACGTCCGATAGAGCGCTTTGTGCTCCTGGGGCGACTTCACGTTACCGGCCCGTAACTTTTCATTGACGGTTACGGATCAATGCGGCCATCATCGATCCCACGATCGATCGGACCTCATCCACCCGTCCCCGGCTCCCGGGGTACCTCCACCGGAGGTGTGGCCATGCTGCCCCGAACGATCCTCGCGGCCACCGTCGTCGTCGCCGCGCTTCTCGTCCCCGCCACCGCCGTGCATGCCGTCCCCGGCCGCTCCTCCGCCGCTCCGGCCGCCGCCTCCGACGAGTTGTTCACCGCCGCCGCCAATCCCGTCATCGTCGTCGGTGGCCTGATGGGCGTCGGCATCGCGTACGGGCCGATCGCCGCGCGGCTGCGCGCCGACGGCTTCCGCGTCTCGATCTACCAGCTTCCCGGCCTTGGTTTCGGTGACATCCGGGAGTCCGCCCGGGCGTTGCGGGGGTTCGTCGACCAGGTGCGGGCCCGTACCGGAGCCGCCCGGGTCGACATCGTCGCCCACTCCGAGGGCGGTTTGGTCTCCCGCTGGTACGTGAAGTTCCTCGGCGGCGTCGACGCCGTCGGCCGATACGTCAGTCTGGGCAGCCCGCAGCAGGGCACGTACGTCGCGAACATCCTGAACGTGGTCGGGCTGGGCAACTGCGCCGGCGTGCTGGCCTGTCAGCAGATGGCGATCGGCTCGGACTTCCTCGCCAGCCTGAACGGCGGCGACGACACCCCGGGCGCGGTCCGCTGGCACACGATCCGCACCCGGCAGGACGAGCTGGTGCGTCCGGTCGACAACGCGGAACTGGCCGACGGCGCCGCCAACGTGCTGATCCAGGGCTTCTGCCCGCTGCGGGTCGTCGGCCACCTGGGCCTGGTCCTCGACGGCACCACCTACACGGTGGTCCGCCAGGTCCTCACCGACCGCCCCGTCAACCCCCACTGCCACGCCCTCTGACTTGCGGGCTTCCGGCAGCAGTGGGGCGACGTGGACGAGTGCGTCGGCCCCACTCCTGCCGCTGATCAGGCGACTCCGCTGTTGGTGATCTCCAGGTTGTAGGCCTTCGTCCCCTTGTAGTTGAAGACCCAGATGTTGAGCGGGGTCTCCTCGGGCCACATGTCCCACTGGAACGACTCGCAGCGGCCGTTGTTCGACGGGTCCGAGATCAGGACCTCGTCGTCGAGGTTGTTCTGGTTGCGGATGACTGCCCGGGTCCCCATGCCGTCGGTGGTGTTGTCACAGACGGTGATCTTCTCGTAGCCCGGATGTCCGGCGAGGTCGGCGTCGAAGAACACCGCGTCCCGGCCGTTGCTGGTGTAGAACCAGCCGACGTTGCGTGATGCGAAAGCCTGCGTGCCGGTGCCGACCACGGCGACTGCGGTCATCGCCACTATCGTGGCGCTTCTGCGTACCCAGTTCATGCGATAGATCATTACCGTTGTGTGCCGGTGGGTGGAGCCCCGGTGCGCATCAGCGACGCAAGGCGCATAAACCGTATGGGAAGGGTCTGAGAGCTGCGCGGTCGACATTGCCGCCAACCCCACGGTCAACGGTCAGGGGTGGGGGGCGCGGATCGGGCCATTGTGGTGAGGCGATGGGCGAGCTCGGCGGCGGCCTCCCGTAGCTCCGGAGGCTCCAGCACCTCCGCCTCGAAACCCAACCGGGCCACGTGCAGGGCGAGCCAGCCCAGGTCGTCTCCGCCGACCCCGAGCACGCACCAGCCGTCCCGGTCGTCCTCGACGCGCCCCACCTGGGGCGGTACCAGCTCCCGCACCCGTTCCGGCCGGGCGTGCAACCGCACCCGTGCCAGGTACCGGTACGGCGCCTCGGTCACGGACCGCTGCACGTACGCGACCGGGTCCGGATGGTCCCTCGCCCGGAAACGCCAGCTTGTCGCCACCACCTCGCGCATCCGGTCCAGCCGGAACGTGCGCCAGTCGTCGCGCTCCAGGTCCCAGGCCATCAGGTACCAGCGGCGGCCGGTGGTGACCATCCGCACCGGCTCGACCGTCCGCTCGCGCTCCCCGCCGTCGTGGCCGGCGTACCGGAACCGCACCCGCACGGCGTCGCGGCAGGCCCGCGCCAGCGTCACCAGCAGCTCCGCGTCGATCTCGTCCCTCGGGCCGACCAGGGTCTCGGTGGCACCGTGCACCGCCCGCACCTCGGCGCGCAGCCGGGGCGGCATCACCTGGTCGAGCTTCGCCAGCGCCCGCAGCGCCGCCTCGCTCGCCCCGGCGACCGTGCCTCCCGACGCCATCCGCAGGGACACCGCCGCCGCGATCGCCTCCTCGTTGTCGAGGAGCAGCGGCGGCAGCCGGGTGCCCGCGCCGAGCTGGTAGCCGCCGCCGACGCCCGAGGTGGCCTGCACAGGGTAGCCGAGCGCCCGCAGCCGTTCCACGTCGCGGCGCACCGAGCGGTCGGTGACCCCCAGCTCGGCGGCGAGTTCGACGGCCGTCCAGGAGGGCCGGCGTTGCAGCAATCCCAGCAACCGCAGCACCCGCTCGGTCGTCCCCTCGACGGTCACGCGCTCATCGTTCCACGGATCACGGAACGATCCTGTCCGCTATCCGGGGAAGGCTGGCGCCATGACCGACCAGAACTGGAACCCAACACCGCGCGAGCAACTCGGCTGGCGCGACCTGTACCGGCCCAATCACCAGCAGGCCCGACGGGAGGAGAGCTGAGATGGCCCGCGACGTACAGATCACTTTCGACTGCGCCGACCCGGCCGGGTTGGCGGCATTCTGGGCCGAGGCCCTCGGTTACCGGTTTCCGGACCCGCCCGGGGGCTTCGCGTCGTGGGAGCAGGCTCTGGAGGCGATGGGCGTGCCGCCCGAGAGTCGCAACGACGCCTCGGCGGTGGTCGACCCCGACGGCACCGGGCCACGGCTGTTCTTCCAGCGGGTGCCGGAAGGCAAGCAGGCCAAGAACCGTGTGCACCTCGATGTGCGGGCCGCCCCCGGGCTGGAGGGTGAGGCGCGGATGGCGGCCCTGGAGGCGGAGGCAGAGCGGCTCGTCTCCCACGGCGCCACTCGGCTCAGGCGCCACGAGCCGGCACCCCCGCTCGGCGCCGGTCACGTCGTGATGGCCGACCCCGAGGGCAACGAGTTCTGCCTCGACTGATCAGCCGCGCGGGGCCGGCGACATCGACCCGTCGGAGCACCCGGGGCGAGCGCCTCACGACCGTCTACCGTGTCCCCGACGCCGGCCCGCGTGCCGTCAGACGGCCTGTGACAGGGACTCGTACTCCGCGTCGGTGAGCCGCACCTCGGCCGCGGCGACGTTCTCCTCCAGGTGGGCCACGCTGGACGTACCCGGAATCGGCAGCATGACCGGCGATCGGCGCAACAGCCACGCCAGCGCGAGCTGCGCGGGCGTCGTGCCGTGCGCGGCGGACAGGGCGTCCAGCGGGCCGCCCGGCCTGGCCAGGTTGCCGGTGGCGATCGGGAACCAGGGAATGAACGCCAGGTCGTTGCGCTCGCAGTACGCCAGGACGTCCTCGGCGCTACGGTCCGCCAGGTTGTACAGGTTCTGCACCGAGACGATCGGGGCGATCTTCCGGGCCGCCTCGATCTGGGCGACGGTCACCTCGGACAACCCGATGTGCCGGATCTTGCCCTCCTGCCTGAGCAGCGCCAGCTCGCCGAGCTGGTCGGCCAGCGGCACCTGCTCGTCGACGCGGTGCAGCTGGTACAGCGGGATCGTCTCCAACCCCAGGTGACGCAGGCTCAGCTCGCACTGCTGGCGCAGGTACTCCGGGCGGCCGACCGGCCGCCAGTCGCCCGGGCCGGAGCGGGTCAGGCCGGCCTTGGTCGCGATGACCAGGTCGTCGGCGTACGGGTGCAGCGCCTGCCTGATCAGCATCTCGGAGACGAACGGGCCGTACGAGTCGGCGGTGTCGATGAACGTGACGCCCAGCTCGTACGCCCGGCGCAGCACCCGTACCGCCTCGGCCGGGTCCTTCGGCTCACCCCAGACGCCCGGCCCGGTGAGCTGCATGGCCCCGTACCCGAGGCGGTCGACCCGCAGGTCCCCGCCGATCCGGTAGGTCCCCGAGGCCTTCGCGGGCGGGGTGCTTGCGCTGGTCGCCATGGACCGTCCTCCTGATGTTCGCCGTCAGCGGCCAATCTGGCCACCGGTTGGTCAGTTTCCCTGCGGTCGCCGCCCGCAACGCCCTCAGGGCCGACTGTGTGCGGGGACACCGCCGACGCCGCCGTCCCGGACCGTCCGGTATCCGACGGCGCCGTCACGGCGGCGGGACCGCCCAAGGGCCAAGCCGGTCGGCGACCGGGCGCGGCCGGGGTCAAGTGCCGCAACCACCCGCTGCGGCCGGCCCGGTCGTGGGACGCTGGGCCGAGTCGGGGGCCGGCGGGTGCGCCACGCCGGCAGCGCGGGAGGGAGCGCCATGACGGGTACGCCGCAGCTGGACTTCGCGCTGGACACGTACGAGTGCATCGTGCTCTATCCGGGTCCGGCCGGGCCGGCCCTGCCCCGGGAGACCGTGCAGCGGCTACAGGCCGAGCACTTCGCGCACATGCAGGCGTTGCAGCGGCGGGGGCTGGTCCTGGTCGCCGGGTCGATCGACGGGCCGGCCCGGGAGCCGGCGCCGCCCATCGGCATCGGCCTGGCCCGCACCGGCTCGGTGGACGACGTACGCAGTGTGATGGAGGCCGACCCGGCCGTGCAGGCCGGGCTCTACCAGGTGGACGTGCTGACCTTCCTCTGCCCGGCCGGCTCGATGCAGTTCCCGCTGGCCAAGACGGAGAACTGAGCCGGAGCGGGACCGGGCGACGCCCGGCGCCGCCGGGGTTTCCCCGGGTAAGCCGCCGGTTCCCGGCGGGCGGTACGATTCCCGGCGCGCGGTCGCCGACGCCCGCCGCTCACGACGTCCTCCGGTGCGGCCCGCGTCCCGCCGGCCCACCCACCCGGTCGCGCGTCGTTCGACAACCGTTCCACAGTCCGCAAGGGGTCGGCCCGCAGGTCGATCCGGAGGAGAGACTAGCCTGATGGGCGTGACACGCCGCGCGAAGATCGTCTGCACTCTTGGCCCCGCCACCTCGTCTCCGGAGCGGATCCGGGGGCTCGTCGAGGCGGGCATGAACGTGGCCCGGCTCAACTTCAGCCACGGCAGCCACGAGGACCACGAGGCGGTGTACCGCCTGGTGCGCGAGGCGGCCGACGCGGCCGGCCGTCCCGTCGCCGTCCTGGCCGACCTGCAGGGCCCGAAGATCCGCCTCGGTCGGTTCGCCGACGGCCCGCACGAGTGGCGCACCGGCGACTCGGTGGTGATCACCGGCGACGACATCCTCGGCACCCGGGACCGGGTCTCCTGCACCTACCGCAAGCTGCCGCAGGAGGTGAGGCCGGGCGACCGGCTGCTGATCGACGACGGTCGGGTGGCCGTCGAGGTCAGCGACGTCACCGGGAACGACATCCGCTGCCTGGTCACCGAGGGCGGGCCGGTCTCCAACAACAAGGGCGTCTCGCTGCCCAACGTCGCGGTCAGCGTGCCGGCCCTGTCCGAGAAGGACGCCGCGGACCTGTGCTTCGCGCTCGGCCTCGGGGTCGACATGATCGCGCTCTCCTTCGTCCGCTCGGCGGAGGACATCAAGCTCGTCCACGCGATCATGGCGGAGGAGGGCGTCTACCGCCCGGTGCTGGCCAAGGTGGAGAAGCCCGAGGCGGTGGACCAGCTGGAGGCGATCGTGCTCGCCTTCGACGGCGTCATGGTCGCCCGCGGCGATCTGGGCGTGGAGCTCCCGCTGGACCAGGTGCCGCTGGTGCAGAAGCGTGCCGTGCAGCTGTGCCGGGAGAACGCCAAGCCGGTCATCGTCGCCACCCAGATGCTCGACTCCATGATCGAGAATTCCCGTCCGACCCGGGCGGAGGCCTCCGACGTGGCCAACGCGGTGCTCGACGGCGCGGACGCGGTGATGCTCTCCGGCGAGACCAGCGTCGGCAAGTATCCGGTGTTGACCGTCAGCACCATGGCGAAGATCGTCGCCACCACCGAGGCCGGCTCCATCGGGGTGCCCCGGCTTCAGCACGACCCGCGTACGCACGGCGGCGCGCTCACTGTCGCGGCCTCCTCGATCGCCCGGGCCATCGGCGCCAAGGCGCTGGTCGCGTTCTCGCAGACCGGCGACACCGTCAAGCGGCTCTCCCGGCTGCACTGCGACCTGCCGCTGCTGGCCTTCACACCGGTTCCCGAGGTGCGCAACCAGCTCGCCCTCTGCTGGGGCGTGGAGACCTTCCTGATGCCGTTCGTCGAGCACACCGACGACATGTTCCGCCAGGTCGACCAGGCCCTGCTCGGCCTCAACCGGGCCAACCCGGGCGAGTACGTGGTGATCGTGGCGGGTAGCCCGCCCGGCACCCCGGGCTCCACCAACACCCTGCGGGTGCACCAGCTCGGTTCGCTGGTCGACGCCGCCTCCGCCCGGGCGCTTCAGTGAGCGTGGCACAGTGACCGAAGGTTCGGCGGTGACCGGACAGGCCGCGGTCGACCAGCTCCTGGAGGTTCTCGACCTCGACCACACCGGCGAGATGACCTTCCGGGGGATGAGTCCGCCGGAAGGTCCGCAGCGGGTGTACGGCGGCCAGGTCGCCGGTCAGGCTCTGGTCGCCGCCGGGCGTACCGTCGATTCGGAACGCGTCGTGCACTCGCTGCACGGCTACTTCGTCCGCCCCGGCGACCCCGCCGAGCCGATCGAGTACCAGGTGGAGAACGTCCGCGACGGGCGGTCGTTCTCGGTGCGCCGGTCGGTGGCGCTGCAGCACGACAAGCCGATCTTCTTCATGTCGGCGTCGTTCCAGCGGCAGGAGGAGGGGCTGGACCACTACGCGCCCGTCCCGGCCGACGTGCCGGGCCCGGATCAGGTACCCACCATGTCCGACCGGCTCTACCGTTACCCGGAGCGGCTCGGCATCTGGGCGCGGATCCCCCGTCCGATCGACGTCCGGTACGTGGGGGAGCCCGGTTGGGTACGCCCCGGCGACCGGCCCGCCGAACCGCACCAGCGGGTCTGGATGCGCATCGACGGCAAGCTGCCCGACGATCCGCTGCTGCACGCGTGCGCCCTGACGTACGCCTCCGACCTGACCCTGCTGGATTCGGTGCTCTCAGTACACGGCGAGGTGTGGGGGCCCGGGGGAGTGGTCGGCGCGAGCCTGGACCACGCGCTGTGGTTCCATCGGCCGTTCCGGGCCGACGAGTGGTTCCTCTACGACTGCTGGAGCCCGTCAGCTTCGGGAGCCCGTGGGCTGGCCACCGGCCGGATGTTCACGATCGACGGCCGGCACATCGCCAGCGCCGTGCAGGAGGGTCTGCTGCGCCGCGTCGGCCGGTGATCGCGCGGGCGAGGGCCGACCGGCTGCCCTGCCGGGTCGCCGACTAACCTTGCCGTCATGCGCCTCTCCGCCCGGGTCGACTACGCTCTCCGCGCGTCCGCCGAGCTCGCGGCGGTCGCCGACGGCGCGAACGCCGGGCGGGCCCGGCCGGTTACCGCCGAGCAGATCGCCCGCGCCCAGGAGATCCCGCCGAAGTTCCTTGAGAGCATCCTGCTCCAGTTGCGTCGCGGCGGCATCGTGCATGCCCAGCGTGGCCCGGAGGGCGGCTACTGGCTTGCCCGGCCGGCGGCGGAGATCTCCCTGGCCGAGGTCATCCGGGTGATCGACGGGCCCCTCGCCCACGTACGCGGGCAGCGCCCGGAGGAGTTGGGCTACCACGGCGCGGCCCAGGCGTTGCAGGATGTCTGGATCGCCCTGCGGGCCAGCGAGCGGGAGATCCTGGAGCAGGTGAGCCTCGCCGACGTGGCCGCCGGGAAGCTGCCGGGGCGGATCAACGAGCTGGCAGCCGACCCGCGCGCCTGGAGCTGACCCCCCCTTTCCTCCGTGAGCCGCCCGTTCTGTCGGGCCGTGCCTGGCTGGACGCCGTGTTCCTGTGGGTCGCGTCGCGTCCCACGCAGCGACACGGGGGTTGACCGCTGGACCTCCGGTACCGCATTGTCGACCAAGTTGATAGGAGATGCCGAAAAGCCTGGAGGGGCTCGTGCGCAAGCTTCTGGTCCTCGCACTCGTCGGGCTGGCCGCCCAGCTCGTCGACGGCGCGCTCGGTATGGCGTACGGGCTGACCTCGTCGACCCTGCTGCTCTTCGTCGGGGTCGCGCCGGCCGCCGCCTCCGCCTCCGTGCACCTGGCCGAGGTCGGCACCACCCTCGCGGCGGGCGTCGCCCACTGGCGCTTCGGCAACGTCGACTGGCGGGTGGTGACCCGCATCGCCGTCCCCGGCGCGCTCGGCGCCTTCGCCGGGGCGACCTTCCTCAGCGCCATCTCCACCGAGTCCGCCGCCCCGTGGATGGCCGGCATTCTCTTCGCCCTCGGCGCGTACCTGTTGGTCCGCTTCGCCCGGCCGCTGCGACCCCGCGCCGGAGCCGGCGGGCTGCGCGGCCGGTTCCTCGCCCCGCTCGGCCTGGTCGCCGGCTTCGTCGACGCCACCGGCGGCGGCGGATGGGGGCCGGTGGCCACCCCCGCGCTGCTGGTCTCCGGCCGCCTCGCCCCGCGCAAGGTGATCGGCTCCGTCGACACCGCCGAGTTCGTCGTCGCCGCCGCCGCCAGCATCGGCTTCCTGATCGGCCTGGGCAGTCAGGGGTTCCTGCTACCCACCGTCGCCGCGCTGCTGGTCGGCGGCCTGATCGCCGCTCCGATCGCCGCCTGGCTGGTCCGCATCGTCCCGGCGCAGCTGCTCGGCGCCGCCATCGGCGGCGTGATCGTGCTGACCAACGCCCGTACCCTGCTGCGCGCAGGCGACGTCGATCCGGCGCTCACCCCGGCGGTCTACGCCCTACTCGCCGCCGGTTGGGTGGTCGCCCTGGTCTTCGCGGTGCGGGCGCTGCGCCGGACCCGCCAGGCCCGCGCCACCGCCGACGCCACCCCGGCCGAGGCCGGGAGTGAGACCGAGGCACGGCTGGCCGCCGCCGACCACTGACCCGCTCGCCGGCGCGGTGCTGCAGGCCCCTGGTGGCAGATCCGTGAGCGCTGCACAAGGCTCACGGTGCTTCCCTGGTCCGATGGACCCGGGCGGGCTTCAGGCGATTGCGGGTGGGTGGTTGTGCAGCGGGAAAGCGGTGTCCTAGCATCGGCGGTGCGCGGAGCCATAGTTATATGTATCAATACGATACGTGCCACTGCCATCACCGTCAGTGCGGCGTACCGCCTTTCCGCCGGTCCCGGGCAGGCCGGTGGGGTCGACGACGCCGCGCGCCCCCTCCATCGGAGGCACGCCGTGCATCCCATCCCCTCCCGCCGGGCCGCGCTGTTCGCCGCGGTCACGGCCACCACCCTCGTCACCGGCGTCCTGACCGCCGTGACCGCCTCGGCCGCCGCCACCGGCTGCCGAGTCGACTACCGCATCACCAACCAGTGGGGCGGCGGCTTCGGCGCCGACGTCACCATCACCAACCTCGGCGACCCGGTGAACGGCTGGGCGCTGACCTGGTCGTACACCGCCGGGCAGCGGGTCAGCCAGGCGTGGAACGCCACCGTCACCCAGTCCGGCGCCGAGGTCACCGCCCGCGACGCCGGCTACAACGCCAGGATCGATACGAACGGCGCCGCCAACTTCGGCTTCAACGGCTCGTGGAACAACAGCAGCAACCCCGTTCCGGACAGTTTCGCGCTGAACGGCACGACCTGCACCGGGACGGCCGACCCGACCACCCCGCCGC
>NZ_SMKN01000087.1 GCF_004348675.1 Micromonospora sp. KC606 | reverse complement strand
GGTCGGGGGAGGCCGGCTCGACGCTGGGGGCCTTCCGCCGGTGGCGCAGTTCCATCGGAAGCACCGCCAGCGTGACCAGCAGCCCGACCGCGCCGGTCACCGCGAAACCCCAGAACGGGGCCGAGGCGTCGATCACCGCGCCCGCCAGCGGCGCGCCCAGCGCCATGCCGACGGTGACGGCGGAGCCGTACAGGCCCATCGCCTCGCCGCGGACGTTGGCCGGAGCGAGCCGACTCACCGCGTCGGCGGTCGCCGCGAGGGTGGGGGCGCAGAGCGCGCCGGCCGGGACCAGCGCCAGGCAGAGCAGCCACCAGTGACCGCCACCCAGCCCGACCGGGATGGTGCAGAGGCTGAGCGCGGCGGCCAGCGCCAGCGGGGAGAGGGAGCGCTTGGCCGCGCCGTACGCGAAACCGCCGACCAGCGACGCGACCGCCCACATGGCGAGCACGGCCCCGGTCCAGCCGACCTCCCCGCCGGCCCGCAGCACGGCGACCACGGCGACGTCGGTGCCGCCGAGCACCAGGGTGGCCGCCGCGCTGACCGCGAGCACGGCGAGCAGGCGGGGCGTCAGCCAGAGCCGGCGGGGCAGTCGGGGTTGCGGACCGACCGGCTCGTCGGCGCTGCGGGTGGGTGGGTTCATGAACCACAGCGCGACGCCCGCGCCGACCACGCCCGCCCCGACCGCCCAGAGCGTGACCCGAGCCGAGACGGCGGTGGCCAGCGCCACCGCGAGCGCCGGCCCCACCATGAACGACAGCTCGACGGACATGGAGTCCAACGCGTACGCCGGGCGGCGCTGAGCGGCCGGCACCAGCGCGGCGATCGACTGGCGGATCACCGAGAAGACCGGCAGGGCGAGCAGACCGGCCAGGAACGCGGCCGGCAGCAGCACCGGGTACGGCAGGGCCGGAGCGCTCGCCCAGAACACCGCCTCGGCCAGGGTGGTGAGGGCGAGCACGGGGCGCAGGCCGTGCCGGTCGACCAGACGGCCGAGCAGCGGTGCGCCGACCGCCGCGCCCACGGTCAGCGCGGCGCCGACCAGGCCGGCCGCGCCGTAACCCCGGCCGAGGTCCAGCACGACGAAGAAGGTCAGCGTCACCCCGGTCGCGGTCATCGGGATGCGAGCCAGCACGGACACCAGTAACAGTGGCCGGAGCCCGGGCAGGGCGAGCGCCTGCCGGTAAGGCGTCAGGTTCATGATGGTCCGTACCTCCGGCGGACATCCTGCGCCGGGGGTACGACATCGGCAAGCGATTACCCGCTCAAGCGGTGCGCGTCACCTCGCCCTGGAGGCGCACCCCGGCGTCCGCCATCTCCCGCAACGCACCGGCGAGGGTCCGCGGCGCGACGGCGGCGGTGAGGTCGAGCAGCACCGTGGTGTCGAAGCCCTCCCGCGCCGAGTCCAGCGCGGTGGCCCGGACGCAGTGGTCGGTGGCGATGCCGACCAGGTCGACCCGGTCCACGTCGTGGCGGCGTAGCCAGTCCGCCAGGCACTCGCCGTCGTCGGCGTGCCCCTCGAACCCGGAGTACGCGGCGGCGTGCTCCCCCTTGTGGAAGATCGTCTCGATGCGGCCGGTCTCCAGTTCGGGGTGGAACTCCGAACCGGTGGTGCCCACCACGCAGTGCCGGGGCCAGGAGTCGACGTAGTCCGGTGGATCACCGAAGTGCGACCCCGGGTCGACGTGGAAGTCCTTGGTCGCCACCACGTGGTCCCAGCGCCCGGGGTCGGCGGCGAGCAGCCGGGAGATCCCGGCGGCCACGCCGGCGCCCCCGCCGACGGCGAGTGAGCCGCCCTCGCAGAAGTCGTTCTGCACGTCCACGATGATCAGGGCGTTGGCCATCGGATCGCCTCCTCAGCTCGTCGGTACAACGGTGACCGGGACGGCCGGGTCACCGGCGGAGAGCTTCAGGCCCTCCCAGGGGATGGAAATCAGGCACTGCCGCAGGTGCTCCCGGGACTCGTCCAGGGAGGGCAGCGCGACCGGCTCCCCCTCGACGACGAACGAGCGTTGCAGCAGCCGGTCGTTGGGCTGCCGGTCGGGCACGCCCTGCGGCACGATGACCTCTTCGGTGGCGGTGCCGGTCGGCTTGTGCCGGCGTACCGCCACCTTCCGGCCGCCGATGGTGGACTTGTGCTCGGAACGCTTGACCACCGGGCGTCCCTCCACCTCGACGAGCTTGTAGACCAGACCGGCGGTGGGGGCGCCCGAGCCGGTGACCACGGCGGTGCCGGCGCCGTACATGTCGACCGGCTCGGCGGCGAGCGCCGCGATGGCGTACTCGTCCAGGTCGCCCGACACGATGATCTTTGTCTCGGTGGCGCCCAGGGAGTCGAGCAGTTCGCGCGACTGTTGGGCGATCACCGCCAGGTCGCCGGAGTCGATGCGGATCGCGCGCAGCTCCGGCCCGGCCACCTCGATCGCGGTGCGGATGCCCTGGCTGATGTCGTACGTGTCGACCAGCAGTGTGGTGTCCTTGCCGAGGGTGGCCACCTGCGAGGCGAACGCCGCCCGCTCGTCGTCGTGCAGCAGGGTGAACGCGTGCGCGGCGGTCCCGGCGGTGGGGATGCCGTAGCGCCGTCCCGCCGCCAGGTTGGAGGTGAACCGGAACCCGGCCAGGTAGGCGGCGCGGGCCGCCGCCACGGCCGCCTCCTCGTGCGCCCGCCGGGAACCCATCTCGATCAGCGTGCGCCCGCGGGCCGCGGTGACCATCCGGGCGGCTGCCGCAGCCACCGCGCAGTCGTGGTTGAGCACCGACAACACCAGCGTCTCCAGCACCACACACTCGGCGAAGCCACCCGAGACGGTGAGGATCGGGGAGCCGGGGAAGAAGAGCTCCCCCTCGGCGTACCCGTCGACGTCGCCGGTGAAGCGGTAGCCGCTCAGCCACTCGGCGGCGGCGTCGTCGACCACCCCGGTTCGGCGCAGGAAATCCACCTCGTCGGCCCCGAAGCGGAAATCCTGGATCAGCTCCACCAGCCGGGCCGTCCCGGCGACCACCCCGTAGCGGCGCCCCGCCGGCAGCCGTCGGCTGAACACCTCGAAGGCGCATCGCCGGGCGGCGGTGCCGTCCCGCAGGGCGGCGCTGACCATCGTCAGCTCGTAGTGGTCGGTCAGCAGCGCGGGGCGAAAGGTGCTCACGACCCCAGCCTAGAGTTCACCCCGACCGCCCGCCGTCGTGGCCCGTGATCGAACGCAGCGCCGCCGGCAACTCGGCCCGCCCGGTGATGCCCAGCTTGCTGTAGACCCGCTGGAGGTGGTTCTCCACCGTGCGCGTGGACAGGAAGAGCCGTTCGGCGATCACCCGGCTGGTGACCCCGTCGGCGGCCAGCGTGGCGATCTGCCGCTCCCGGTCGGTCAGGGCCGGCCGCAGCGCCTCCAGCGCCGGCGTGCGGATCTGGTCGCAGCCGCCGAGCAGGGCACCGAGGCGTTGGTGCGCGGCGGCGGCCGGGGCCGCCCGCTCCCGGCGCAGCGCGCGTAGCGCGATCGCGGCGGCCTCGCTGGCCCAGACGGTCAGGCCGCGTTCGGCGAACGCGTCGGCGACCGCCAGCAGGTCGACGCCGTGGTCGTCGACCGCGGCGCGGGCGTACCGGGCGATCAGCGGTGGCAGCGCCCCGTCCACCCGTTCGGAGAGGTTGGTCAGGCGTTGCGCGACCGTGCGGCGGCTCCCGTCGGTGCAGGTGGGCCCGACCGGAGCGTCCGCCGCGCCGAGCCGGACCAGATCGAGCAGAACCAGCACCTCGTGCCCGGCGAACCTGTCGGCACGGAGCCGGTCGGCCAGGTCGCCGAGGTGCTTGACCGCGCCGGGCAGGTCGCCGCCGGCGGCCAGCACCGCGCCGCGTGCCTGCTCCAGCCAGGGATAGAGCACCGCCATGCCGGGAGTGTGCACCCGATCCGCCTCGGCCATCGCCTCCGCCGCCGCTCCGGCCTCGCCCCGCCACGCGGCGGCCTGGGCCCGTTCGGCGTGGGCCAGGCCGGCATAGACCCGGCTGGTGGCCAGCACCGCGCAGGCCCCGAGGCTGGTCTTGAGCGCCTCGCGGCTGCGCCCGCGCAGCCGCGCCGCGTACGCCTGGAGGATCGCCAGGTAACCGGTGCCGAGCCGGAAGTCACCGGCCCCGGCCAGGTCGGCGAACTCGTCGTCGGTGATCGCGTCGATGCCGGCCAGATCGCCGGCGAGAGCCAGCCGGGTGCCGCAGGCCAGGTCCATCGCCGGTTGCAGGTACGGCATGTCGGCCCGCCAGGCCGATGCCTCGGCCTGCACCCGGGCGATCGCGGTCGCGCTGCGGCGGAACCGCCCGCGGGCGGCGTCGAGGTGGGCGATGGTGCAGCGGGCCAGTTCCCGGGCCGCCACGCCGGCCGCCGGCCGGTCCAGCACGGAACGGCTCAACCGCAGCGCCTCGGTCACGTCCAGCCGGTGCAACCGCATGATCGCCTCGAAGGCGCGTACCCGGGCCTGGTCGCCGGGGTCGGTCAGTTCGGCGCCTGCCCGGGCGATCTCGTCCACCGTGGACTCTTGACCCAGCCCCCAGTAGCTGACCATGCCCCGCACGGTCAGCCAGCGGCTGCGCTCGTCACCGGTGACCTCGTCGGCCACCGCGTCGAGCACCCGGATCGCCTCGTTCGACTGGTCGGCGAACATCAGGATGGTGGCGAGCAGTTCCGCGGCGTCGAACCCGCCGTCAACGTCGAGCGCCGCGCGGGCCAGCCGGGTCGCCAGGGGTACGTCCCAGCGGGCGAACGCCTGTGCGGCGGCATGACGCAGCAGCGTGCCGTCCTGGGCGGTGCCCGAGTCGAGTCGCCACACGGCGACCCGGAGCAGGTCGCCCCGGCGTCGGGCGCCGACGGCCTCCAGTAACTCGGCCAGCCGGGCCCGCAGGCGCCTGGTCCGGCTGACCGGGCAGTGGCGGCGCAACACCTCGCCGTACAGCGGACGGGCCAGCCGGACATCGAGCCGCCGGTCGTCCTGGACCATCGTGATCAGACCGCGCTCCTCGGCCAGCTCCACGTCGGCCGGGTCGGCGGCCTGGTTGAGCAGGTGCAGCCCGAGGGGCTCGCCGAAGGCGACCAGCTCCACCACGGCACGCACCCCGGGCTCCAGTCGGCCGATCCGGGCGTCGATCAGGTCGGTGAGGCTGGGGGCCAGTTCCAGCCGCCCGGTCCACCACCACACCCCGTAACGGCGGTCCAGTTCGCCGCCGCCGGCCGCGGCGTGGACCAGCTCGCGCAGGAGTAGCGGGTTGCCGGCGGAGAGTTTGAAGAGCCGGTCGGCGGAGCAGGCGTCGACCGGGCCGCCCAGGATGGCGGCGAGCAGATCGGTGGTCTCAGCCGGGCCTAACGGCGCCAGCTCGACGTGCGCGACCAGATCATCGGTCCACAGTGCCCGGATCGGCAGCGGAATCTGCTCCCCGTTGCGTAGCGTCCCGAGCACGATGGCGTTCTCCTGCCGGGCGATCAGGTGGACCAGCGCCGCCGACGGCGGGTCGAGCAGGTGGGCGTCGTCGATGGCGAGCACGATCCGCCGGCCGGCGGCCTGTTCCTGGAGCACCTCCACCCCCCAGCGCAGCACGCCGGCGGGGGACAGCCCCGGGGGCTGCTCGGCGGGGAGGACCTGGGCCAGTCCGCCGAACGGCAGGGCGGCGGTGGCGGTGCTGGCCGCGACGGACCAGATCGCGTAGCGGTCGGCGGGCAGGGCGGACACTCCCTCCCGCAGCAGCCGGCTCTTGCCGATGCCGGCGGTGCCGCTGAAGAAGAGCCCGCGTCCCTCGACCCCTTCCACCGCCGATCGCAGACAGTCAAGTTCATCCGTTCGGCCGACGAAACACCACCGACTCATCGGAGCAGCATATCGATGGAGAACCGTCCGCGCGGGCACCGTCACGCTGTGAAGTTGAGTAATATCGCAGTTACCGGTGAGTATCCGGGTGTTCCGTACGAGTCGGTAACAGCCCTTACCCTTCCGGCATCCGGGTGCCACCGCACCCGATGGTTCCGGTGGGCACCGCACCGCCCGCCCCTCAACGGGAGCTGCCGATGAGATCCGGTCCACTCCCCGGGATCGACGTGCCCGACGAACCGGGCCGGGCGGCCGCGCTGCCCCGCTGCGGGCCGCTGCCGGCCCGGCTCGGGGTCACCGAGACCGGTCCCGACGAGCCGCTCACCGTGGTCGCCGCCGGGCCGGCCGGTGCCGCCCGGCGCGAGGTGCTCGCCGCCCTGCTGGGCGTCCCCGCCGGCATGCTCGCCGTCCCGGCGGGCAGCACCCTGCTCATCCGGTACGCCCGGGTCGCCACCCGCGCCGCCTACGTGCCGGGCTACCGGCAGCCGCACTTCTACGGCGCGGACCAGGCGGCGGCCGGTCCCGCCCTGGCCCGGCCCCCGCGCCGGGTCGAGCTGAGCCTGCCGGAGCCGCTGCTGCGGCATTTCGGGGTGCTCGACACGCCGGACACCGACACCCTCGGCGTGGCCGGCGGACGGGTGCTCCTGGACGCGGTGGGGCGCGGCGGCGCGCTGCTCTTCGTGATCGGCGCTGACCAGGCGTTCGGCGCCGCGGAGCTGCACCTGCTCGCCGAGGTGGCCCGGGCTCGCGTGCAGGTCGTCTTCGTGGTCACCCCGGGCGCGGGCGGCTGGTCGCCGGTCGAGCCGGCCGAGCCGGAGGACGCGGGAGCGGCGGTCCCGCCACCATCGGGCGACGCGACGGCCCCGGTCGATCCGGCGGGGGTGGCCGTCGAGGCGCACCGAGCGGCGCTGCTGGCCGCGGTGCCGGCCCTGGCCGACGCCCGCTGGTTCCCGGTCCACCGGGCGCAACACCCCGGCCTGCGGCGGGCCCTGGTGGGCTGGGCGGCCGACGAGGGGTTGCGTCGGGCCAGCCTCCAGCCGCCCATGCTGCCCGGCGCGCACGGCCCGGTGCCCGTCCCGCCGGACGCCGACCCGGGAAACTGGTCGGAGTGGCTGGAACGGCAGACCCGCACCTGTGCCCGCAGCGTCCGCCAGCACCTCGCGCTGGAACTCGCCAACACCCACCTGCGGGTGGTCCAGGAGATCGTCTTCGGGGTGGGCTGCGCTGGCCTGCCGCAACTGCTCGACCGGGAGATGGAGGCGCTCTCGCTGCTGGCCACCATCCAGTGCGATTACGCCGTGCGCGAGATCCTCGACGAGGCCGCCGCGCGGATCTTCGGCGCCCCGGTGGCCGAGGGAGTCCGCCGGCGGATCGCCGCCGCGGTCCACTGGGGCCTGTCCGAACCGTCGCCGGGTCCGGACCTGGCCCGCGTGCTCCTGGTGACCAGCACCGCCGGGGTGGGTGACGTCACCGGCGTCGACGCCCTCGCCGATCATCCCGGCCCGGCGCGCGCCGAGGTGCTGCCGCCGGTCGCGGTCGCGCTCTCCGGTGGGTGCTGGCAGCACTGGAGCAGCCCTGGCAACGCCGATCAGGGCAGCGCCCGGTCCTGGGCGCAGCGGGCGCTGCGCGAGGTGGAGCTGGAACTGTCCCGCGAGGTGTCCCGCCGGTTCGAGGCCGTCCGGCTGTCGCTGGACGCGGTGCTCTCCGATGCGCTCGACCACGGCATCCTGCTCGCCTGAGCAGCCGTCGCCCGCGCCGCCCGATGCTTCCGCGGCTGCCGTCCGCGAGGGTGATCCGGGCGGCCCCGGCGTTCCGGTTCATCGGATTGCCGGATCCGGTGGCACGATGGGGGCATGGCGGCTCCACAGGTTGCACCGGTCGAGACGCCGGACACCGACGAGGTGCCGGTCTCGGACCGGCCTTGGGTGACGATTGTCTGGGACGACCCGGTGAATCTCATGACGTACGTGACCTGGGTTTTGCAGAAGCTCTTCGGGTACAGCCGGGAGAAGGCCGAGAAACTCATGCTCGACGTGCACCACAAGGGCAAGGCCGTGGTGTCGACCGGGGCCCGGGAGCGGATGGAGCACGACGCGTCGCAGTTGCACGCGTACGGGCTGTGGGCGACGGTGGAACGCTCGTGAGCGCGAGGAGTGAGCCGGGGTTGCGAGCCCCGCAGTCGCGAACAGGACCGGAATCGTGAGCATGTTCCGCCGCCAGGGCGACCGCTATGTCGCCACCTTCGCCGTCGACGAGGTGCGCGTGCTGCGCAAGGTCGCCGCCGAGGTGGTCGGGCTGCTCACCGACGGGTTCGACCACACCGACCCGGTCGTCGGGCGGCTCTTCCCCGACGCGTATCCGGACGACCCGGCCGGCACGGCCGAGTTCCGCCGGTACACGGAGGGCGACCTGAAGACTGCCAAGATCGACCAGGCGGGGGCGGTCCTGGCCGCGCTGCCGGACTCCGCCGGCGGCGAGGTGCGGCTCGACGCCGAGGCGGCCGAGGCGTGGCTGCGGGCGCTCAACGACGCCCGGCTGGCGATGGGTGTCCGGCTGGAGATCAAGGACGGCACCGACCTGGGCGAGGAGCTCGACGAGGCGGTCGCCGAGGACCCGACCTCGTCCCGGGTGTTCCAACTGTCGGTCTACGCGTACCTGGGTTATCTCCAGGAATCCCTGCTCAACGCTCTGATCGACTGAAGTGTGACGGTCGCCGCCTCGCCGTGCCCGGCGGGTGGGCGCTAGGCTGGGCCACGTGCTGAGCATCGACCGGTCGATCGTCGAGGCGATCGTCGCCCACGCGCGTCGGGACCACCCCGACGAGGCGTGCGGCGTGGTCGCCGGTCCCGCCGGCAGCGACACCCCCACCCGGCACATCCCGATGGACAACGCCGCGCGCTCGATGACCTTCTACGAGTTCGACTCGATGGAACAGTTGCGCGTGTGGCGGGAGATGGACGACCGCGACGAGGAGCCGGTCGTCATCTACCACTCGCACACCGCGACGGAGGCGTACCCGTCCCGCACGGACATCTCCTTCGCCGGCGAGCCCGGGGCCCACTACCTGCTGGTCTCCACCCGTGAGCCCGACACGGAGGAGATTCGCTCCTTCCGCATCGTCGACGGTGTGGTGACCGAGGAGCCGGTGCGGATCGTGGACGCCGCCGTTGACCCGCACGCTGTGCAGTCCTACATGTTCGGGCAGAGCCCGGCGACGGTCGACTACGAGTGTTCCGGCCGCTGACCCTCCAGCGCCGTCCCACCCGTTCCGTCCCGTCACCAAGGCACACCCGAACAAGGAGCACGACACCATGGCCATCGAGGTTCGCATCCCCACCATCCTGCGCAGCTACACCGGCGGCGCGAAGGTCGTCGAGGGCGCCGGGGACACCCTGGGCGACCTGCTCACCGACCTGGACTCCCGGCATGCCGGCCTGAAGGCCCGGCTGGTCACCGACGCCGGCGCGCTGCACCGCTTCGTCAACGTCTACGTCAACGACGAGGACGTCCGTTTCCTCGGCGCGTTGGACGCCAAGCTCAACGACGGCGACAGCGTGACCATCCTGCCCGCGGTCGCCGGTGGCGCGTTCGGCTTCGCGGCGGCAGCCGCGATCAGCCAGCACCGTGCGGCGGCCGCGAGCGCGGGGCGCGTAACGCACGGCGCGGTCACGTCGGGCGCGGGGCGGGTCGCGGCTGTCGGGCGCGTCGCGCACGGCGCGGCCGTCGCCGCCGGCTGACGGCGAGCGTCATGGCGCGGTACGACAGCCTGCTCGACGCCTGTGGGGGCACCCCCCTGGTGGGGCTGCCCCGGGTCTCGCCGACGGTGCCCGAAGGGGCGCCGCCGGTGCGGCTGTGGGCCAAGCTGGAGGACCGGAACCCGACCGGCAGCATCAAGGACCGCGCGGCCCTGTTCATGGTCCGTGCGGCCGAGGAGGCCGGTCGGCTCCGCCCCGGGGACACCATCCTGGAGCCGACCAGCGGCAACACCGGCATCTCCCTGGCCATGGTGGCCAAGTTGCGCGGCTACCGGCTGGTCTGTGTGATGCCGGAGAACGTCTCCACCGAGCGGGTGCAACTGCTCCGGATGTACGGCGCGGAAATCATCTTCTCGCCGGCCGCCGGCGGCTCGAACCAGGCCGTCGCGACCGCCAAACAGATCGCGGCCGAGCATCCGGACTGGGTGATGCTCTACCAGTACGGCAACGAGGCCAACGCCCGGGCGCACTACGAGACGACCGGGCCGGAACTGCTGCACGACCTGCCCACGATCACCCACTTCGTAGCGGGCCTCGGCACCACCGGCACCCTGATGGGCACCGGGCGGTACCTGCGCGAGAAGGTCGACGGCATCCAGGTCGTCGCCGCCGAGCCGCGCTACGGCGAGCTGGTCTACGGCCTGCGCAACATCGACGAGGGGTACGTCCCCGAGCTCTACGACGCCACGGTGCTGACCCGGCGCTTCTCCGTCGGCACCCGGGACGCCGTCCTGCGTACCCGGCAGTTGGTGGAGGTGGAGGGCATCTTCGCCGGCTTCTCCACCGGGGCGATCCTGCACGCCGCCCTCGCCGTGGCGCACGAGGCGGTACGCGAGGGCCGACGGGCCGACGTCGCCTTCGTGGTCTGCGACGGCGGCTGGAAATATCTGTCGACCGGTGCCTACGGCGGCACCCTGGCCGACGCCGAGGACGCCCTCGAAGGTCAGCTCTGGGCGTGAGTGCCCGACCACACGGCCGGCTGGCGGGACGACCGCCGGCCGGCCGCGTGGGTGTCACGTTGATGACAAGTTCCAGCAGATGATTCTTGCCCCGCCGTCGCTGCGCGTAGGCTGCCCAGCGTGGCGTACGCGTCGGTAGAGATCGTCGGCGGTGCTGACACCGGCGTGTCGACTACGGTGAGTGACAGCGGAGCGACCGGATGAGACTGATGGTGCTCGGCTGCGCGGGCAGCTTCCCCGGCCCCGAGTCCCCCTGCTCCGCCTACCTGATCGAGGCGGAGGGGTTCCGGCTGTTGGTGGACTTCGGTTCCGGAGCGCTGTCCACCCTCCAGCGCTACGTGGGCCTGCACGCCCCGGACGCCATCCTCCTCACCCACCTGCACTGCGACCACATCCTCGACGCCGCGTCGTACGTGGTGGTCCGCCGGTACGCCCCGGACGGCCCGTACCCGCCGCTGCCGGTGTACGCGCCCTCCGGTGCCCCGGACCGGCTCGCCGCCGTGTACGGCCAGGAGGACAGCACCGTCGAGGACGTCTACCAGTTCTACGGCCTGCAGCCGGGGACCTTCCCGATCGGCCCGTTCACCGTCACGGTGGACCGGATGAACCACCCCGTCGAGACGTACGGGGTGCGGCTGGAGCACGGCGGCCGGGTGCTCTGCTACTCCTCGGACACCGCCCCATGCGAGGCCCTGCTGCGGCTGGCGCAGGGCGCCGACGTCTTCCTCTGCGAGGCCAGCTACCTCGACGGCGTGGACAACCCGCCGGATCTGCACCTGACCGGCCGCGAGGCCGGCGAGGCGGCCACCAAGGCGGGGGTGGGCCGGCTGCTGCTCACCCATCTGGTGGTGGCCTGGGGCAGCGAGTCGCAGACCGTCGAGGCGGCGTCCACGGCGTTCGCGGGGCCGCTGGAAGTCGTTCGAGCCGGCGGCACGTACGACGTCTGAGGCGCGCCGCCGTCGCCAACTCCCCGCGCGGGCGGGAGCCGGCCGCCCGGCCGTGCGCCGCGGCCCCCCGGCTGAGGGCACCCGGGAACGGGTCGAGCATCCGACCGCATAGGGTGCAGGGATGGCGCGACCTGACGGGCGGCTGCCCGACCACCTTCGACCGGTGACCCTGACCCGCGGCTGGAGCACCCACCCGGAGGGCTCGGTGCTTGTCGAGTTCGGCGGCACCCGGGTGCTCTGCACCGCCAGCGTCACCGAGGGCGTGCCCCGCTGGCGCAAAGGCTCCGGCCTCGGCTGGGTGACCGCCGAGTACTCGATGCTGCCCCGGGCCACGAACACCCGCTCCGACCGGGAGAGCGTCCGCGGGAAGATCGGTGGCCGCACCCACGAGATCTCCCGGCTGATCGGCCGGAGTCTGCGCGCCAGCATCGACCTGAAGGCGCTCGGCGAGAACTCGATCGTGCTCGACTGCGACGTGCTTCAGGCCGACGGCGGCACCCGCACGGCGGCGATCACCGGCGCGTACGTGGCACTGCACGACGCGGTGACCTGGCTGGCCGCCCGCCGGTCACTGGCCGGGAAGCCGGAGAAGGTCATGCACCGGTCGGTGGCCGCGGTGAGCGTCGGCATCGTCGCCGGTGAGCCGAGGCTGGACCTGAACTACGCCGAGGACGTCGCCGCCGAGGTGGACATGAACGTGGTCTGTACCGGCGCCGGCGAGTTCGTCGAGGTGCAGGGGACGGGGGAGGACGGCGTCTTCTCCCGGGAGCAGTTGGACGCGCTGCTCGACCTGGGTCTGGCAGGCTGTCTGGAACTGACCGAGGCGCAGCGCAAGGTGCTCTCGTCGTGAGCGCGACGGGTTGGCCCGCGCGTCCCGTAGTCGCGAACGAAGGTGACCCATCATGAACAAGGTCCTGCTCGCCACCCGAAACCGCAAGAAGCTCGTCGAACTCCAGCGGATCCTCGACGGGTCGCTCGGCGCGCACCGGATCGCCCTGCTCGGGTTGGACGACGTCGAGGAGTATCCGGAGCTGCCGGAGAGCGGCCTGACCTTTGGCGAGAACGCCTTGATCAAGGCGCGGGAGGGTTGCCGGCGGACCGGCCTGCCGACCATCGCCGACGACTCCGGCATCGCCGTGGACGCGCTGGGCGGCATGCCGGGGGTGTTCAGCGCCCGCTGGGCCGGCAGGCACGGCGATGACCGGGCCAACCTCCAGCTCCTGCTCGACCAGATCGCCGACCTGCCGGACGAGCACCGAAGCGCGTCCTTCGTCTGCACCGTCGCGCTGGTGCTGCCCAGCGGCAAGGAGCACCTGGTCGACGGCCGGCAGAGCGGCCGGCTGCTGCGCGCGCCGCGCGGCGAGGGCGGTTTCGGGTACGACCCGATCTTCCTCGGCGACGGCCAGGACCGAACCAACGCCGAGCTGACGCCGGCGGAGAAGGACGCGATCAGCCACCGCGGGAAGGCGCTGCGGGAGCTGGCCAAGCTGGTCGCCAAGGTGCTCCCACCGACCTGAGCCACGCCGGCCGGGCCGCTCGGCGGGGCGTGGCGGGAGGTCCCCGCCACGTCGACGGTGCCGCCATGGCGCGCACGGTGGTGGGAGGCGGTGGTCACCCGAGCGGGCCGACCTCCCGTTCGATCGCCGCCCGCAGTTCCGGCCCGGCCAGCACCGTCCGGGCCGCCTCCAGCACCGGGGCGAGGAAGACGTCCGGCCCCGGCTCACCGGCGATCCCGCCCAGCGCGGCGACGGCAGCCCGCCCGGCCGGGGACGGCGTCAGCGGCGCGCGGAGCTGCAACCCACGTACGGCGGCCAGCAGCTCCACCGCGAGTAGGCTGGTCAGGTTGTCCAGCACGGTACGCAGCTTCTTGGTCGCCGCCCAGCCCATCGAGACGTGGTCCTCCTGCATGCCGCTGGTGGGCAGCGAGTCGACCGAGGCGGGCGCGGCCAGCCGGCGGTTCTCCGCGACGATCCCGGCGGCCGTGTACTGAGCGATCATCAGCCCGGAGTTCACCCCGGCGTCGGGGGACAGGAACGCCGGCAGGTCCCGGTTGCGGGCCACGTCGAGCAGCCGGTCGACCCGGCGTTCGGCGATCGCGCCCACCTCGGCGGCGGCGATGGCCAGAAAATCGGCGGCGAAACCGAGCGGCGCGCCGTGGAAGTTGCCGGTGGACTCGACCCGGCCGTCCGGCAGCACCACCGGGTTGTCCACCACCGACAGCAGCTCCCGTGCGGCCACCGTCTCGGCGAAGTCGAGGGTGTCCCGGGCCGCGCCGGCCACCTGCGGCGCGCAACGCATCGAGTATGCGTCCTGCACGGCGTGCGCCAGGTCGTCGCGGTGCGAATCCATCACCGCCGAGTCCTGCAACAGCCGGTGGATGTTCGCCGCCGACGCCGCCTGCCCGGGGTGCGGCCGGATGGCGTGCAGCTCCGGCAGGAACGGCCGTTCAGAGCCGAGCATCGCCTCGATCGCCAGCGCCGCCGTCACGTCGGCCATGGTGAACAGGTGCCGGGCGTCCTGGATGGCCAGCAGCAGCATGCCGAGCATCCCGTCGGTGCCGTTGATCAGCGCCAACCCCTCCTTGGCGGCCAGCGCGACCGGCGCCAGCCCGGCCCGGCGCAGCGCGTCGGCGGCGGCGACCCGCTCGCCAGCCGGCCCGAGCACCCAACCCTCGCCGAGCAGCACCAGCGCGCAGTGGGCCAGCGGCGCCAGGTCGCCGGAGGCGCCGAGCGAGCCGTGTTCCGGCACCCACGGCGTGACGTCGTGGTTGAGCAGGTCGACCAGGGCCTCGGCGACCAGCGGGCGGACGCCGGAACGGCCAAGGGCGAGGGAGCGCACCCGCAGCAGCATCATCGCCCGGACCACCTCGCGGGGCATCGGCGCACCGATTCCGGCGGCGTGCGAGCGGATCAGCGCGTGCTGGAGCTCGGCCCGCCGCTCGGGCGCGACGAACGTGTTGGCGAGAGCGCCGAAACCGGTGGAAACGCCGTAGACGGGGCGGCCGGCGGCCTCGATGCCGTCCACGATGGAGCGGCTGGCCGTCATGGCCTCGACGGTCGACGGGGCGAGGACGACCCGGGCGGCGCCGCGCGCCACAGCGAGCACGTCGGCCGGGGAGATCCCGGTGGGCTGGACAGTTGCGCTCGTCATTGCGGGACTCCGTTGTGCAGGACCTGGCGGATCAGGGGAACACCGGGCCGGTAGGCCAGGTGCAGGTGGGACGGGGCGTCGAGGATCATCAGGTCGGCCCGGGCGCCGGGCCGCAACACCCCGACGTCGTGGCGGCGCAGTGCCCGCGCCCCACCGGCGGTCGCGGCCCAGACCGCCTCCGCCGGGGTCATCCGCATCTCGCGTACGGCGAGCGCGACGCAGAACGGCATCGAAGAGGTGTACGACGAGCCGGGGTTGCAGTCGGTGGCCAGCGCCACGGTGACCCCCGCGTCGAGCAGCCGCCGTGCGTCCGGGTACGGCGACCGGGTGGAGAACTCGGCGCCGGGCAGCAGGGTGGCGACGGTGCTGGTCTCCGAGCCGGACGTCCAGTCCATCGTGGTCGAGGCGAGGGCGTCGACGTCGGCGTCGGTCAGGTGCGTGCAGTGGTCGACGCTCGCCGCGCCGAGTTCCACCCCGAGCCGCACGCCCGGCCCGGGGCCGAGCTGGTTGGCGTGCACCCGCGTGCCCAACCCGGCCGCCTGCCCACAGGCGAGGATCGCCCGGGCGTGGTCGACGTCGAACGCCCCGCGCTCGCAGAACACGTCGATCCAGCGGGCGTACGGGGCGGCGGCGGCGAGCATCGGCCCGCAGACCAGGCCCACGTAGTCGTCCGGCCGGTCGGCGTACTCGGCGGGGACGACGTGCGCGCCGAGGAAGGTGGTGTCCTCGGTGACCTCGGCGGCGATGCGCAGCGAGCGGGCCTCGTCGGCGACGGTGAGCCCGTACCCGCTCTTGACCTCCATGGTGGTGGTGCCCTGGCGCATCGCCTCGCCGCGTAGCCGGCGTACCGTGGCCCGCAACTCGTCGTCGGTCGCGGCCCGGGTGGCGCCGACGGTGGTGCGGATGCCGCCCCCGGTGTACGGCTGGCCGGCCATCCGGGCGGCGAACTCGGCGGCCCGGTCACCGGCGAAGACCAGGTGGGCGTGGCTGTCCACGAAGCCCGGCAGCACCGCGCCGCCCTCGGCGTCGATCCGCCGGTCGGCGGCGGGCGCGTCCCGGGCCGGCCCGATCCAGGCCACCTGCCCCTCTTCGACCAGCAGCGCGGCGCCCCGGCGCAGACCCAGCCGGCCCTCCCCGTCGGCGGTGTTGGTGACCAGTTCCCCGACGTTGTCCACCAGCAGGCTGGCCGTGCCGCGAGCCACCCGCCCGACGGACGGGCCCGGCCTGGTCACCCGGTGCGCCCAGTTGCCGCCGGTCACCCGGTCACCTCCTCGACGGCGGCGCGCACCTCGACCGGGACGTCCACCGTCAGGTGCCGGCCGTCGCGCACCACCACCCGGCCGTCCACCACCACCTGCGCGACGTCGGCGGCGGTGGCCGCGAAGAACGCCCCGCCCGGCGGCACCCCGGCGGTGCGGGCGGTGTCGAGCCGTACGGTGACCAGGTCGGCGCGCATCCCCACGGCGAGCTGGCCGGCGTCGCCCCAGCCGAGCGCGGCGTGCCCGGCCGTGGTGGCGGCGGTCAGCAGATCGGCGGGGGTGAAGTGGCCGCGCCGCCGGGTGCGCAGCCGTTCGTCCAACTCCACCGCGCGGGCCTCCTCGAAGAGGTCGACCACCGCGTGGCTGTCGCTGCCGAGACTGAGCGGGCTGCCCGCCTCGGCCATCCGGCGGGCCGGGCCGATGCCGTCGGCCAGGTCCCGTTCCGTGGTGGGGCAGAGACAGACCCCGGTGCGACTCTCCCCGAGCAGCGTCACGTCCGCGCTGGTCGGGTGGGTGGCGTGCACGGCGGTGGTGTGCCGGCCGAGCACCCCGTGGTCGGCGAGCAGCCGGGTCGGGGTGCATCCGTGCACCGCCCGGCAGGCGTCGTTCTCGGCGGGTTGCTCGGACAGGTGCACGTGCAGCGGCACGCCGCGCAGGTCGGCCCAGCCAGCCACGGTGGCGAGCTGTTCCGCCGGCACCGCGCGCACCGAGTGGATCGCCGCGCCGACCCGGACGTGGTCGTCGTCCGGCGTGAACGCGCCGGCCCGCTCCGCCCAGCGCAGCGCGTCCCCGTCGCCGAAACGCCGCTGCGGCCCGGCCAGCGGCGCACCATCCACAGCGGAGGTCAGGTAGCAGGCGTCCAGCAGGGTGAGCCGGATCCCGGCGTGCGCGGCGGCCTCGACCAGCGCGGCGGACATCGCGTTCGGGTCGTCGTACGGGGTGCCGTCGGGGCCGTGGTGCAGGTAGTGGAACTCGCCCACGCAGGTGACCCCGGCCTGCGCCATCTCGGCGTACGCGGCCCGGGCCAGCGCGAGGTACGAGTCCGGGTCGAGCCGCCCCGCCACCTCGTACATGACGTCTCGCCAGGTCCAGAAGTCACCCCGACCACCCTGGGTGCGCCCGCGCAGCGCCCGGTGGAAGGCGTGCGAGTGGGCGTTGGCCAGGCCCGGCAGGGTGAGGCCGGGCAGCCGTACCGCGTCGCCGAGCACCTCCACCCCGGCCGTAGGCGGGCCGGCGGTCAGTGGGGTGACGGCGGTGATCCGCCCGCCGTCGGTCTCGACCACCACGTCGGGGGTGGGCTCGGCGTGGTCGGGCAGCCAGGCGTACTCAGCCAGCCATCTCATCGGCATGCCAGCTCCTCCAGCACCCGGACCAGGGCGGTGACCCCGGCGGCGCAGTCGGCGTCGGTGGCGGACTCGGCGGGGGAGTGGGACACCCCGCTGGGGTTGCGCACGAAGAGCATCGCGGTGGGCAGGTGCGCGGCGAGCACCCCCGCGTCGTGCCCCGCCCCGGTGGGCAGCACCGGGGCGTCGAGCAGCCCGGCCAGCCGATCGGCCAGCTTGGCGTCGAACGCCACCGGCGGGGTCGTCGACTCCTCGGTGCAGGTCAGCGCGGTGCCGTCCCGCCGGGCCCGCTCGGCGGCCTTGGCCTGCACCGCCTCGACCAGACCGCGCAGGGTCTCAGGCTCGGCTGCCCGGGCGTCCAGCCAGCCGGTGACGCTCGACGGGATCGCGTTGGTGGCGTTCGGCGCGACGGCGACCCGGCCGATCGTGG
This sequence comes from Micromonospora sp. KC606, assembly GCF_004348675.1. GTDB lineage: Bacteria > Actinomycetota > Actinomycetes > Mycobacteriales > Micromonosporaceae > Micromonospora. The sequence continues at coordinate 5,274 of NZ_SMKN01000087.1, read as the reverse complement.
CGTGCGCGTCGCGCAGCCGGGCCTCCTTGTTGGCGGCGAGCACCGTGAACGCGTACGTCAGCATCGGATCACGGCGGTCGGCCATCCGGGTCGTGCCGGCGTGGTTGCCCTCGCCGTCGAAGTCGAACCGCCACCGGCCGTGCGGCCAGATCATGCTGGCCACCGCGACCGGGGCGCCGGCGTCGACCAGCGCCCGGCCCTGCTCGACGTGCAGCTCGACGAAGGCCGCGAACCGGCCGAGCAGCCCGGCGTCGCCGCCCGCCGGCCGCTCGCCCAGCGCCTCGGCGAAACTCACCCCGGCCGCGTCGCGCAGCCCGGCCGCGCGGTCGACCGCGATCTGGCCGGTGAGCAGCCGCGACCCCAGGCAGGGTACGCCGAACCGGGCCCCCTCCTCCTCGACGAAGGCGGCCACCACCACCGGCCGGACCGGGGCCGCCCCGGCGGCCCGCAGCTCGTCCACGGCGAGGAAGGCGCTGACGATGCCGAGCGGCCCGTCGTACGCCCCGCCGTGCGGCACCGAGTCGAAGTGGCTGCCGGTGAGCACCGCGTCGCCCGCGACCGGGTCGCCCCACCAGGCGAACAGGTTGCCGTTTCCGTCCCCGGTCACCGGCATGCCCCGCCGGTCGGCCTGGTCGCGGAACCACTCCCGCAGCCGCAGCTCCGGCTCGGTCAGCGCGTACCGCAGGTAGCCGCCGCTGCCCGCGTCCCGCCCCACCGGGGCGATCTCGTCCCACAGCCGCCGGAACCGCACCGGCAGGTCGCTCACGGGTTACCTCCGATGTTCGCGACTGCGGGGCTCCGCTGCGCTGCGCTCCTCGCGCTCACGGGTTACCTCCGATGTTCGCGACTGCGGGGCTCCGCTGCGCTGCGCTCCTCGCGCTCACGGGTTACCCTCCGCCATCGGCACCCGCACGCCGGTGCGCCGCGCGACCTCGCGGGCGGCGTCGTAGCCGGCGTCGACGTGCCGGATCACGCCCATCGCCGGGTCGTTGGTGAGCACCCGTTCGATCTTCTGCCCGGCCAGGGCGGTGCCGTCGGCGACGCAGACCTGGCCGGCGTGGATGGACCGGCCGATGCCCACCCCGCCGCCGTGATGCAGGGACACCCAGGACGCGCCGCTGGCCGTGTTGACCAGCGCGTTGAGCAGCGGCCAGTCGGCGATCGCGTCGGAGCCGTCGGCCATCGCCTCGGTCTCCCGGTAGGGGCTGGCCACGCTGCCGCAGTCCAGGTGGTCCCGGCCGATCACCACCGGGGCGCTCAGCTCGCCGGCGGCGACCATCTCGTTGAACCGCACCCCGGCGACGTCCCGCTCGCCGTAGCCCAGCCAGCAGATCCGCGCCGGGAGGCCCTGGAAGGCCACCCGCTCGCCGGCCAACCGGATCCACCGGGCCAGGGACTCGTTCTCGGGGAACAGGTCGAGCACGGCCCGGTCGGTGGCGGCGATGTCGGCCGGGTCGCCGGAGAGCGCCGCCCAGCGGAACGGCCCCTTGCCCTCGCAGAACAGCGGCCGGATGTACGCCGGCACGAAACCGGGGAAGTCGAACGCGCGGTCGTACCCGCCGAGGCGCGCCTCGCCCCGGATCGAGTTGCCGTAGTCGAAGACCTCCGCGCCCGCGTCGAGGAACCCCACCATCGCCTCGACGTGCCGGGCCATCGACGCGCGGGCCCGGTCGGTGAACTCGGCCGGCGACGCCTGCGCGTAGCCCCGGGCGTCGGCCAGTTCCACCCCCTCGGGCAGGTACGACAGCGGGTCGTGCGCGCTGGTCTGGTCGGTGACGATGTCGATCTCGACGCCCCGGCGTAGCAGCTCGGGGAAGACCGTGGCGGCGTTGCCGACCACACCCACGCTCACCGCCCGCCGGTCCCGCTTCGCGGCGCGTACCCGCTCCACCGCGTCGTCCAGGGAGTCGGCCACCTCGTCCAGGTAGCGGTCGTGTACCCGGCGCTCCAGCCGGCTGCGGTCCACGTCCACGATCAGGCAGACACCGCCGTTCATGGTGACCGCCAGGGGCTGCGCCCCACCCATCCCGCCGCAGCCGGCGGTCAACGTCACCGTCCCGGCGAGGCTGCCTCCGAACCGCTTCGCCGCGACGGCGGCGAACGTCTCGTACGTGCCCTGAAGGATGCCCTGGGTGCCGATGTAGATCCACGAGCCGGCGGTCATCTGCCCGTACATGGTCAGGCCGAGCTGCTCCAGCCGGCGGAACTCCGGCCAGGTGGCCCAGTCGCCGACCAGGTTGGAGTTGGCCAGCAGCACCCGGGGTGCCCACTCGTGGGTGCGCAGCACCCCGACCGGGCGGCCGGACTGCACCAGCATCGTCTCGTCGTCGCGCAGCTCGGTCAGCGTCCGCACCAGCGCGTGGTACGACGGCCAGTCCCGTGCCGCCTTCCCGGTGCCGCCGTAGACGACCAGGTCGTCGGGGCGTTCGGCCACCTCCGGGTCGAGGTTGTTCATCAGCATCCGCAGGGCGGCCTCCTGCGGCCACCCCTGGGCGGTGCGCGCGGCGCCGCGCGCGGCGCGGACGGGCTGGTGCATTTTCGACTCCTCTCAGCCGAGGAACAACTGACGACGGGCGGCGGACGACTCGAACGCCTCCAGGCGGGCCTGCGTGTCGGCCGGTGCGGCGTCGCAGATCGCCTGGAGGACCACCATGGCCAGGGTCATCGGCGCGGTGTGCAGGTCGAAGACGAGACCGGTGCCGACAGCGGCGGGCAGCACCAGCGTGGCGTGGTCGGCGGCGGGGCTGACCGGAGAGTCGGTGATCGCGACGACGGTCAGGCCGGTGGCGCGGGCCTCCCGCAGCACGTCGAACGTCTCCCTCGGGTAGCGGGGCAGAACGAAGGCGAGCAAAGCGGTCGCCCCGGCCGCCGCCGCCTGCTCCAGCCGGTCGGTGAGCAGGCTCCCGCCGTCGTCGAGCACCCGCACGTCAGGGTGCACCTTCGCGGCGAAGTAGGCGAAGTAGGCAGCCAGTGGCGCGGCGGCGCGTAGCCCGAGCACCGGCAACGGCCGGCTCGCCGCCAGCAGCCGCCCCGCCTCGGCGATCCGGCTCCGGTCGGCCAGCTCGCCGGCGAGCCGGCCCAGGTTGGCCATCTCGGCCCGGACCGCCTGTTGCAGTTCGTTGCCGTCGTCGCTGCCCCCGCCGGTGGAGCCGGCGGCCAGCTCGCGCAGCCGGCGGCGCAGCGCCGGGTAGCCGTCGTGGCCCAGCGCGATGGCGAACCGGGTCACCGAGGGCTGGCTCACCCCGGCCAGCTCGGCGACCTCGGCGGCGGACAGGTACGACACGGCGGCGGCGTGCTGCACCAGGCAGTGCGCGATGCGGCGCTGGGTGGGGGTGAGCCGCACGCCGTGGAACAGGTCACGCACCCGTTCGGTCGGCAGCCCCACGGCAGCGCTTTCATTCATGCGCAGACTCTATGCATGAAATCTTTCACCGCGCAACCGTCCGGCCGGCGCTGCCGCCGGGGTCGACGACACCACCCCGCGCCGAGCGGCACCCGGCCGGCATGCTTGTCGCCGTGCGCTACCTGATCTCTCACCCTGACGCAGTGGCCGAGCTTGCTGATCTCGACGTCGCGCTGTACGACGGCACCCAGCCCATGCCCGACAATCTGGACGACGTCGAGTTCTACGCGGTCCCGTACGGGATCATCGATCCACGCCTCTGCGAGCTGATCGCCCGGATGCCCCGGCTCGAGGTGGTGCAGACCGTGACCGCCGGCTACGACCACGTCCTGCCGTACCTGCGACCCGGCCTGACCCTGGCCAACGGCCGGGGTGTGCACGACGCGGCCACCGCCGAGCTGGCCGTGGCGCTCACCCTGGCCGCCCGGCGTCGGCTGCCGGACTTCGTCCGAGCGGGGGACGAGGGCCGCTGGGCCTCGGGCTGGTCGCCCGGACTCGCTGACGCCCGGGTGCTGATCGTCGGGTACGGCTCGATCGGCGCCGCTATCGAGCGTCGGCTCGCCGGTTTCGAGGTGGAAGTCAGCCGGGTGGCCCGGAACGCCCGCCCCGGCGTACGGCCGGTGTCCGACGTTGCGGAAATGCTGCCACGAGCGGATGTTGTCATCCTGGCCACCCCGCTGACTCCGGAGACCGAGTGCCTGGTGGGCAGGGATTTTCTCGCCAGGATGCCCGACGGCGCGCTGCTGGTGAACGTGTCGAGGGGCCGGGTGGTGGACACCGCGGCGCTGCTCGCCGAACTCAACGCGGGCCGGCTGCACGCTGCCCTGGACGTCACCGAACCCGAGCCGCTGCCCGCCGAGCATCCCCTGTGGTCCGCGCCGAACGTCCTGATCAGCCCGCATGTCGGCGGCCTGACCGCCGCGTTGGCGCCCCGGGCCCGTCGACTGCTGGTGGACCAGGTGCGGCGGTACGCGACGGGCAAGCCGCTCGCGAACGTCGTCATCGGACGATAGCGCCCTCGGCGGCGTCGATCGGGGCATCCTGCTGTGTCACGGCGCGCGCAGGACGCGGCATTCGGCGCCGCCGCGGGCAGGCCGCGCCGACGAGACCGGCCTCGCTCCGATCGGGACACCGCATGGTCGGGCCGCCCGGGATCCGTCCATACCGCCCGGTCATCCAGCGGAGACCCGGCGACCGACGGGCGAGGTGACGGGCGCGGTCTCTGTACGATCCCTTCGGCGGGCGAGCAGAGGAGTGGTGGGGGATGCAGCCGGACGGTCCGTACAGATTCACCGAGGTGATGGGTGAATGCCAGGTCGGCAGGGCCTGGGCGGCGCTCGACGCGCAGGACCGGCCGGTGACCGTCGTCGTTCTCGACGGCCCGGCGGCCGACGACTCAGCCTGGCGGGAGGCGTTCGCCAACGCGGCCAATCTGTTGCACCAGACCACCGGCGGTCACCGGTACGTCGACGCCGACTTCACCGCCGCCCAGCCCTGGGTTGCGTACCCCGTGGAGGAGACCGGCGCGGCAACCCGCCTCTTCCAGACCCTCGGCATGGACTACCAGGCGCTACCGGTCGGGACCACCGGCGGCGGTACGCAGCCCTCGTCCGGGGCGCCGCAGCCGTCCTGGGCACCACAGCCCTGGTCGATGACCAGCGGTCAGCCGATCTCTGGAGCGCCCATGTCGGGTGTGCCCGTGTCGGGTGTGCCCGTGTCGTCCGCCGCCGATTCCGCCACGTCGCACGACGCGTTCTCGGAGCCGGGCCGACGGATCACACCGGTGCCACCGCCGCCCAAGCGGCGTACCTGGCTCTGGGGCGTTCTCGCGGTGGTGCTCTTCCTCGCCGGGGGCGGGATCGGTTTCGGGT
>NZ_SMKN01000086.1 GCF_004348675.1 Micromonospora sp. KC606 | reverse complement strand
ACGCCCGCCGGGTGGCCGGCGACCCCGGCCAGCACGACTTGCCGCATTCCGGCTCAATCAGCGGGCCGAATGGCACAGGTTGCGGCATATTCGGCCCAGGCCCAGGCCCAGGCCCCACCCGACCCAGCGCGGCGAGGTCGGCGGGCGGGTGCTCCGCGACGCCGGGCCCGAGCGGTCAGCGGGTGAGGGCGCGGGCGGCGACGGTAAGGTCGGCGACCAGCCCCTCGTACGCCTTGTCCTGGTCGTCGGCCCGCAGCACGGCGGACGGGTGGATGGTGGCGAGCAGTTGCGCGGCCGGCGCGTCGGCGACCGTTCCGGCGCTGTCCACCGGTACCCGGGCGAAGTCCTCCGGCCGCTGCGCGGACGCCGGCCAGGGCAGCAGCTCACCGCGCTGCCGGGTGACCCGGAACGCCGGGCCGAGCAGCGCCTTCGCGGCGGTCGCCCCGAGCACCACCACCAGTTCCGGGTGGAGCCGGGAGAACTCGGCCACCAGCCAGGGCCGGCACGCGGTGATGTGCGCCTGGTCCGGCGTCTGGTGGATCCGCCGCTTGCCGCGCAACTCGAAGCGGAAGTGTTTCACCGCGTTGGTGAGGTAGATGTGGGCCGGGTCGATCCCGGCGTCGTCCACCGCCCTGCGTAGCAGCCGCCCGGCCGGGCCGACGAAGGGTAGGCCCTTCTGGTCCTCCATGTCGCCGGGCTGCTCACCGACGAAGACCACCCGAGCACTCTCGTCACCCCGCCCGAAGACGGTCTGCGAGGCGTCCCGGTACAGCTCGCAGCCCCGACAGCCGGCGGCGGCGGCACGCAACCGGTCCAGGGTGTCGGCCTGGGGCGGGATGAACTGCTGGGCACCGGGTGCCTTGGTCTGCTCGGCCATGCGGACAGTTCTACCCCGCACGGCGGTACGCACGCGGCGGACCCGCCCTGCACCGCCGGGGCGTTCACGACGGTGGCGGGCAGGCCGACTCCTCATCTGGTCGGTGCGGTGGAGTTCGGCGGTTCGGTGGGTACCGCGGGGAGCCGGCGCAGTGCTCGGATGGCGAGTACCGCCAGGGGCGCGGCCACCGCAAGGACAACCGCGGCCGGCCGTGGTCGGCGAAGTCCGCGTTGGCCTCCGCATCGTCGGTGGCCATTCTCTCCAGGCAGGCGGCGACCATGTCGTCCTCCCACTGGCGCCGGTAGTCGGCGGGCAGCAGGGGGCGGCAGCGCTCCTCCAGCCGGCTCGTGACGGCGTCGTTCCCGCGATCGGGCTCTGCTGCGCGCGTAGCCGGGCCGAGGCGTTGCGGGCGTTAGCGGCCAGCCGTTCCGCCGCTGCGGCAAGCGCGCGACGGCCCCGCCCGGTCAGCCGGTAGTGACGGCGGAGCCGGCCCTGCCATGCCTCCTCCCGGTCGAGTTCCGCCAGGCCGTCGGTGACGAGTCGATCCAACACCCCGTGCAGGGAACCGATCTTGAGCTGGACACGCCCCCGGGGCAGTTCCGTCACGTCAGCGACGATCCCGTAGCCGTGGCGTGGCGCATCGAGTAGCGCGGTGAGGATGAAGAAGGCCGGTTCTGTCATCGCCCGAGGAGCAATCCGCCCAATATAATGGATGACAGGATATACTGCGGTGCGCAGGCAGAGGACCTGCACGAGGAGCGCGGCGAGGTCACCGGCGCGGACGTCACCAGCCTGCTCGGAACGGCGTGGTTGCCCGACGTCAGTGGTGGTGCCGAGACAAGGGAGCACTCATGGGCGACGGTGAAGCGGCGGACGTGGCCGACCTGGGCGGGCCGGACTTCGCCCCGGTGATACCGCCGGCAGACAGCAGCGTGGTGGGCGCCCCACCACCCGACCGAGGCGCTGTCCTGGGTCCCGGATACCGCGGCCACGTCGTGCTGCCCAGGGCATCACGGCCGGCACATCCCTCCGCCAGCGCCGGCAGCGACCCCGACCACGAAACCCGACAGGACCGGCCGGCGGAGCACCGCGACCATCCATGAGCGACGGATGACCGCTGTTTCCGGGGGCAATGGCACGGCGGAACCTTCACCCTCGGTGGATGCCGCTCACGGACCGACCGCATGGACCAGGGCCGCCGCCAGCAGTAATGGATCTCGCCGACCGTCTCAATGTGCGGCATCCTGCGGTAAACGCGCCGCGGACACCACGATGTGTCGCAATCCGAGGCGAGTCCTGACGGCCAGGGCCGCGATCCGGGGCCAGGTCCGCTGACGGCGAGGTGCGCCCGGCACCGGCCCGGAGCAGCGCGTTCTCAGGCGGTGAAGCCAGCCGGACCCGTCGGACGCACGGCAAGCGCGATCGCGTCGGCGAGGGGCCCGATCTCAGCGTCGTCCAGGGTGCTGACGGTGATCCTGACAGCCGGACCGGCCCCGATCCGGAAGAGTGCGCCCGGCGCGACGGACCAGCCGGCGTCGCGCAGCGCGGTCACCGCGACCGTCTCGTCCGGCACCGGCAGCCAGACGTTGATGCCGGTACGGCCGTGCCCGGTCAACCCGCGGTCGGCCAGCGCGACGAGGAGGGCGTCACGGCGCCGGTCGTAATCCTGCCCCGCCCGACGCACCAGCGCGGCGGTGGCCGGATCGCGCCACAGCGACAGCACGAGACGTTGCAACACGGTGGAGACCCAGCCGGCGCCGACCCGGGCCCGGCCGGCCACCCGGGCCACCGTCGCCTCGTCGCCGGTCAACACGGCCAGCCGCAGGTCGGGCCCGAAGGGCTTGCTCACCGATCGGACGAAGGCCCAGGTCGGGGTGGCCCCGGCGAGCGGGTGCAACGGGACGTGGGCCAACTCGGCGGCGTGATCGTCCTCGACGAGCAGCAGGTCGCGACGGCCGGCGAGCAGCTCGCGTAGCGCGGCGGCACGGGCGGCGGAGACAGCGCCGCCGGTCGGGTTCTGCGCGCGGCTGGTCACCACCAGCGCCCGCGCGCCGAGGGCCAGGGCGTCCTGCACGCCGGTCACGGTGGGGCCGTCCTCGTCCACCGGCACGCCGACCGGCCGCAGGCCCGCCGCGGCCACCAGATCGAGCAGGTTGGCCCAGCCCGGGTCCTCCACCGCCACCGCGTCGCCGGGGCGCAGGTGGGCGGCGAGGAGCCGCTCGATGCCGTCCAGCGCGCCGCCGGTCACGGTGACCTCGTCGGCGGGCACGCCGTCGGCGGTGAGGCGCTCCCGGGCGGCCTCGGCGAGCGCGGGAAGCACGGCGGTCAAGGCGTACCCCACGGGTGGGCCGACCTCGGTGGCGAGCACGGCCAGGTGCGCGCCGAGCGGGGGCAGCAGCCGTAGATCAGGCTGGCCCAGCGACAGGTCACGGCTGCCGGGCGCGGGCGCCGGACGCAGTGCGGCGCGGCGGGCGGCGACCGGTGGGCGCGGCCGGACCCGGGTGCCGTTTCGGCCGGCGGTGACCACCAGGCCCCGCTGACGCAGCTCCTGGTAGGCCCGCGCGACGGTGGCCGGGCTGACGGCCAGCCCGGCGGCGAGCGCCCGGACGGCGGGCAGCACCGCGCCCGGCTCCAACGCGCCGGAGCGAATGCCCGCTTCCACGCTGGCCGAAATCGCGGCGGACGTCGCTCCGCCGATCTGATAACGTACTGCCACAGTCAGAAGATTGTACTAGAACAAAGGTGGGATGTCATGTACGCCCAGACCACCCGGACCACCGCCAGCCGCTCGCGTGACCGGATGAGCTACGACCGCGCGGCGGCGCACCGGGTGCTCGACGAGGCATACCACTGCGTGCTCGGGTTCACCGTGAACGACGAGCCCCGACTGCTGCCCACCCTGCACGTGCGCGTCGGCGACACCCTCTACCTGCACGGCTCCACCGGCAGCCGGCCGCTGCTCGCCGCCCGGGGCGACGCCGGGCTGCCGGTGTGCGTCACGGTCACCCTGCTCGACGGGCTGGTCTACGGCCGCTCCCAGTTCCACCACAGCGCCAACTACCGCTCGGTGGTGGCGCACGGCGTCGCGCACCTCATCACCGGCGAGGACGAGAAGCGAGAGGTGCTGACCGCGCTGGTGGAGAAGGTGGGCGTCGGGCGGAGCGCCGACAGCCGCCCACCGAGCCGCCGGGAGCTGGCCGAGACGGCCGTGCTGGCCCTGCCGCTGCGGGAGGTGTCGGTGCGGGCCCGCGCCGGTGCTGTCCGGGAGGAGCCGGGCGACCTCGAACTTCCGCACTGGGCCGGGGTGGTGCCGCTGCGGCTGACCGCCGGGCTGCCCGAGCCGGACGCCGGGGTGACCGCGCCGGTGCCGGCGTACCTGCGCGCGCCGGTGCCGCCCTGGCGGGAGCCGGCACCGCTGCGCGGCGCGCACGTGCTGCTGGAGCCGCTGGATCTGGCCCACGCCGACGAGCTCTTCGCCGCCACCGCCGAGCCCGAGGTCTTCGCTTACCTGACCAACCCGCTGCCGACCGGGCCGGACGGGATGAGGGCGATCGTCACCACGGCCCTCACCGCCGCGCACCGCGGCGAGCGGGTGCCGTGGGTGCAGCGCTGCGCGCGGACGGGGGCGGTGGTCGGCAGCACCTCCTACTACGAGATCGACCCGCAGCGGCGGTCGGTGGCGATCGGGCACACCTGGCTGGGCCGGCCCTGGTGGCGCACCGGCATCAACACCGAGGCGAAGCTGCTGCTGATCGGCCGAGCCTTCGACGACCTGGGCGCGGTGCGGGTGGTCTGGCACACCGACATCCGCAACAGCCGCTCGCAGGCGGCCATCGAGCGGCTCGGCGCCACCCGGGAGGGCGTGCTGCGGATGCACCGGCAGCGCCCCGACGGCTCCTGGCGGGACACCGTCCAGTACGCGATGACCGTCAACGAGTGGCCGCAGGCACAGGCCAGGCTACGGGAGAGACTTCGCCGGGCGGCACCGGCGGGGTGACGTCAGCTGCCGTCGCCGCCACCCCCACCGCTGCCGCCGCCGATGCCCGGGCCGCCGGCGGTGCCGCCGAGGCCGTACCCGGGCGCCACCGGCCGGTCCGGCGGGCGGCTGACGTGCGCCGACTCGGTGACCGGGGCCGACCAGTCGGAGTGTCCGGCCGCCGCCGCATGCCGGCTGATCGTCTCGCGCAGCCAGCCGTCCACGGTGGCGACCCACTCCCGCCGCTCCGATCCGGAGTGCCAGGTCCGGAACCGGCTGATGCTCTGATGGCTGATCCCGGTCAGGGAGAGCCGGCGGTCCACCCAGAGCAGCACCTCCAGGCCCGCCGAGTTCGCCAGAAAGATCACCTCCAGCTCGGTCATCGGGCCGGCGTACAACGGCGCCACCCAGTACCCGAGACGCTGGTGCACCGGCAGTGTCTGCTGGACGCCGGGCAGCCGGCCCTGTACGAGGCCCGCCTGCCGCAGCACGAATCCGAGCGTCTCCAACGCGGCCAGGACGTGCTGCTGGGTGGGGAGCGGGTGGACGAGAACCGGCACCATCGCCCCCTGGTCCCGCTCGGGGTCGACGGAGACCTCCGTGCGCAACCCGGTGCGCAGCGCCAGCAACGGCACCTCGCCGAAAACCGTCACCGGGCTCTCCCAGGGCAGCGGCACCGCGAAGTCGACCGCCCGACGCCGCCCCGCCGGCACCACGAAGCGACCGGCGATCGGCACCTGGTGATACTGCACCAACCGGCGGGGCGAATCCGGATCCTCGGGTTCGGCGGTCGCGACCAGGCCCAGCCGGATCCGCCGGACCGGCACGTCGTCCCGGCCGGCGGTGAGCAGCACCCGTCCGGGCAGACGCAGGCCGGGTCGGGTGCTCGGGTTGGTCAGGATGGTGCTCACCGCCAGCCCGGTCCCGCCGGACTCCCGCGCCACCCCCGTCAACCGCATCGCGCCGCTCCCGCCGCCCCGGCCCGGCGTCCCGCCGGCCGTCACCGTCGTCGCAGCGCTTTCCCGCTGTCCGGCGTGGCACTCCTCAGCCGACCGCCGCCTCATGGGGCAAGCCGACCGCCGGCTCACAGACAAGCCGACCGGCGCCACACGGACAAGCCGACCGCCGCCGCGAAATCAAGCCGGCCGCCGGGTCACGGATGGCCCGGCGGCCGGTCAGGACGGTGACGCGGGTCAGCGCAGCCGCCGCCCGCGCGGCACCGGGTCGGTCTCGTCGTCGAACTCGCCGATGACCTCCTCCAGCAGATCCTCAAGCGCCACGAAGCCGATCGGCCGGGTCGGGCCGCCGCCGTTGCGGACCAGCGCGAGCTGGGACTGATCGGCGCGCATGGCGGCCACCGCCTCGGTGACCGAGGACTCGGCGGGCAGGGTGAACGCCCGCGTCATCAACTCCCCGGCCGTCGCCGGCCGGCCGGCGGTGACCGCCCGCACCGCCTCCCGCACGTGGACCAGGCCGCAAACCTCCCCGGACGGGTCGAGCACGGCGAGTCGGGATCGACCGCTGTCGCGGCTGACCTCCTCGACCCGCTCGGCGGTGTCGTCCCGGCGGACCGTGATGATCCGGTCGAACGGCTCCATCACGTCGGCGACGGTGGTGGCCTGCAGCTCCAGCATGCTGGTCAGCATCTGGTGCTGCTCGGCGCCGAGCAGCCCGTGCTCCCGGGACTGCTCCAGCAGGATGCGCAGCTCGTCCGGGCCGTGCACCTGGGCGAGCTGGTCCTGCTGCTGCACGCCGACCAGCCGCAGGATCGCGTTGGCGAGCGCGTTGAGCGCCGACAGCACCGGCCGGGCGACCCGGGCGAAGGCCCGGAACGGCAGCGCCAGCAGCATCGCGGACCGCTCGGCGTCGGTGATCGCCCACGACTTCGGCGCCATCTCGCCGACCACCAGGTGCAGGAAGGTCACCACTCCCAGGGCGAACACCAGCGCGATGAGGTGACTGGCCGTGGCCGGCAGCCCGACGGCGTGCAGCAGCGGGCTGAGCAGGTGCTCGATCGCCGGTTCGGCGAGCGCGCCGAGCCCCAGCGTGCACAGCGTGATGCCGAGCTGCGCGCCGGCCAGCATCAGGGACAGCTCCCGGACGCCGTCCAGCGCGGCCCGGGCCGCACGGCCCCCACCGGCGGCGGACTGCTCCAGGCGGTACCTCTTCGCGGCCAACAGCGCGAACTCGGCGGCGACGAAGAACCCGTTGAGGGCGAGCAACAGCACCGAGACGAACAGGGCGAGGCCGGCGCTCATGCGGCACCCTCCCCGTCGCGGACCGCGCCGGCCAGCCGCAGCCGCACCGTGTCGGCCACGTGCCGGTCCACCGCCAGCACCTCGACCAGGGCCTTCGGCTGCTCCTGCGGCTCCTCGCCGTCGGCCGAAAGGCTGATCTCCAGCCGGTCACCGACCTCGGGCACCCGGCCCAGCTCCCGCATCACCAGGCCGCTGAGGGTGTCGTACTCGGGGGCTTCGGGCAGCGCGATCCCGGTGCTGTCGGCAACCTCGTCGATCCGCCACCGCGCCGGCACCACCCAGGAGCCGTCCTCCTGCCGCGCGGGCGACCGCTCCGGTGGGTCGTCCTCGTCGCGGATCGGGCCGACCAGTTCCTCGGCGATGTCCTCCAGCGTGATCACGCCGGCGAAACCGCCGTACTCGTCGACGACGCAGGCGAGCTGCCGGTGCCCGGACCGGAGCCGGTCCAGCACCGTCGGCAGCGGCAGCGTCTCGGGCACCAGCAACGGGGGTACGGCCACCGCGCTGACGGGGGTTGTCGCCCGTTTCGCCGGGGCCACTCCGAGCACGTCAGCGATGCCGACCACGCCGACCAGGTCGTCCACGCCCTCCGTGCCGCGTACCGGGAAGCGGGAGTGGCCGGTGTCGAGCAGCTCGACCACCCGGCTGACCGGCTCGTGCGCCCGTACGCTGTGCACGTCGACCCGGGGCACCATGGCCTCCCCGGCGGTCAACTGCCGGAAGTCGAGGCCCCGGTCGAGCAGGGTGGACATCTCCAGGTCGAGGTGGCCCCCCTCGCGGGAGTCGGCGATGATCTGCTCCAGGTCCTCCGGGGTGGCCCCGCTGGGCAGTTCCTCGATCGGCTCGATGCCGATCCGGCGCAGCAGCCGGACCGCGGCCCGGTCGAACAGCTTGATCACCGGGCCGGCGACCTTCAGATAGATCAGGGTGGAGCGGGCGAGCGCCCGGGCGAGGTGTTCGGCGCGGGCGATGGCGAGGTTCTTCGGAGCCAGCTCACCGAGGACCATCTGCACCACGGTGGCGATGGTCAGGGCCAGCACCACCGACAGCGGCAGGGTGACCGTGGTGGCGACCCCGGCGCTGCCGAGCAGCTCGGCCAGCCCGGCGCCCAGGAACGGCTCGGCGACGTAACCGACCAGCAGGGCGGTGACGGTGATGCCGAGCTGGGCCCCGGAGAGCATGAAGGAGAGCCGGCTGGTGACCTCGAGAGCCCGGGCGGACGCCTGGTCGCCGTCGTCGGCGCGTTGCTTGAGCCGGCCGCGGTCCACGGCCACGTAGCCGAACTCCTGGGCCACGAAGTAACCGGTGGCGGCGGTGAGGGCGATGATGAGAACGAGACCTACGACGATCAACACGGGCCGCTCAGGGCTCCCGCGGTCGTCGGGCCGAGGGGATGCCGGGCACGACCCGGCTGGCTACTGCTGCCCTCCTGGGCAGAAGAGTCGATCATTCGGTGATTCTATCGGCGGTCGCTGGAGGTTCGCTGACGGAGGAGACAAAGGCGCCCTCCGTCCCTATTTCCTCCGGTCGGCCAGTTCGTCGGTGCCCAGCTGCTCCCGGTCGATCCGCCCGGACCGGTACGCGGCCCGGCCGATCATCTGCGCGGCAACCGGCGCGGTGGCCAGTTGGAAGACCCCGACCAGCAGGATCATGCCCAGGTCGGCCGGGGTACGCAGCCGCAACGCCAGCCCGAGCAGCAGCAGCAACACGCCGAGCACCTGCGGCTTGGTCGCCGCGTGCATTCGGTCCAGCACGCTCGGAAAACGCAGCACCCCTATCCCGGCGGCGAGACTGAGCAGGGCGCCCGCCACCAGCGCCAACGCCCCCAGCCAGTCGAGGACGACCCGCACGCTCACGACTCTTCCCGGACGGCGAAGCGGACCAGGGCCACCGAGCCGACGAAGCCGAGCAGCGAGACCACCACCAGCACGGGCAGGCTGGTGGCGTGCCGGTTGACCGCCGCCTCGGCCCCGACCGCGCCGATCATGGTGGCGAGCAGCAGGTCGGCGGCGATCACCCGGTCGAGCAGGGACGGTCCCCGGTACATCCGGATCAGGGCCAGCAGCGCGGCGACCGACAGCAGCACGGTCAGCACGACGGCGAGAACGACGGTCATGTCTCGGACCTCCGGTCAGGGTCGGTGCAGAGCAGGCGCAGCTCGATGTCGGAGCCGACCGCCCGGACGATGCGGTCCTCGACGGCGAGGACTCGTTTCCGGCTGCCGGCGAGGTCCTGCGGCCCGCGCACGTCGAGGACGTGCACGTAGAGGACGCCCTCGTCCCGGTCCACGTCGACGATCAGGGTGCCGGGGACCAGGGAGAGCAGTTCGGCGGTGAGGGCCAGGTTGAGGTCGCTGCGCACCCGCAGCCGTACCCCGATGATCGCGCCGCGGGGCTGGTAGCCGGGGCGTACGGCGATCCAGGCGACGTGCATGCTGGCGCTGGCCAGTTCGACGGCGAACGCCACCAGCAGCACCAGCAGTCCCCGGGGCCGCAGCCGGCCGGCGAAGGTGACCGGCGGCAGCGGGAAGAACACCAGCACCGCCACGCCGACCAGTGCCCCGCCGACCAGGTTTCCCCAGCTCACCTCGCCCCAGAACAGGTTCCAGGCGGCGATGAGCCACCCCAGGGCGATCGCCTGGTCCCGCCAGCGGCCGGGCCGGGGCGCGGCCGTCACGGCGCACCACCGGGCAGCACTGCCTCCACATACGGGGTGCGCCGCCGCAGGTCGGACGCGGCGTCGGCGGTGACGCCGAAGAGCGGGCCGGCGGCGAAGGTGAGCCCCAGCCCCAGCACCACCAGTGCGGTGGTGGCGCCGACCATCAAACCGGGCAGCCGGACCAACGGCTCGTCGGTGGCCAGCCGCGGCGCCCGCCAGAAGACGAGGTTCCACACCCGGGAGGCGACGTAGAGGGTGAGCAGGCTGGTGACGGTCCCGGCGACGACCAGCGTCCACGCCAGCGGGCCGCCGGCCGTCACGCCGGCCTGGAGCAGGCCCAGTTTGCCGAGGAAGCCGGAGAAGGGCGGGATGCCGGCCAGGTTCATCGCCGGGACGAAGAAGAGCACCCCCAGCAGCGGGGCGAGTCGGGCGAGCCCGCCGAGCCGGCGCAGGTCGGTGCTGCCGGCGCGTTCCTCGACCAGGCCGGCGACGAGGAAGAGAGTGGTCTGGATGGTGATGTGGTGCACCACGTAGAAGATCGCGCCGGAGAGCGCGGCGACGGTGCTCAGCCCCACCCCGAAGATCATGTAGCCGATGTGGCTGACCAGGGTGAAGGAGAAGAGCCGTTTCATGTCCGACTGGGCCACCGCGCCGAGGACGCCGACCACCATGGTCAGGCCGGCCACCACCATGAGCAGGCTGGCGACCTTTCCGCCGGGGAACAGCAACGTCTCGGTCCGGATGATCGCGTAGACGCCGACCTTGGTGAGCAGGCCGGCGAAGACGGCGGTCACCGGGGCCGGCGCGGTCGGATAGCTGTCCGGCAGCCAGGCGGAGACCGGGAAGACCGCCGCCTTGATGCCGAAGGCGAGCAGCAGCGTCAGCTGCAACCCGAGGCGTACGCCGTCGGGCAGCGCGTCGAGGCGCGCGGCGAGCTGCGCCATGTTGAGGGTGCCGGTGGCCGCGTACACCAGGGCCACCGCGGTCAGGAAGATCAGCGAGGACAGGACGCTGACCAGGACGTACGTGGAGCCGGTACGGATCCGCGCCTCGGTGCCGCCGAGGGTGATCAGGACGAAGCTCGCCGCGAGCAGCATCTCGAAGCCGACGAAGAGGTTGAACAGGTCCCCGGCGAGGAAGGCGTTGGTGACGCCGGCGGTCAGCACCAGGTAGGTCGGGTGGTAGATGCTGACCGGCGCCGACTCGCTGGTCTCGCTGAGGCCCTGCCCGATGGAGTACAGCAGCACGCAGAGGGTCACCGCCGAGGAGACCACCAGCATCAGCGCGGCCAGCTGGTCGGCGACCAGCACGATGCCCACCGGGGCTGGCCACCCGCCCACCTGCACCACGACCGGTCCGTGCCGGTACGCCTCGACCAGCAGCAGCACCGACACGACCAGGTTGGCGGTGAGCGCGACCACGCTGATCGTGCGCTGCACCTGGGGCCACCTGCCGAGGATCAGCGTCAGCGCGGCGCCGAGCAGCGGCACCACCACCGGCAGCGGAACCAGCCGGGTCACGGCCGGCCTCCGGGTCTGCGCAGCCGGCGACGGGCCGACCCGGGGTCCGCCTGCTCGGAGCCGCCCGGCCCTTCCTCACCGGGGTCGGTGCTGCCGATGCCGTCGCGTCCGGCGACCTGGACGACCTGCCGGTCCTCCAGGTCGTCCTGCACCTCGTCGTCTCCGGTGAGGTGCCAGCTGCGGTACGCCATGGCGGCCACGAAGGCGGTGAACCCGAAGGTGATCACGATGGCGGTGAGGACCATCGCCTGCGGAAGCGGGTCGCTGAAACCGCCGGGCGGGCCGGTGCCCACGACCGGCGCACCGCCGGACCGGCCGCCGAGCAGGATGAGCAGGTTCACGCCGTTGCCGAGCAGGATGACCCCGAGCAGGATCCGGGTCAGGCTGCGCTCCAACAGCAGGGTGACCCCGCTGGCGGCGAGCACGCCGACGGCGAGCACCAGCACCAGGGTCGGCCCCGCGCCGCCCGGATTCACGTCGGTTCTCCGCCCGGGTCGATGACGAGGCCCCGCTCGCGCTTGCCGGCCGCCTCGATGTGCCGGTCCACTTCGGCGCCGAGGCTACGCAGGATGTCCAGCAGCAGGCCGACCACGATCAGGTAGACACCGACGTCGAAGAAGAGCGAGGTCACCAGGTACGGATTGCCGAGTTCGGGCAGCGGCAGGTCCACCCGGACGCTGTCGAGCAGGACGCCACTGGTGAGCAGGGACACCACGCCGCCGCCGACGGCGATCGCCAGCCCGGCGCCGAGCACGGCGCCCGCGCCCACCGGGGCGCTCTCGGCCAGTTCGTACCGGCCGCCGGCGAGGTACCGCAGCGCCAGCGCCATGCCTGCCACCAGACCGCCGGAGAAGCCCCCACCGGGGGCGTTGTGGCCGGAGAAGAGCAGGAAGAGGGAGAAGAGCACGACGGTGTGGAACATCAGCCGGGTGACCACCTCGAAAACGATCGACCGGCGTCGCTCCCGGAGGGTGGGGCCGCCGTGCAGCCACACCGGCCGGTCGTCGCGCCGGCGGCCGGCCGGGTCCCGTCGGCGGGGCCGGGGGCCGGTTCGGGACCGCTCGAAGACCAGGCTCGCCACCCCGGTGGCGGCCACCACCAGCACGGCGATCTCTCCCGTGGTGTCCCAGCCCCGGATGTCGACCAGGGTCACGTTGACCACGTTGCGGCCGTACCCCTCAAGGACCGCGAGATCGGAGAAGGCCACCGAGATCGGCTCGGCGGTACGGGCGGTGGCGGCGACCAGGGCGAGGCCGGACAGGACAACGCCGACGGCGACCCCGACAAGCCGCCGTCCCCAGCGGCTGCGGCGCAGCGGACGGGCGGAGAAGCGCTCCGGCAGCCGGCGCAGCACCAGCACGAAGACCGCGATCGTGGCGGTCTCCACGAGGAACTGGGTCAGCGCCAGGTCGGGCGCCCCGTGAAGCACGAAGAGCATCGCGGTGCCGTAGCCGGTCACCCCGACCAGCAGCATCGCGGTGAGCCGGCGGCGGGCGCCGACCGCGAGCACCGCCGCGACCGCGATCACCAACGCCACCACCAGCTGCAACGGGGTGTCCCACAGGGCGATCCGTGTTGCCCACGGGCGGGTGGCCAGCAGCGTGCTGCCGGGCACCAGCACCAGCGTGACCAGGATGGTCCCCAGGTACAGCGGCAGGGAACCGCGCTGGGTCGCGCCGGTGATCTCGATGGCCAGCCGGTCGAAGCGGTGACTGAGCCACTCGTACCCCTGGTTGCCGCTGACCGGCGAGCGGAACCGGACCAGCGCCGGGGTCAGCGGGCCGCGCTGCGCGTGCAGGAGCACGCCACCGGCCAGTGCCAGGGCGGTCAGGCCGAGCGCCGGGGTGAGGCCGTGCCAGAGCGCCAGTTTCTGGTGCGGCGTGCCGAAGAGTTCGGCGTACGGCCGCAGTAGCGCGTCGAGTCCGGTGGCGGCAGCGCCGGCGACCAGGCCGACGGCGGCCAGCAGGGCCGAGGACGCCAGCATCGGCAGCGGCGCCGGGGCGGCCTCGGTGGGTACGACGCCGGACCGGGTGGCGAAGGCGCCCCAGACGAACCGGATGCTGTACGCGGCGGTGAGCGCCGTCCCCACCACCAGGCCGGCGAGCAACAACGGCCGGTCGGCGAGCGCGGCGAAGACGGCCTCCTTGGCGACGAAGCCGAGCAGCGGCGGCACTCCGGCCATCGACGCGGCGGCGAGCGCGGCCACCCCCGCGAGCGCCGGTGCGCGCCGGCCGAGCCCGCTGAGCTGCCGCAGGTCACGGGTGCCGGCCTGGTGGTCGATGATGCCGACGACGAGGAAGAGCGCCGCCTTGAACAGGGCGTGTGCCAGCAGCATGGCGACCCCGGCCAGGGCGGCGTCGGCGGTGCCGGCGCCGAGCGCCACCGCCAGCAGGCCGAGTTGGCTGACCGTCCCGTACGCCAGCAGCAGCTTGAGGTCGCACTGCCGCAGTGCGGCCAGGCCACCGCCGATCATGGTGACGAGGCCGAGGGTGAGCACCACCGGCCGCCACGGCCCGTTGTCGGCGAGGACCGGGGCGAGCAGCCCGATCAGGTAGACGCCGGCCTTGACCATGGCGGCCGCGTGCAGGTACGCGCTGACCGGGGTGGGGGCGGCCATCGCGGCCGGGAGCCAGGCCTGGAACGGCATGATGGCCGACTTGGACAGTGCCCCGGTGAGGATCAGCAGCACCGCGACGACCTGGCTGGCGCCGCCGGGCAGAGGTGCCTCGGCGATCACCGACCAGCGGTAGCTGCCGGCCTGTTGGCCCAGCATCAGGAAACCCAGCAGCATCGCCAGGCCACCGATGGTGGTGACGGTCAGCGCCTGGGCTGCCGCCCACCGGCTGGACCGCCGGCCGGCGTCGTGGCCGATCAACAGGTACGAGAAGACGGTGGTCAGCTCCCAGAAGACGAACAGCAGGAGCAGGTTGTCGGCGAGGACCAGGCCGAGCATCGCCCCGGCGAAGGCGACCAGCACCGCCACCAGCTGGGCCAGCCCGGCCGCGCCCCGGTCGAAGTACCGGCCGCAGTAGACCAGCACCAGCGCACCGACGCCGCCGACCAGCAGGGTCATCAGCCAGGACAGCGTCGTCATCCGCAACGCGATGTCCAGGTCGAGCTGGCCGACCCAGTCGTACGTCTCGTCGACCGCGCCGCCGTCGCGGACCGCCGACGTCCGGGCCAGTGCCCAGCCGAGGGCGGCGGCCGGCGCGAGCGCCAGCGGGTAGCAGGCACGCGGGCCCCACCACCGCACCAGCAGCGGCGCGACGAGGGCCGCCACCACGTGGAGGAGCAGCAGTACGAGCACGCGTCCTCCCCGGTCGAGCTGGCGGCGCGCGCCGGGTCGGAGTTGTCCCGGCCAGCACTGATCACACGCCAGTTCGCTAACTTACGGGCGATTTTACCGAAAACAGCCCGTTTCGACCCTCGGGGTGGCGGGGAGTCGGGGATGCCTCGTGGACGCTACGAGACCTGAGTACACGTCCGGGATCACACGACCCACCGGTCCGACCCAGTCAGCGCAGAACGACGTCGCCGGCCGGGACGGCCGGCTCCCGCTCCCAGCGGGCCTCGACCAGCAGGTCCGGGCGGCCGAGCTGGCGGACGACCTTGTTGACCACCCGCTGGGCGGCGGCGAGGGAGCGCACCGAGAGCAGGTTGCCGCGACTCTCCCGGCGAAGCACGAAGTAGTGCACCGCGGCCCGCACCTGAGCCCGGTCGGCGGCGCTGGCCTGGGCGGTGGAGATGACCAACTCGCGCAGGGAACGGGCGAGATGCTCGGCGAGCTCGAGCTCGGAGCCGCGCAGGCTGCTCCGGACGGCGGCCAGATGGCTGTCGACCTTGCGGATGAGCACGTCGGTGCCGGACCTGAGGCCGTGCTGCTCGACGGTCATCCGATCCCCCTCTGCCCGACGCCACGCTCCAGTGAAGTTACTTTATGTTGCGGCCCACTTGCAACCAGTTACGCAGGACGTAACGATCTCGTGCCTGGTCTGCCCAATAAGAACCGCCCCTGCCCACCCAGCGTCCGAGCCGAAGGGGATGTCACACCGGCGAGGCAGGATGGAGGCATGACCGATCAGGCGGGCGGGGCGACCGGGCTGGAGGTGCTGACCGGCTTCGGCGCGGCGACCGGCGAGTGGTTCCGCGCCGCCTTCGCCGCGCCCACCGCCGCGCAGGCCGGCGCCTGGCGTTCCATCTCCGCCGGCCGCCACGCGCTCGTCGTCGCCCCGACCGGGTCCGGCAAGACCCTGGCCGCCTTCCTCTGGTCACTGGACCGGCTGGCCCGCCAGCCGGCGCCGGCCGAGGCGCGGCACCGCTGCCGGGTGCTCTACGTCAGCCCGCTCAAGGCCCTCGCGGTCGACGTCGAGCGCAACCTGCGAGCCCCCCTCGCGGGCATCCGGCAGGCCGCCACCCGGCTTGGCGTCGCCCCGCCGAAGATCACCGTCGGCATGCGCACCGGCGACACCCCCGCCGACGAGCGCCGCGCCTTCGCCCGCACCCCGCCGGACATCCTGATCACCACCCCGGAGTCGCTCTTCCTGCTGCTCACCTCCGCCGCCCGCGACTCCCTGCGCGGCGTCGAGACGGTGATCGTCGACGAGGTGCACGCGGTCGCCGGCACCAAGCGCGGCGCCCACCTGGCGCTCTCCCTGGAACGCCTCGACGAGTTGCTGGACCGTCCCGCGCAGCGGATCGGCCTGTCCGCCACCGTCCGGCCGATCGACGCCTGCGCCCGGTTCCTGGGCGGCGCCCGCCCGGTCGACGTGGTGCAACCGGCCACCCCCAAGACCATCGAGGTCAGCGTCCAGGTCCCGGTGGAGGACATGACCCGCCTCGACGAGCAGGAGCCGCCCGAGGACGAGCTGAGCGGCCCCGGTCCGCGCCGCGCCTCGATCTGGCCGGCTGTCGAGGAACGGGTCTTCTCGCTGGTCCGTGCGCACCGCTCGACCATCGTCTTCACCAACTCCCGGCGCAGTGCGGAACGGCTCTGCGCGCGCCTCAACGAACTGGCCGCCGAGGAGCTGGCGGCCGCCCCAGCCGGGCCCGTAGCGCAGCGGCGGGACGGACGATGCGAGCCGTTGCGGGCCGACCGGCCGCCGGCGGAGGTGATGGCGCAGTCCGGCGCGGCGGTCGGCGCGGCGCCGGTGATCGCCCGGGCCCACCACGGCAGCGTCTCCCGCGAGGAACGCAAGCACATCGAGGAGGCCCTCAAGTCCGGGCAACTGCCCGCCGTGGTGGCCACCTCCAGCCTGGAGCTCGGCATCGACATGGGCGCGGTCGACCTGGTGGTGCAGATCGAGGCGCCGCCCAGCGTCGCCGCCGGCCTGCAACGCGTCGGCCGGGCCGGGCACCAGGTCGGCGCGGTGTCCCGGGGGGTGGTCTTCCCCAAGCACCGGGGTGACCTGCTCTCCTGCGCGGTGGTCGCCGAACGCATGGCCGCCGGCGCGATCGAGGAGCTGCACTATCCGCGCAACCCGCTGGACGTCCTGGCCCAGCAGATCGTCGCCATGGTGGCTCTCGAACCGTGGCGGCTCGGCGACCTGGCCGTGCTGGTCCGCCGTGCCGCGCCCTTCGCCGAGCTGCCCGACTCGGCGCTGCACGCCGTGCTCGACATGCTGTCGGGGCGTTACCCGTCGACCGCCTTCGCCGAGCTGCGGCCCCGACTCGTCTGGGACCGCGCCACCGACGTGCTCACCGGCCGCCCCGGCGCCCAGCGCCTCGCCGTCACCAGCGGCGGCACCATCCCCGACCGGGGGTTGTTCGGGGTCTTCCTGGCCGGCGCGGAACGCGCCGCCCGGGTCGGCGAACTGGACGAGGAGATGGTCTACGAGTCCCGGGTCGGCGACGTCTTCCTGCTCGGCTCCTCGTCCTGGCGAATCGAGGAGATCACCCCCGACCGGGTGTTGGTATCCCCAGCCCCGGGCCAGGCCGCCCGGATGCCGTTCTGGAAGGGCGACCAGCTCGGGCGGCCGGTGGAGCTGGGTCGGGCCATCGGCGCCCGGGTCCGCGCGCTGCTGCGCCAGGGCGACGACGAGGCCGTCGCCGCGCTGCGCGCCGGCGGGCTGGACGACTGGGCCGCCGGAAACCTGCTGGCGTACCTGCGCGAGCAGCAGGCCGCCACCCGGTCGCTGCCCGACGACCGCACGGTGGTGGTGGAGCGGTTCCGCGACGAGCTGGGCGACTGGCGGATCGCCGTGCACAGCGTGCTCGGCGCGCGGGTCAACGGGCCGTGGGCACTGGCGATCGGTCGCCGGCTCGCCGAGCGGTACGGGGTGGACGCCCAGGTGATGCCCTCGGACGACGGGATCGTGGTACGCCTGCCGGACACCGCCGACACCCCGCCCGGCGCCGACGTGGTGGCCTTCGACCCCGACGAGATCAACCAGCTGGTCGAGGAGTCGGTCGGCACCTCCGCGCTGTTCGCGTCCCGGTTCCGCGAGTGCGCGGCCCGGTCCCTGCTGCTGCCCCGCCGCGACCCGCGCCGCCGCCAGCCACTCTGGCAGCAGCGCCAACGCGCCGCCCAACTGCTCGACGTCGCCCGCGAGTACGCCGAATTCCCGGTCACCCTGGAAGCCGCCCGGGAGTGCCTGCAGGACGTCTTCGACCTGCCGGCCCTCGCCCAGCACATGCGCGATCTGGCCGCTCGCAGGGTGCGTCTGGTCGAGGTGGAGACCGCCCGCCCCTCGCCGTTCGCCCGCTCGCTGCTCTTCGGGTATGTCGGCGCCTTCCTGTACGAGGGTGACGCGCCGCTGGCGGAGCGGCGGGCCGCCGCGCTGGCACTGGACTCCGCCCTGCTCGGCGAGCTACTCGGCCGGGTCGACCTGCGGGAGTTGCTCGACCCGGCGGTGCTCGCCGAGACAGAGCGGCAGCTGCGTTGGCGCACCGGGCAGCGCCGTCCCCGCGACGCCGAGGACGTCGTCGAGCTGCTCCGGGTGGTCGGCGACCTCACCGAGGCGGAGCTGGCCGAGCGGGGCGTGCCGATGGGGTGGCTCACCGAGCTGACCGCGGCCCGCCGGGTGCTGCGGGTACGCATCGCCGGGGAGGAACGCTGGATCATCGTCGAGGACGCCGCCCGGCTGCGCGACGCGCTCGGCGTGGCGCTGCCCGTCGGGGTCGCCGAGGCGTACCTCGCCCCGGTGGCCGACCCGCTCGGCGACCTGGTCGCCCGGTTCGCCCGTACCCACGGGCCGTTCGCCGCGGCGACCTGCGCCGCCCGGTTCGGGCTCGGCGTGTTCGTGGTCGAGCAGGCGCTGCGCCGGCTCGCCGCCGCCGGCCGGGTGGTCTCCGGGGAGTTCGCGCCGGACACCGTCGGCATCCAGTGGTGTGACACCGAGGTGCTGCGGCTGCTACGCCGGCGCAGCCTGGCCGCGCTGCGGCGGGAGATCGAGCCGGTGCCGCCGAGGGCACTCGCGGCGTTCCTGCCCCGCTGGCAGCAGGTCGGCTCGTCGGGCCGGGGCGTGGCGGCGCTGGCCGCCGCCGTCGAGCAACTCCAGGCGGCCGCGGTGCCGGCGTCCGCGCTGGAACGACTCGTCCTGCCCGCCCGGGTGGCCGACTACTCCCCCGCGCAGCTCGACGAGCTCTGCGCCAGCGGCGAGCTGCTCTGGGCCGGCGCCGGCGCGATCTCCGGTGGCGACGGTTGGGTCACCCTGGCGTTCGCGGAGACCGCCCCGCTGCTGCTGCCCCCGCCGGGCGAGGCGCTGGGCCTCACCCCGCTGCACACCGCGGTGCTCGACGCGCTCGCCGACGGGCAGGCGCTGTTCTTCCGCGCCCTGTCGGACCGGGTGGGCGGCCCCGACGACGCGACGCTGGTCACCGCCGTGTGGGATCTGGTCTGGGCGGGTCACCTCACCAACGACACGCTCGCCCCGCTACGGGCGGTGCTCGGCGGCGGCGGGGCGCACCGGTCCCGGCCGGCCGCCCCACGTACCCGGCACCGCCGTCCCGGCCGGGTGGCGCTGCCCAGCCGCGGCGGGCCGCCCACCGTGGCCGGTCGCTGGTCCCGGCTTCCCGATCGGGACACCGACCCGACCCGGCGGGCCGCCGCCCTGGCCGACCTGCTGCTGGACCGGCACGGCGTGGTGACCCGGGGCGCGGTGATGGCCGAGCAGGTGACCGGCGGATTCGCCGCCGTCTACCCGGTGCTGTCCGCGCTGGAGGAGCGGGGCGCAGCCCGGCGGGGCTACTTCGTGGAAGGGCTGGGCGCGGCCCAGTTCGCGGTGCCCGGCGCGGTGGATCGGATCCGGGCCCTCGCCGACCCTGCCGACGGGGGCCGCGGCCGGGGCGGCCCGACGCTGGTGCTCGCCGCCACCGACCCGGCCAACCCGTACGGTGCCGCGCTGCCGTGGCCGGAGCGGGTGGTCGACTCCGGCGACGGAGCCGTCCCGGCGAGCGGGCACCGGGCTGGTCGCAAGGCCGGGGCGCTGGTGGCCCTCGTCGACGGTGACCTGGTGCTATACGTCGAGCGGGGCGGGCGGACGATCCTCTCCTTCACCGCTGACAGCGACGCGTTGGCCGCCGCCGGAAAGGCCCTGGCCGACGCGGTGCACTCCGGGGCACTCGGGACGATGTCGGTGGAACGCGCCGACGGCGAGGCAGTGCGCTCCTCGCCGCTGCGCGACGCGCTCACCGCCGCCGGTTTCCGCGCCACACCGCGCGGGCTGCGGCTGCGCGGCTGACCCGAGAGCCCCTGGCGCGACCGGGATCCGGCGGGTCGTGGCTGATCCCCGCCCGGCCGGCGCCGACGCCGGGGCGGGGTGCCAGCTCAGCCCAGCTTGGCGAGGACGTCGTTGTAGCGTTTGCGCTCCGCTGCCCCGGTCTTCGTGTTGGCGTAGCCGAGCACCACGGCTCCCTCGCGGTAGGCGTCGGCGCCCCAGACGTCGGTCTGGTTGCTGGCGTTCGCCTCGTCGGGAAAGACGTACACCTCGACCGCGTCGGTGACCAGCAGCTCGGCGCAGCCGAGACCGGCCCCGTTCGGTCCACAGTCGGCGGAGCGGTCGCGCAGGTTCGTCACCTTCAGGCCGGCGGCTCTGAACGCGTCGACCACCTTGCGCGCGGCCGGCGCGTCCGCGGCGCGCTTCGGCATCGTGAACGGCGGGGTCGACGGGCTCTCCGACGGGGTCCGGGGCTGTCGGCCGGTCGGTGCGGCCTCCTGCGGCGCGCCGGGTGGGGCCGCCTCGGCGGTGGGCGCGGGCTTCGCGGAGCCGTCGGCCCACGAGGGGTCGCCGGGCTTGGGGTCGTCGCCGCAGCCGGAGAGAGCGAGGGCGGTCAAGAGCAGGGCGACCGCCAGGGCACGAGGGTGCTTCGTCACTCCGGCAGTCTGCCGGGTGGCGGGGCGATCCGTCACCCTGGGTCCGGTTCTCCGGTCAGCGCCGCCGGTCCCAGCCGGGCGAGCCCCGGCGACCCGGTCGCCGGGCGGTGACGCGCCACGCGACAACTGGCATGGGTCTGCCGACGTCCGGAATCCGGCCTAGCCTTCGGGCATGACCCCGACCGCCTGGATCTCCCTGACGACCGACTACGGGCTCGGTGACGGCTTCGTGGCCGCCTGCCACGGAATGATCGCCCGGCTGGCCCCGGCGGTACGGGTGATCGACGTGACCCACCTGGTGCCACCGGCCGACATCCGTCGTGGCGCGGCGGTGCTCGCCCAGACCGTGCCGTTCCTGCCGTACGGCGTGCACGTCGGGGTGGTCGACCCGGGGGTGGGCACCTCCCGCCGAGGTGTCGCCCTGGTCACCCCCGGCGGGCTGTTGGTCGGGCCGGACAATGGCCTGCTGCTGCCGGCCGCCGCCGAGCTGGGCGGCGTGTCCGCGGCGGTCGAGCTGACCAATCCGGCCTGGCTGGCGCCGGAGGTGTCGCCCACCTTTCACGGGCGGGACGTCTTCGCCCCGGTGGCGGCCCGGCTCGCCCTCGGCGCGCCGCCGGCCGAGGCCGGGCCCGCCGTCGACCCGGCAACCCTGGTACGCCTGCCCGAGCCGGCCCTGCGCCGCGAGGTCGACGGTTTCGCCGCCGAGGTGCTCACCGTCGACCATTTCGGCAACGTGCAGCTCGCCGCCGGAGCCGACCTGCTCGACGCGCTGCCCGACGAGCCGCGCGTCGACGGTCGTCCCGCCGTGCGCGGGCGCACCTTCGGCGACGCGCCCGACGGCGCGCTGGTGCTCTGTGTGGACTCCGCCGGTCTGCTGGCGTTGGCGGTGAACGGAGGTCGGGCGGTCGACCTGCTCGGGGTCGCCCCGGGTGACCTGATCCGGGTGACCGGTACGGGCAACGGCTGACCGGGTCCGCGCCAGGCGCCGGCCGGGTGGCGCCCCTGCCCACGACCGCGTCGCGAGGCGAGCAGCCCCGACGAGCGGGCACCGGAGCCGGCCGGCGACGGCGGCCGGGAGGGTCACCGGCCCGGTGACCCGGAGGGGGCCGACCGCCCCTGCCGTGGCCCCCTCCGATGTGGAAAGCTTGCTACTCGTGGGTGAGCTCTGGGTTCCGGCGGTCTGTCCCTGCTGCGCGTCCCGGACCGGTGGGGGCACCTGCCCGGTCTGTTTCTGGACCGACGACGGGCAGGGCGACGCCGACGCCGAGGAGGTACGCGGCGGCCCGAACGGTGAGTTGAGCCTGACCCACGCCCGCCTGAACTTCGCCGTGTACGGCGCCAGCCATCCCCGCTACCAGGACATGGTCCGCCCGCCCCGACCCGACGAGCGCCCCTGACCGCAGACCGCGCCGCAGCCTGGGCGGCGGTCAGCAGGGCGGTACGGCGCCGCCGAAGACGGCGGAGAGGTACGCGTGGCTGACGTACTGGCCGCTGGCCAGCCGGTTCCACCGGTTGGTGGTCCGGTACGGCCCGCTGACCGTCTGGCCCGTCACGTAGCACTGGATCGGCACCTGGGCGTGCGTGGCGGCGAGCCCGCGCGTGGCGTACCCGGTGCCGGCCCCGCTGCGTATGTTGAGCGGGCCGGAGCCGACCACGCCGCGCAGTCCGCCGGCGGTCCACAGGTACGTCGCGTCGACCCAGGCGTTGACGGTCAGCCGGAGCCCGTCCCAGAAGGTGCCGTCTGCGAGGTCGATGCCGGCCGGGTTGAGCACCACCCGGCCGAACTGGTCCCGTCCGCCGTGGTAGCCGTTCTGGTAGGCGGCCTGCGCCTCGGGAAGCCCTCGCGGCAGGTCCTTCCAGTTCTCCCGCACCGCGCTGGGGTTCCAGTAGTCGTCCCGGGTGTTCCAGGGCCCGACGTCCCACACCGGGGCGTACGCGCAGCGGCCGCCGCCGACGGTGCACACCCGGACGGTGTAGTCGCCGGAGTCGAGCGGGGCGAGGCCACGTCGGCTGGGCAGCGCCACGAAGTGGTCCCTCGGCTGGATGATCCGGCCGTTGGCGGTCTGCTCGCCGACCAAACCGATCCGGGTGGCGAAGACCCGGTAGGTGAGCGGGGTGGTGGCGGGCTGCGCGGCCGAGGTGGCGGCGTGGTCGGCGGTGAGGGTGACGGCGCGTACCGCGGTGTTGGCCCGCGGGTCCTGGGCGGTGATCAGCACGCGCGCCTGCACCCGGGTGACCGGAAGGTCGAAGATCGCGCCGCCGGTGGCGTCGCGCCACTCGGTCCAGCCGCTGGCCCGCCAGCCCCGGGCGTGGACCTGCACCGTCCCGCCGAGGGTGGTCTCGGCCGCTACCTGGGCGCGGACCCGGGTGGCCGGGCGGGTGAGGACCCGCGGCACACCGAGCAGTGTCCCCT
>NZ_SMKN01000085.1 GCF_004348675.1 Micromonospora sp. KC606 | reverse complement strand
GGCGGCGAGGGGGTGGGCGGTCCCCACCGCCACGGACATCGCGTTCGCGCTGGCCGTCCTCGCCGTGATCGGGTCGTTCCTGCCGTCGGCGTTGCGGACCTTCCTGCTCACCCTCGCCGTGGTCGACGACCTCATGGCGATCGTCATCATCGCGGTGTTCTACACCGCCGACCTGTCGGTGCTGCCACTGCTGGGCGCGCTGCTCCCGCTGGCCGCCTTCGGGGTGCTGGTGCAGCGCCGGGTCCGATCCTGGTGGCTCCTGCTGCCGCTGGCGGTGGTGACCTGGGTGCTGGTGCACGAGTCGGGGGTGCACGCCACCGTGGCGGGCGTCCTGCTGGCCTTCACCGTGCCGGTGATCCGTAGCGCGGCGGCCGGCGGGCCGGACGCGGGCCCAGGGCTGGCCGAGCACTTCGAGCACCGGTTCCGGCCGATCTCGGCCGGCGTCGCGGTGCCGATCTTCGCGTTCCTCTCCGCGGGCGTGACCGTCGGCGGGCTCGCCGGCCTGGTCACCTCGCTCTCCGACCGGGTGGCGCTCGGCATCGTCGTCGGTCTGGTGGTCGGCAAGCCCGTCGGCATCGTGACCGCCACCTGGCTGGTGTCCCGGTTCGGACGGGCCGACCTGGACGAGGGCATGAACTGGGTCGATGTGCTGGGGCTGTCGCTGCTCGGTGGGATCGGCTTCACCGTCTCGCTGCTCATCGGTGAGCTGGCCTTCGGGCAGGGCAGCGAGCGCGACGACCATGTGAAGGTGGCCGTGCTCACCGGGTCGCTGCTCTCCGCCCTGCTCGCCGCGGCGATCCTGCGCGCCCGGAACCGCTTCTACCGCCGGGTGCACGAGATCGAGAAGATCGACCAGAACCGGGACGGGGTTCCCGACGTCTTCGAGGCCGAGACGGACGGCGCCACCGGCCGGTGATCTGGTCGGCCCGTGCTCCCGCCGCAGCCGCGGGCCGGCCGACCACCGCCGTGAGCGATCCGGCCGCGCCAGCGGGCGCGTCCGGGTCGACTCACCCGGCGGTCGCGAACCTCTCCACGTTGTCGATGGGGCCGACGACGAGGATGAAATCGCCGTAGGACAGCACGGTGTCCGGGGTGGCGTGGGTGAACTCGGTGCGCCGTCCGGCCAGGCTGGCCTGCGCTTTCACCGCGACGACCGTGACGCCCCAGCGGCTGCGTACCCGCGACTGCCGCAACGGCACACCCACCACCTCTCGCGGTGGGGTGGTCTTGATCACGGCGAAGTCCGCATCGACCTCGACGTAGTCGAGGATCCGACCGGAGAGCAGGTGGGCGACCCGTTCGCCCATGTCATGCTCGGGCGCGACCACCTTGTGGGCGCCCACCCGGGTCAGGATGTGCCGGTGCTGGTCGCTGATGGCCTTCGCCCAGATGTCGGCGATGCCGAGCTCCGACAGGAGGCTGGTGGTGAGGATGCTGGCCTGGATGTCGGTGCCGATGGCCACGACGGCTCGGTGGAACTCGGCCACGCCGAGTTGCCGCAGCGCCTCGATGTCGGTGGCGTCGGCGGTGATCACGTGCGGCAGCCGCCCGGACAGCGCCTGGACCACCTTGTGTCGGCTGTCGATGCCGAGCACCTCGGTTCCCCGGCTGACCAGTTCCAGCGCCAGTGCGCTGCCGAAGCGACCCAGACCGACGACCAGTACGGGCTCGGATGGGATGTCAGCCAACGATCGTCCTCTCCTCTGGCAGTTCGAAGCGACGGGTCCGGTCCCGCAACGCCAACGCCGAGGCCAGCGTGAGCGGCCCGATCCGGCCGGCGAACATCAGCACGACCAGCAGCAGGTCCGCCTCCGGAGGCAGACTGCCGGTGATGCCGGTCGACAGGCCCACCGTGGCGAACGCCGAGATCACCTCGAACAGGACCTGCTCCAGACCGTACGACGTCATCGCGACCAGCGCGAACGTTGCCGTGACCACCACCCCGACGCTGAGCAGCGCCACCGCCAGCGCCTGCCGCTGGTTGCTCGGTGGGACCCGGCGGTTGCCGACGTGCACGTGGGTTTCGCCGCGCATCTCCGACCAGAGCACGAACGCCAGCAGCCCGAAGGTGGTCACCTTGATCCCGCCGGCGGTGCTGGCGCTGCCGCCGCCGACGAACATCAGCACGTCGCTGGCGAGCAGGCTCTCCGGCCGCATCGCGGAAATGTCGAGGCTGTTGAACCCGGCGGTCCGGGTCATCGTCGCGGCGAAGAACGCCGCGAGGAGCTTCTGCGGTCCGTTCAGGGGCCCCAGGGTGCGGGGATTGGTGAACTCGGCCAGCACCAGCACGAGCGTTCCGAGCACAAGCAGGACGGCGGTGAGCGTGACGGTGAGGCGGGTCATCACCGACCACAGCGCCGGCCGGCGCCAGGTCCTGGCGAGCTCGAACACGACGGGGAACCCGAGTCCGCCCAGGATCACGGCGGCGGTCACGGTCAGGCTGATCCAGGGGTCGGTGACGTAGCCGACGAGGCTGTCGGCGTTGGTGGAGAAACCCGCGTTGTTGAAGGCGGAGATCGCGTGGAACACCCCGTGGTAGGCGGCGGCCCCGAACGGCTCGCCGTACGCGGTGGCGAACCGCACCGCCAGCACCACCGCCACGATCGCCTCGCTGATCAGGCTGAACAGGACGATCTTTCGGACGACCCCGCGGACGTTCGTCAGACTGAGGCTCTTGGTCTCGGCCTGGGCCAGGAATCGTGCGCGCAGCCCGAGGCGGCGGGAGAGCAGCACGGTGAGCAGCGTCGCCAGGGTCATGATGCCCAGCCCGCCGGCCTGGATCAGCAGCAGCACGACCAACTGCCCGAACCCGGACCAGTAGGTGCCGGTGTCGACGGTCACCAGCCCGGTGACACAGACCGCGGACGTGGCGGTGAAGAGCGCGTCGACGAGCGGCGCCCGTTGACCGGAGCGGGTGGCCGCCGGTAGCGACAACAGGACCGTGCCGACGAGCACGGCCGTGCCGAACCCGGCGCTGATCACCTGGGCCGGGTGCCGGAAGCCGCGGCTCTGCTTCCAGGTCGGTGCCCGTCTCAGCCGCGGCACGTCACGTACCGGGCGGATGACGGTGTTCGCCCAGCCCACCAGCGTGTCGTCGTCACACGGTCGATCCTCCCACCGCCGCGATGCCCGGCGGCGCCGGCCCGGCACCCGTCCGGCCCGGTGGCCGACGGCTATGATCACCGGAACTCGGGCGTGGCGGATGTGCGCTCGGCTCCGTGCGCACCCTGCCTCCGGAGGCCCGTTCGTGCTGCTGCTCTCCTTCGCCGTCGTGCTGCTGCTGGCCGTGCTCGTGTCGGCGCTGGCCCATCGCACGATCCTCTCCACCGCGGCGCTGTTCCTGGTGGCCGGTTTCCTCCTCGGCGAGGACACCGGCGGGGTGCTGCACCTGGACGCGGAGTCACCGATCGTCGCGCAGCTCGCCGAGCTGGCGCTCTTCGCCGTGCTGTTCACCGACGGTATGCGGGTCGGCTGGGCCGACCTGCGGTCGGCGTGGCGGCTGCCGGGTCGGGCGCTCGGCTGGGGCCTGCCGCTGACCCTGCTCGTCACCGCCGTGCTGGCCCACTACGTGGCCGGGCTGAACTGGCCCGAGGCGCTGTTGATCGGCGCCGTCCTGGCGCCGACCGACCCGGTGTTCGCCGCCGCCCTGGTCGGCAACGACAAGGTGCCGGCCCGGCTGCGGCACCTGCTGAACGTGGAGTCGGGTGTCAACGACGGGCTGGCCCTGCCTTTCGTGGTGGTGCTCCTGGCCGTGGCGGCCGGTTCGAATGATTTGCATCTCGGCGCGCTGGCGACCGAACTGGCGGTGGGCCTGCTGATCGGCGTCCTGGTGCCACTGTCGGCGATCGCGCTGGAGCGCAGCCGGTGGTTCGCCGCGTCGGTGGCGTACGCGCCACTCAACGGGGTGGCGATCGGGCTGCTGGTGCTGGCGCTGGGCAAGGTCACCCACGGCAACCTGTTCCTCGCGGCGTTCGCCGCCGGTATCACCGTGGCCACGTTCGGGCCCCGGGAACGGGCCGCCTTCGAGCACTTCGGGGAGAACGTTGCCGAGCTGCTGAAGCTGGCGGCGCTGCTGGTGTTCGGGGCGTTGATCTCGGTGCAGTTCCTCGGGGAGATCTCCTGGACCGGCTGGGTGTTCGCCGTCCTGGCGATCGTGGTGGCCCGGCCGGTCGCGCTGTGGATTTCCTTCCTGCGCTCCGGGCTGGGCCTGCGTGAGCAGGCCGCCGCGATGTGGTTCGGGCCGAAGGGGTTCGCCTCGGTCGTCTACGGGCTGCTGGTGCTGAAGTCCGGGATCCCCGCCGGGGACGAGGTCTTCCACCTGGTGGCGTTGACGATCGTCATCTCGATCCTGGCCCACTCGTCGACCGACGTCGTCATCGCTCGGGCGTTCGACACCACCCGGGAGACCCCGCAGTGGCACGGTGTGCTGCGCCGGATCCGGCGGCCCCGCGGCGCGGCGGGGGCACCGGGTGAGGCCCCCGCCGACGGTGCACCGGTCGATCGGGAAGGCGAGATCGGCCCGGGATGACCACCCGGAGAGGGCTCAGGCCGGGTAGGCCCGCGTCTCGCTGGCCTCGACCGCCGCCCACACCTGCTGCCCCGGCTCCAGTGTCCACCGGGCCACGGCCGACGCGGTGACGTCGGCGGCCACGTCGAGTGCCCCGGTGAGCTGCACACGCAGGTAATCGCCGTGTCGGTGCACACCGGCGACGGTGGCCGGCCAGGTGTTGCCGGGGCTGCCCTCGGGTCGGTGCGGGTGCAGCGCGACGGCCGCCGGGGGGAACACCACGAAGGCGTCCCCGTCGACCCGGTCGGTGCTGTGGAGGGTCACCCCGTCGGCGAGGCGTACCCGGTGGCCGTCGGCGTGACCGCGGTGGAGGTTGAGCCCGACAAGCCGGGCCACGTAGTCGGTGCGTGGGCGCGCGGTGACGGCCGCCGCGTCGCCCTCCTGCACTAGCCGGCCGTCCTCGACGATGACGAGCCGGTCGGCCAGCGCGACCGCGTCCAGCGGGTCGTGGGTCACCAGCAGCGCCGCGCCGTCGTGCGCGGCCAGGTGCCGGTGCAACTGCGCCCGGGTGTCCAGCCGGGTCCGCGCGTCGAGCGCCGCGAGCGGCTCGTCGAGCAGCAGCACCCGGGGGTGTACGGCGAGCGCGCGGGCCAGGGCCACCCGCTGGGCCTGGCCGCCGGAGAGCTGGCCGGGCTTGCGCCTGGCGTACCCGGCCAGGCCGACGCGCTCCAGCCAACCGGTGGCGCGTTCCCGGGCGGCCCGTCGGTCCAGGCCCTGCCGCCGGGGGCCGAACGCGACGTTGTCCCGCGCGTTCAGGTGCGGGAAGAGCAGATAGTCCTGGAACACCACGCCGACGCGCCGCCGTTCGGACGGCACCCACCGGCCATGACCGGGTCGGTCCAGGTCGACGCCGTCGACGACGATGTGCCCGGCGGTGAGCGGTTGCAGCCCGGCCAGCGCGCGCAGGGCGGTGGACTTGCCGGCGCCGTTGGGGCCGAGCAGCGCCACCACCTCGCCGGCGTCGATACGCAGCGGCAGGTCGAGGCGGAAGGCGCCCCGGTCGACGACCAGTCGGGCGTCCAGCAGCGGCGCGGTCACGGGCTGCCGAGCCAGCGGTCGCGCAGCCCGGCGAGGATCGCCACCGAGACGGCGAGCAGGATCAGGCTGAGCACGATCGCGGCGTCCAGGTCGGTCTCCAGCGCCAGGTAGACCGCGAGCGGCATGGTCTGGGTTCGGCCGGGGTAGTTGCCGGCGAAGGTGATGGTGGCGCCGAACTCGCCGAGCGCGCGGGCCCAGCAGAGCACCGCACCGGCGGCCACGCCCGGGGCGACCAGTGGCAGGGTGACCCGGGTGAAGGTGGTCAACCGGCCGGCGCCGAGGGTGGCCGCGGCTTCCTCGTACCGGATGTCGGCGGCACGCAGCGCTCCCTCGACGGCGATGACGAGAAACGGCATGGCCACGAACGCCTCGGCCAGCACCACACCGGTGGTGGTGAACGGCAGGGTCACACCGAAGGTCTCGTCCAGCCAGCCGCCGAGCAGGCCCCGGCGGCCGAAGACCAGCAGCAGCGCGAGCCCGCCGACCACCGGCGGCAGCACCAGCGGGACGGTGACCAGGGCCCGCACCGCCCGGCGGCCGGGAAACTCCACCCGGGCCAGCAGCCAGGCCAGGGGTACGCCGAGGGCCAGGCAGAGCAGGGTGGCCAGGGTGGCGCACTGCACGGACAGCCGCAGCGCGGTGAGCACCCCCGGCGCGGTCAGCCGCTGCGGCAGGCTCGCCCACGGGGTGCGCAGCAACAGCCCCACCAGGGGCAGCACCAGCAGGAGTAAACCCAGCGCGGCCGGCAGGAGCAGCGCCGCCGGCACCCGCCGGCGCGGTCCGCGTCGCCCGGTGGACGGGTGGCGCAGGATCGTCACGAGCCCGTCGGCGGCTGGAAGCCGGCGGCGGTGAGCACGGCCGCGCCGCGGGCGGAGGTGACGTGGTCGACGAAGGCGCGGGCGGTGGCCGGATCGCGCGCTTCCCGGAGTGCCGCGATCGGATAGTCGTTGACCGCCCGGGCGGACTCGGGGAACTCGATCCCGTCGACCTCGGCGACGGACCGGGCGTCGGTGCGGTAGACCAGCGCGGCGTCGACCTCACCGAGGCGCACCTTGGCCAGCGCGCCCTTGACGTCCTGCTCCAGAGTGGCCGGGACGAGCTCGATCCCCGACGCGTCCAGCGCGGCGCGGGCGGCGGCTCCGCAGGGCACCTGCTCCGCGCAGATGGCTACCTTCGTGCCGCGTCGGGCGAGGTCGGAAAGGCGCCGCACCCGGCCCGGGTTGTCCTTGGGCACGGCGATGACGAGTTGGTTGCGGGCGAAGACGGTGGGGGCGCCGGCGGCGGCACCGGCCTCGGTGACGGTGGTCATGTTCTGCGGCGCGGCGGCGGCGAAGACGTCCGCCGGGGCGCCCTGGGTGATCTGGGTGGCCAGGGCAGAACTGCCGCCGAAGGTGAAGGTCACCCGGACGCCGGGGTGGGTGGCCTCGAACTCCCGGCCGATGGTGGTGAAGGACTCGGTCAGCGAGGCGGCGGCGAGGACGGTCAGCGTGCGGCTGGCGTCGGTACGGTCCGGCCGGTCGTCGGCGGTGCAGCCGGCGGCGGCGAGCAGGGCGAGCCCGGTCAGGGCGGCGAGGGCGCGGCGGATCATCATGTGCTGGTCCTTCCCCGGGCGCCGCCCGGTGCGGCGCGTTCCACCACGACGGTGGTCGACTTGATCACGGCGACGGCGACGGAACCCACCTCGAGGCCGAGTTCGTCGACGGCTTCCCGGCTCATCAGCGAGACCACCCGGAACGGCCCGGCCTGGATGTCGACCTGGGCCATCACGGTGTCCCGGACCACGGCGGTGACGATGCCGCGTAGCCGGTTGCGGGCCGAGGTGGCCTCCGCGCCGGAGTCCGGCTCGGCGGCCTGGGCGCGCACGAAGCCGGCCAGGTCCGCCCCGTCGATCAGCCGGTGGCCGTGCTCGTCGCGGCTGGCGGGCAACCGCCCGGCGTCCACCCAGCGGCGTACGGTGTCGGTGCTGACCCCCAACAGTTCGGCGGCCTCGCTGATTCGGAACACGGTCACCGGGACACCCTAGCCTTCCGCGTCTGCGAGGCGGTAGAGCCGCTGTGGTTGGCGTACCCGAGGCTGGTGGAGGCATGACGGCCGCAGGTGCGGCATCGAGGCTGCGCGGGACGGCGCGGCGGGGGCGCGCGGGTCCGGCGGACGCGACGGTGGCCTGCGCGGAGAGCGTCAGTGACATCACGGAACGTGCAAGATATTATCGTCGATGGTCGCCGTTGACCGTCGTCCCGGGCCGTTGCCCGCCGACCTCCGACACGCATGGGGGAACGACGTGGATCGCACCGCAGTCCGTCCCGACCAGACCTCGACTCCGCCGCCGCTGGACGATCTGCGGCACACGACGCTCGGCGAGATCCCGCTCTCCCGGGCGCGGGCCGTCGCCGCCGCACATCATGACCGGGTCAACCGGCCGACCGGCGTCGATGTCCAGGGCTTCGGCTCTGCGATCTGAACCCGCCGGGCAGCTCGGGGAGGCCACCGGGCCGGTCAGCCCACTGAGTCAGTACGTGCTGAAGCTGACCAGCCGCTGCGACCTCGCCTGTGACCACTGCTACGTCTACCAGCACCCCGACCAGTCCTGGCGCCGGCAACCGCACGTCATGGCGGCGGCCACGCTGCGGGCCGCCGCCCGCCGGATCGCCGAGCACGCCGCCGCGCACCGGCTCGACACCGTACGGGTCGTGCTGCACGGCGGCGAGCCGCTGCTCGCCGGCGCCGCCGGCCTGGCCGCCGCCGCCGGTGAGCTACGCCGCCGGATCGAGCCGGTGGCCCGGCTCGACCTGCGCATGCAGTCCAACGGCGTCCTGCTCACCCCGCGCCTCTGCGAGGTGCTCGTCGCCCACGACGTCAAGGTGGGCATCTCCCTCGACGGCGACGTGACCGCCAACGACCGGCACCGTCGCCACGCCAATGGCGCGAGCAGCCACGCCGCCGTACGCCGTGCCCTGGCGCTGCTGCGCCGCCCCGAGAACCGGGCCGCCTACGCCGGCGTCCTCTGTACCGTCGACCTGGACAACGACCCGGTCCGGGTGTACGAGGCGCTGCTGGCCGAGGAGCCACCGCAGATCGACTTCCTGCTCCCGCACGCCAACTGGGATCGCCCGCCGGCCCGCCCCGACGGGGTCCCCACCCCGTACGCGGCGTGGTTGCTGGCGGTGCACCGGCGTTGGCTGGCCGACGGCCGCCCGGTGCCGATCCGCCTGCTGGAGTCCCTGCTCTCCACCGCAGCGGGCGGCGCCAGCCGGACGGAGGCGGTGGGGCTCGGCCTCGCCGACCTCGTCGTCATCGAGACCGATGGCACGTTCGAGCAGGTCGACTCCCTGAAGTCGGCCTACCACGGCGCGCCGGCCACCGGTCTGGACGTCTTCCGGCACCGCGTCGACGACGCCGCCGCGCACCCGATGATCGCCATCCGGCAGACCGGCCTGGCCGGGCTCTGCGCCACCTGCCGCGAGTGCCCCGTCGTACGCCAGTGCGGCGGCGGTCTCTTCGCCCACCGGTACCGCGCCGGCGCCGCATTCGACAACCCGTCCGTCTACTGTGCCGACCTGAAGGAGCTGATCCACGCCATGGCGGGCACCCCCGCGCACGCGCCGGCCCGCCGGCAGGGCGCCGACGCGCTCAGCCGTGCGGTGCTCGACGACCTGGCCGGCGGCCGGGGCGGCGCGGAGAGCGCCCGACAGCTCGCATCGGTCCATCTCGGGATGGTCCGCGCGCTTCTCGTCGCGCTCAGCCCGCGGGCCGCCGCCGAGCCGGTCGCCGCTGCCGGGTGGCAGCTGCTGGTCGACCTGGACCTCGCCGCGCCAGAGGCCGTCCGTACCGTGCTGGAGCACCCGTTCGTCCGCCGGTGGGCGCAGCGCTGCCGAGACGGCGCGACCGGCGAGCTGGCGTACCTGGCGGGTGTGGCGGCCGCCGCCGCCATCCGCGCCGGCGTCGGGGCACAGCTCGACGTGCCGGTTCGCGCCGGGGTGCTCGCCCTGCCCACGCTCGGCGCGTTCGACGTGGCCGCCGATGTGCCGACGGCACGGCTGACCAGCTGCGCGGGCGGCTTCGACCTGTCCGTGGCCGGGCGGCGCCAGCGGGTACGCCTCGATGACGCGCCCGTGGCCTGGCAGCCGGCGCGGCGCGTCCGGGCCGGCGGCCACGAGCTGCTGCTGGAGGACACCGACCCGTACCGGGACTGCTACCATCTGCCCGTCGCGACCCGCCTGGCCCCCGACGACGTCGCACAGTGGACCGGGCAGCTGGACGCCGCGCTGCGTCGCCTGCCGGCCGAGGCCGACGGCGGGTACGCCCCGGCCGTCGGCACACTGCTGCGGGCCGTCGTGCCGTTGCGGCCCGACCCGGCCGGGCGGCAGCGCAGCGCCGCAGCCGGGGCGGCCTTCGGCGCGGTGGCGGTGGCTCCCACGCCCGACGACGCGGCGCTGGCGGTGCTGCTGGTGCACGAGGTACAGCACCTCAAACTCGACGCGGTGCTGGACGTCTGCGACCTGTTCGACCGCGCGGACGAGCGCCGGCTGGCGGTGCCCTGGCGCCCCGACCCACGCCCTGTCGAGGGCGTCCTGCACGGCACGTACGCCCACCTGGCCGTCGCCGACGTGTGGCGGTCCCGGTCCGGCCCGGCCGCTGCCGCCGCCTACCGCCGCTATCGGGACTGGACCGACGGCGCCCTGGACGCGCTGCTCGGCCTCGGCGCGCTCACCACCGCCGGTGACCGGTTCGTCGGTCGGATGCGCGACACCCTGGACAGCTGGTCGTGACCACCCCGGGGCGCGCCGGCCTGTTCGTGCGGCCGGTACCGCCGGCGATGACCGCGCCCGCCGTCGCGACCCGGGGCCCCATGGGTTTGGCAGATGTCGATACTGTGGGCCGCCGAGGGTGTCCACACCGGGTGGGAGCGGCAGGTGACCGAGGACGAGTTCAGGGTCGACCCCGGCGCGCCCGTCTTCTTCCTCAGCTACGCCCGGTCCCGCAACCGGGTCGCCGCGCCCCCGCGCGACACCAACCAGAAGGTCTTCCAGCTCTTCGTCGACCTCTCCGACCACGTGGTCGAGCTGCTCGGCCTGCCACCCGGGAGGCAGGCCGGGTTCATGGACCGGATGCTCGACGGCGGGCAGGTCTGGACCGACGACCTCGCCTTCGCCACCGGGCACTGCCAGGTGTTCATCCCGCTGATCTCACCGCAGTACCTGAACAGCCCCTGGTGCGCCCGCGAGTGGGACGCCTTCGCCCGCCGCCGGTTCACGGTGCGCCCGGGGGCGAACGCATCCCCCGGGGAGACCCCCATCATCCCGGTCAACTGGTCCGTGGTGGAGCGTCGGTCGATGCCGCCGGCCGTGTCGCAGCGGCAGATGTTCAGCCCCACCCGGCTACCCTCGGACATCGCCCCGCAGTACCAGGAAGAGGGCATCTACGGCCTGCTGAGCCTGGGCAAGAACGGCAAGGACGCCTACGACGCGGTGGTGTGGCGGCTGGCCCAGCGTGTCGCCCGCGCCTACCACACCCACTGGGTGCGGGCAGAGGTCCCCACCGACCTGGGCCAGCTCCGCACGACGTTCGAGGAGGTCAGGCATGACCTGGTCTGACACCGCCTCGACGGGCGCGCCGGCGGGCCGGCAGACGTACTTCTTCCTCAGCTATGCCCACTCGGTGCCGCTGTCGGCCGCGGCCCGGCCAGACACCGACTTCTGGGTCAACCGGTTCTTCCAGGACCTCGCGCACGCGGTACGGGACCGGGCCCACCGGACCGCGGAGCTCGACGTGGGTTTCTT
This sequence comes from Micromonospora sp. KC606, assembly GCF_004348675.1. GTDB lineage: Bacteria > Actinomycetota > Actinomycetes > Mycobacteriales > Micromonosporaceae > Micromonospora. Next base: position 11,702 of record NZ_SMKN01000085.1, on the reverse strand, counting down.
CGACGGGCTGGTCGACCCCGGCGCCGACCTCAGACGGACACTCACCGACGCGCTCAGCGTCACCCACGTCTTCGTCGCGCTCTACTCACCCAAGTACTTCGGCAACCCCTGGGCGGTGGGCGAGCGTGACTCGTTCCGCAGCCGCCTGGTCGGCCTGGCGCCGGGCCGGGCGGCCCGGCACGTGCTGCCGGTGCTCTGGCTGCCGCTGCCGCCGTGGGAGGACCGCCCGGAGACGGCCCAGGCGCTCAGGCTGGCGCAGGAGCCGGCCGACCGCGCCGACTACGCCGAGAACGGGCTGCGGGCGTTGTGCAAGCTGAGCGCCTACCGACGGCCGTACCGGGCGATCCTGTCGGCGCTCGCCGAGCGGATCGTCGCGGTCACCGAGTCCGAGCCGCTCGCCCCGTCGCGGGCGGTGGCCCTGACCCGCAGCCCGGGGGTCGAGAGCGGCGACACCCCGCTGGTGATCACCGTGGTCACCACGCACGGCGCCGGCTGGCGGCCGTACCACGGCCAGCACGCGCTGACCGTCGCCGACTACGTGGCGGCCACCGCGGAGCGCTTGGGCCTGCCCACCCGGGTCGTCGACCTGGTCGAGGCCCGGGCGCGGGCGGCGGAGAGCCCCACGGTGGTGCTGGTCGACGCCACCGTCGGCCCCGGCGCGGCGCGCGCGGCGGTGGACGACCTGCCCCGCTGGGCCGTTCCGCTGGTCATCGCCCCCGACGGCACGCGTGGCGACGCCACCCCCGAGGCGATCGCCGGTAGCTTGCAGGACGCCCGTTTCCCGCAGGTGCTGCCGGTACGCGAGATCGCGGAGTTCGAGCGCTGCGCTCCGCAGCTGGTCATCGAGGCCCGCAAGCTGTTCCTGCGGCACGGACCGGTCGCTCCGCCCGACGGTCCGGCCGAGCCTCGGCCCAGCCTGCGACCGGACGGCCGTCAGACGCACGGCGAGGGAAGGACCACCGATGACGCCACCAGGTGAGGGCAAGGTCGTCACCTTCTACTCCTACAAGGGCGGCACCGGCCGCACCATGGCGCTGGCCAACACGGCCTGGATCCTGGCCGCCAACGGGCAGCGGGTGCTGGTCGCCGACTGGGATCTGGAATCCCCAGGACTGCACCGCTTCTTCGCGCCCTTCCTGGACCCGGATCAGGTCGCCTCCACCGGCGGCGTGATGGACCTGATCCTGGAGTACGAGTGGGAGAATGCCCGGCGCCGCAAGGCCGGCGACACCGACGCCCGGCCCGGTGACTGGCACCGCAGGTTCGCCCGGGTGCACAACTACGCCTTCTCGGTGAGCTGGGACTTCCCCGGCGGCGGCAGTCTCGACCTGCTGCTCGCCGGCCGCCACAACCCCGACTACGCCACCAGCGTCACCGGCCTGAACTGGGACAACTTCTACAACCGGCTCGGCGGGGCGCAGTTCTTCGACGCGCTGCGTGAGGACATGAAACGGCACTACGACTGGACGCTGATCGACAGCCGCACCGGCATCAGCGACGTCGCCGAGATCTGCACCATCCACCTGCCGGACGTGCTGGTCGACTGCTTCACCCTCAGCGGCCAGGGCATCGACGGGGCCGCCGCCGTCGCCGCCCGGGTACGCGGCTACGAGGGCCGCCGCGCCCGGCGGGTGCTGCCGGTGCCGATGCGGGTCGACGACGGGGAGAAGAGCAAGCGCGACGCCGGTCGGGCGCTGGCCATGCAGCGTTTCGCCGGTTTGCCCAGTGGCATGACCGACGCCGAGCGGCAGGAGTACTGGCTGACCGTCGAGGTGCCGTACCGGGCGTACTACGCCTACGAGGAGACCCTGGCGACCTTCGGCGACGAACCGGGCGGCCGGACCACACTGCTCAGCGCGTACGAGACGCTGACCAGCCACATCACCAACGGCCGGGTCACCGCCCTGCCCCGGATCGACGAGGCGTTGCGGCTGCGGACGGTGCAGCGGTTCGAGCGCAAGCCGGCCGTCGCCGACGAGCTGATCGTGCTGCGGCACGTCGCCGAGGACCAGGCCTGGGCGGAGTGGGCACAGGCCGTGCTCACCGCCGCGGACCTGCGGGTGCTGCCCGTCACGTCGGACGAACCCGCCCCGGTCCGGGCCGGTGTCCCCTACCGGGAGCTGCGGCTGGTGTCGCGCGCCTACCGCGCCGCCCGGGAACGGTCCGGGCCGCAGATCGTCCCGCCCGGCGTGCCCACGCTGGCGGTGCACCTGGACGACACCCCACCCTCCCCGGATCTCGCCGCGGGCAGTTGGGCCTCCGTGCACGACCGGGGGCCGGACGCCGCCGCCGAGCACCTGCTGCGCCTCGTCGGGCGGCCGGCGGGCGAACGCGGGCACGCCGCCCCCGGCGCCCGCTACCCGGCCGTCGGGGCGGAGGTGTTCAACCCGCCGGGACGCAACGTCCGGTTCACCGGGCGGGAGTCACTGCTGCGCCGCTTGCGCGAGGAACTGAAAACCGCCGGCGGCGCTGCCGTCCCGGTGGCGCTGCGCGGCGGCGCGGGCATCGGCAAGACCCAGCTGGCCATCGAGTACGCCCACCGCTTCCGTGGCGCGTACGACGTCGTCTGGTGGGTGGACGCGGACCCGCCGCAGTTCGTCGACATCCAGGTGGCCGACCTCGGTCGGGAGCTCGGCCTGCCGGAGCTGCCCACCATCCCGGAGAAGACCCGGGCCGTGCGGCAGTGGCTCAGCCGGGGGGAGCGGCGGGACGGCACCGGCCACCCGGTGCGTTGGCTGCTCGTCTTCGACAACGCCGACCAGTACGAGCACGTCAGGGACTTCCTGCCGCAGGGCAACGGGCACGTGCTGGTCAGCACCCGCAACCCGGACTGGGGCGACCTGGCCCGCGCGGTCGACGTCGAGGCGTTCCAGCGGGCGGAGAGCGTGACGCACCTGCGGGCCCGCATCGGCGAGGAGTCGATGAGCGTGGCCGAGGCCGAGCGGGTCGCCGACGCGGTGGAGAACATCCCGATCCTGGTGGCGATGGCCGGCGCCTGGCTCGCCGACACCGGCACGCCCGTGGCCGAGTACCTGGCCGGGCTGGAACGCACCGGCCCGGAGACCGACGTCTGGGGCAGGTCGCTGCAACGGTTGAAGGAGCAGTCCGCCGGGGCGTACCGGCTGTTGCAGCTCGCCTCGGTGCTGGCTCCGGAGATCTCCCTGGAACTGCTCTACGGCGATCAGGTGGCGCGGGTGATCGCCCCGCACGACCCGGTCGTCGCGGACCGGGTCGCTGACCGGGTCGACGAGCGGGACATCGCGGCGGCGCTGGTGCAGCGGATCAACCGGCTGGCGCTGATCAAGGTGGACCTGCACGCGCAGCGGGTACAGGTGCACCGGTTGCTCCAGGCGGCGCTGCGGGCCCGGATGTCCGACCGGGAACTCGACGAGGTCAAGCACGACGTGCACCGCATCCTCGCCGGTTCCCGTCCTTCGGGCGAGGTGGAGGACCCGGCGTTGCAGGAGCGGCTGCGCATCCTCTGGCCGCACCTGGACGGCTCCGACGCGGTCTCCTGCTCCGACGAGAACGTCCGGCAGTTGGTCATCGACCGGATCCGTTACATCTACCTCAACGGCGGCTACGTGCAGGGCGAGCAGTACGCCCGGCAGGCCGACAAGATCTGGTCGACCCGGCTGGGGGAGCTGCCGCCGGACTCGCCCGCCCACCGCGCGCTGCGGGTGCAGCTGCTGCACCTGCGATTCAACTGGGCCAACCTGCTGCGCGGTCTGAGCCGCTTCGAGGAGGCCTGCGGGCTGGACGAGGACACCCTGCGCCAGCAGGAGGAACTGATCGGCGCCAGTCACCCGTACACCCTGATGACCGCCGGTGGCTACGCCGGTGACCTGCGCGCGCTCGGCCGTTACCGGGAGGCGTTGGAGCGGGACCTGCGGACCTATTCGGCGTCGGTGGAGGTGTTCGGCGAGGACCACCGCCGGACCCTGATCTCCGCCAACAACCTCGCCGCGTCGTACCAGATGATGGGCGACTTCACCAAGTCGCGGGAGCTGGACGAGAACACGTACCGCCGGCTGCGGCTGGTCCTCGGCCCGGTCCACTTCCGTACCCTGCTCTCGGCCAGCAACCTCGCGCGCGACCTGCGCGAACTCGGCGAGTACGAGCGTTCGGTGGCGCTGCTGCGCGGTGCGGTGGAAGGCTACCGGGCCATTTTCGGCGACCACTCACGCGACGTGCTGGCCACCCAGGCCAATCTCGCCGCCTCGCTGCGCAGCACCGGTGAGATCGCCACGGCGGGGGAATTGCTGGAGGTCGCCTACGAACGGCTGCGGGCCAGCTTCGGAGCGGCCGACCCGGACACCCTGTTCGCCTGGCTGAGCTGGACGGCGAACCTCATGCTCCTCGGCGAGGGCGAGCGCGCCCGGGCCGAGCTGGTCGAGGTCGAGCAGACCCTCACCGAGGTCTTCGGCGCCGGACACCCCTACGTGTCGGTGTGCCGGAACAACCTGGCGGTGGCCACCTGGGACGCCGGCGACACCGTGGGCGGCGCGACGCTGGCCGGATCGGCCGCGGCGGGGTTGCGGGCGGCGCTGAGCCCTCGACACCCGTTCGTGATGGCGGCCGACAACAACGTCGCCGTCTTCACCGTGTACTCCGGTGACCTGGAGGCCGGGCGGGAGCAGTTGCGCGACGTGGTGGCCCGGCTGACCGACGTGCTCGGCGCCGAACACCCGGACTCCTTGCGCAGCACGGGCAACCTGGAGGTGGTGAACCAGATGGCCTCAGGAGGGCGGGTCAGCATCGGCCGGACCCGCGTCGCCGACAAGCTCGCCGACCGGATCGGCCAGCACCATCCGAGCGTGCTGGTGCTGCGGGACGGGCGGCTGGTACGCCGGGTTCTCGATCCCCACCACTACTGAGCGGGACGGGTGCCGATCAGCAGGTCGCGGGCGGTCACCGGGGCCGGCTCGGTCAACCAGCCCAGCACCCGGGGCAGCTCCTCCACGGCATCGAAGTGGGCCGCGCCCGGCTGCACCTCGATCTCGGCGCCCGGGATCTGGCCGGCGAGCCACCGCGCGTGCCCGACGGGGGCGAAGGTGTCCTCCGCGCCGTGCCACAGCCGCACCGGGGTCTGCGCGGTGTCGATCGCGCCCAGGTCGAACTTCCAGCTGCGGCGCAACGCCAGCACGTCGTCGATCCAGCCGTACGGGCCGGCCCGCAGCGCCTCCTCGTAGGTGTCGGCGATGAGCCGGCGCAGCGCCGCGTCGTTGACCGCCCGCCGGTCCGCCGCGCTCATCTGCACCATCAGCTCCTCCAGCAGGAACCTCGGATCCTCGGCGACCCGGGCCGCGCGCCGGCGGATCTGGGCGATCATCGTGGCCGTGTCGTGGTCCTCCCGCCCGCCGAAGCCGCGGACGTTGTCGCCATTCATCCCGGCGAACCAGTCCAACCGGGCGGCGTCGGCGGGGGCGAAACTGACCAGCACCGCCACCCGGGCGACCCGGCCCCGCATCGCCCCGTCGGCGGCGCAGGCCAGCGCGTGCGGGCCACCGCCGGAGCGGCCGGCGATGGCGAACCGCGTCAGGCCGAGATGGTCGGCGATCGCTTCGACGTCCCGCGCCGCGTCGGCCACGTCCCGCCCCTCGCGGCGTTCCGAGTCGCCGTAGCCCGGCCGGTCGTAGGCGATCAGCCGCACACCCATCCGGTACAGCACGATGCTGCGCGGCTTCGGACCGCGTCGGCTGCCGGGGGTGCCGTGCATGAGGAAGACGGGGAACCCGTCGGGCGCGCCGGTGACCTCGTACGCCACGCGCCTGTTGTCCGCGCGGTGGGCGAATCCGGCCCCAGGCTCACCGTCTCGGGTCACTCCAGCCTGCCTTCCGGTGCTGCGTTCAGCCCACGTCCGTAACCCGGTGCCGGGCGGGGCCGCCGATCCGGCTCCCATCCGACAGTCAAGCCTAAGGGGCGGGCCGGTCGGGCCGCTATCGAGCGCATCGACATGCGGACCGATCTGTCGGAAACGACACCCGGATGGCACCGGGGCGGGGAATTTCCACGCCGGTCAGCACGCGGTGGCGGGGCCGCCCGGGTCGCCGCCGGACAACTGCCCGAAAACGTCCGCGCCGGCCAGGGCGGCGGCGGGGTCGCCGTAGTGCCAGTGCACCCGGTACTGGGCCCGCAGCCGGGGGCGCGGCACCTCCCACTCGTACGCCACGACGCTCTCCCGTTCCTGCCGGCGCGGGGCGACGTCCGCGGTCGTCTCGGAGGTGAAGGAGGTCTCGCTGGCCCAGACTGTGGGGCGGGCGGCGACCGGGAGGGCCAGCCGAACGGTGAGCCGGCGGGTGGGCAGCCGGATGTCGCGCTGCAACCAGTCGCCGAACTTCCACACCGGCACCCGGTAGGCGTAGTCCACCACCGTGCGCTGCCCCGGGTAGAGCGGCGCCGGCGCGCCGCCGCTCTCCAGGAGCAGGGCGATCTTCAGGAAGGCGTCCCGGCTGCGGGTAACCCGCCAGCGCATCGGCTCCGGACGGTCGGTGCCGAGGAACGCCCGGAAGTCCACCTCGTCGAGGGTGAGCGGATGACGGCTGTGGAAGGCGGTGGAGCGGGCCGGGTCGTCGGGGAACCGGTCGATGTCGATCTGTACGGTGTGCCGGGTGATCGGTTCGGTGCCAACGCTGTGCAGTACCCGCCGGAACCGGCACTCGTACGTCCCGTCGACGAGGGTCAGGTCGGCCTGCTCGTCGTCGATCACCAGATGTGGCCCCGCCGGCGGTGGGACGGCGGTGGGGCCGAGCACGGGCAGCCGCCCCGCAGCCGGCCGGGTGCCGGCGAACGCGACGTAGCGCTGCCAGATCCGGTTGCCGCTGTCGAGCGCCAGCTCCACCCGCCGGGCGAACTCCTCGGTCGGCTGGTGCCGCCCGTTCTCGATGTGGCTGACGTAGGAGGGGTCGAAGCCGGTCCGCTCCGCCAGTTCCTTCTTGGACAGCCGGCGCTGGTGACGCCAGTGCGTGAGCTCCCGTACGAAAGCCGCCGCCGCATCGTCCTGTGTGGAGCTACCCATGCCCCCGTCCCTCGGTGTCGGGCCTCAAGTGTGTCCCAGGCGTTGCGGTCGCGCCAGCCATGATCGTGACGTTCGCCGGCAGTCCGGACGACGGATGTCCGGAGTGTGAATTTTCCGTTACAGGACGACCAGTCCGGGTCGGCCCCGTCCGTTCGGCGGCGCCGACCGACCCCGAAGGCCGGCCGCCCGGCCCGCGTGGAAAGCCGCGTGCCGGGGTATCACTTCCGGACATGAGCCCCAGCACCACGGTGAAACCCGACACCCGGTCCGTGACCGGCACGGTCGCGGTGATCGCCCACCGGAGGAAGACCCTCGGCGGCGGCCTCGACGCGCTGCGCGCCACCCTCGTCTCCGCCGGGGTCGAGCGCCTGCTCTGGTACGAGGTGCCGAAGAGCCGCAAGGCCCCGAAGAAGGCCCGCAAGGCGCTGGCGAAGGGCGCTGACCTGATCTTCGTGTGGGGCGGCGACGGCATGGTACAGCGCTGCGCGCACGCCATCGTCGGCGCGGACGCCGCCATGGCGATCCTGCCCGCCGGCACCGCCAACCTCTTCGCCGCCAACCTCGGCATCCCCACCGACCTCGCCGAGGCGGTCCGGATCGGCCTGTACGGCCGGCGGCGCACCCTGGACCTGGGTCGGCTGAACGGCGAACACTTCGCCGTGATGGCCGGCGCCGGCTTCGACGGGGACCTGATCCGCGAGGCCGACCGCAAACTCAAGGGCAGGCTCGGCCGCGCCGCGTACGTCTGGACCGGGCTACGGCACGTCCGGGGTGAACTGACCCGCACCCGGATCACCGTCGACGGCGCCGACTGGTTCTATGGCGAGGCGAGCTGTGTGCTCTTCGGTAACGTCGGCACCATCACCGGCGGCGTGCCGGCCTTCGACGACGCCCGCCCCGACGACGGTGCCCTGGAAATCGGCGTCTCCACCGCCAGCGGCGCGGTCGACTGGGCCCGCACTCTGGGCCGGATGGCCACCGGCCGATCCGAGGATTCGCCGTTCGTGCGGATCACCCGGGGCCGCAGGGTGAAGGTCCGCTTCGCCGAACCGAAGACGTACGAGGTGGACGGCGGCGCGCGGGGACGGGCCAGGCGGCTGAAGGTGAGGGTCGTGCCCGGGGCGTTGACGGTCTGCTGCCCCGAGGCGGACAGGTGAGCAGGACGTTCGGGATGGCGGCGGCCTGACGGTGGGCGAAACCCCGACCTGTGGCCGAGGATGGTGCCGTGGACCCGACCCTGCGTCACTACCTCGACGACCTGGTCGACGTCGCCCGTACCCTCCTTGGCGAGGCCCTGGTTGGCGCGTACGTGGCCGGCTCGGTCGCGCTCGACGCCTACCAACCGGGTCGCAGCGACGTCGACGTCGCCCTGGTCGTCGCCGACCCGCTGGACGTCGGAGGTAGACGGGACCTGGTGGCCCGGCTGCGGCACGAGGCGCTGCCCTGCCCGGCGCGCGGCCTGGAACTGGTCGTCTACACCCGGGCGGCGGCCGGGTCGGGCACCCCGGAGCCGATGTTCGAGGTGGAGCTGAACACCGGGGCGCGAATGGCCTTCCGCGCCACCTACGACCCGGCACGGCGGTCGGCCGCCGACGGCCGGTTCTGGTACGGCCTGGACCGCAGCATCCTGCACCAGCACGGGTACGCCCTGCTGGGCCCGCCCGCCGCCGAGGTCTTCGCCGGCCCGCCCCCGGACGATTTGCGCCGCCTCCTGGTCGAGGCGCTGCGCTGGTGGCTGGCCCCTGCGCGGTCCGCCGGCGCCGCCGCAGACGAGGACGGTGTGGCCGATGGTGGCGGCGTGGCCGGCGGTGACCTGACCGACCGACCGGAGGCCGGGGGTGAGGACGCGGTGCTGGCGGCGTGCCGTGCCCTGGCCCGGATGGAGGACGGGGTGTGGCTGTCGAAGCCGGCCGCCGGCCGGCGGGTGGTCGCGTCAGGCCGGCACGTCGACCTCATCGAACGGTGCCTTGCCGCCCGGCACGGCGGCCCGCCGCCCGGCCGTGCCGAGGCGCGCCGTTTCCAGCGGTGGGTGCTCCACCGCGTGGCGGACGCCTAGGCGTCGCCGGCGGGTGCGACGAGGGGCATCCGCGTACCGGTCCGGCAGCGAGTCAGCCCCTCGACACCACCTCGGGCCGATGCGCCGACGCGGGCACGTACGGTTCCGGGGCCGGCCGGTCGGGCACCACGTGCGCGGCGGGCTGATCCTCCGGCGCGTCCGCCAAGAGCTCCACCGGCGGGCGTGCCGTCACCACCGGGAACTCGGCCGTCTCCGATCCGCCGGCCGCAGCCGCCATCACCGCCGCCGCCGCGAGGTCCGCCACCCGTTTCGCCTCCCGCTGCACCCGTGCCCGCACCTCCTTGGCGTGCCGTTCCACCGAGTCGGCCGCCTGGCGTGTCTCCTCGAGGCGGCGGGTCTCGGTGGCGAGGTTGCGGCGGACCTCCTCCAACTGGCGCTGCAACTGGAGCAGGTCCCGTTCCACGGTGTCCCCCTCCTGCTGGATCTGCGTGAGCTGCGTGCGGGCGGTGTCCAGTTCCTCGCGGACCTGGACCAGCGCCTGCTGCCGCTCCGCGATCTCCCGCTGCACCGCCGTCAACTGCTCCTGGTGACCGGCCACCTGTTCGTCGGCGCGCTGGCGGACCTCCGTCGCGTACTGCTGCGCCTCGGCGATCAACGCCTGGATACGCTGTTCCGCGGCGCTGTGCTGGCTGGTCAGCTCCTGCTCCGCCGCCGCCCGCTGCCCGGCCAACTCCTCCTCGATCGCGGTTCGACGTTCGGCGATCTCCTTCTCCGCGGTCGCCTGGAGCTGGGCCAGCTCCTGCTGGCTCTGCGTCCGGGCCGCCTGCATCTCCTGCTGGATCTGGGTCCGCGCCGCCTTCGTCAACGCCTCCGCCGCGGCCCGGGTCTGGGTGATCTGCTTCGCGGTCTGCTCGCTGATCCGCTTCGCCTCCTGCTGGGCACGCTCGTGCGCGGCCTCACCCTCGGCGCGCAGCCGCTCGGCCCGTTCGTGGATCTCGGCCAGCTCCTGCTCGGCCACCGCCCGGCGTTCCTCGTACGACTTGTCCTGCTCGGCCCGGCGCGACGACAGCTCGTCCTCCAGGTCACGCAGCGCCTGGGCGGTCCGCTCCCGGGCTTCGGCGAGCACCTTCTCCGCCTCGGTCTGCAGGGCGTTCGCCAGCTGCGTGGCCGACTCCGTGATGACCCCGGCCTGCTTCTCGGCCAGCGCCAGAATCTGGTCCACCATGGGCCCCAGGTCACGGAAGGAGGCCCGGTCCACCTGTGCCGGCCGCTGGCGCAGCTCGGTCACCTCCGCCTGGAGACGCTGGATGTGCGCGGTGAGCCCGTGGAGCTGGTTGGCGACCCTGTCACGCTCTGCAACCAGTGCCACCAGCTGGCTGTCCGTCTGTTCGACGTACCGCTCCACCTGCCGCTTGTCGTAGCCGCGCAGGGCGGTTTCGAATTGCGGCCGACCGGACACGTCGTCACGCAGCGCGAACGGCTCCTCGCCGTTGGACATGCAGCACCCTCCGTACCTTTCGAGCGCCCACGCGGAATCGCCCACGAGCAGTGATGTGGCGCAACGCTACCGTCGTTACGGCCCCCGTCATAGGCCTGCCCCGCTGATCGGGACGGTCGTCGAGACCGCCTCGACGGTGCCCGCCTTCCGCGCGGACCGTTCGCCGCGGACCGTTCGCCGGGGGCCGTCCGCAATCGGTCGGACCGCCCCGAGTGCGCACCGCGTCAGCTGACCGGACGGGTTGCCATTCCCGGCCAGCCGGTCGACGGATCGGCCGTCGTCCCGTCACGCCGGCCGTCCTCCCCGTCACGCCGGCCGTCGCCGCCGCCAAAGAACTTTGAGCCCGTGAGAAAGCCAGCCGTGTTGCTCCGCCGGGTGGGCACGTCACCACGGCGGCGACCCGCCAGTTCAGCCGGGACAATGCGAGGGGAGTACTCCGGTGGGCGGCCTGCGTGCTCCGGTGTGGGGCGTCGCGTCGTTCCGGCCTGCGGGACCGTCCGGTGCGGGTACCGACCGGCACGGCCGCGCGCGATTTCGCGGAGCGCCTGGTTCCGAGCCGACGATGCGTCGCGTGCGGGTCCGTCGGTGACCGGTTCGAGGTGCGACACGGGACGCGCCCGACGGATTTGACGATCAACTTACCGGTGGCGTAGCTTTTCTCTGGCCGCGCGGAACGGACGAAACAGGCGAAGATCCTGGAAGGCCGGGCGCGGAAATGGTCACGAGTTCGCGGGGGTTGTGTCTCGCGTAGCTTGGACCCGGGTGGTGCACTCCCGGATCCGCCTGGTGCGGATTTGGTGGGGCGGAGCCGACCGGGTATGGTTCATCGCTGGCGGGGCACCGGGCGAGTCCGCAGGAGACTGCGGCGGCCGGCCTGTCGGAAGTCACGAGGCGAGCGGCGTAAGTCGGTTGACTTGTGGTGCCCGGAAATTGGGTTGACGTGGTGTGGATCGCGAAACGGCGGTTTGACGCGGCGGTAACTGCCGGGTAAAGTGGTAAAAGTGCTCGGCGCGGTTGTGTCGGGTGTGTGGGGATAGGCCCTGCTGGGGGTTCCACGGTGTGGGGCTTTCTGGTGGTGTGTGGTTGTTCTTTGAGAACTCAACAGGGTGCTTGATAAGCCAGTGCCAAATTGTTTGATACCCCGTGCTGGCTGGGTCTGCCTTTTGGGT
>NZ_SMKN01000084.1 GCF_004348675.1 Micromonospora sp. KC606 | reverse complement strand
CTGCCCACCCCGGTCGGGGCCGGCCCATCCACCAGCCCACCTGCCCCGCCCGTGGCCGGGGACGGCGATCCCCGCTGGTGGGTCGACCGCGACTCCCGGCTGCGCCGGTGGGAGGGGCGGCTGCCGGACCGGACACCGGTCACCGCCGAACTGGACCATCTCGACCGGCCGGTGCTCTGGCCGGTCGACGCGCTGGGCGGCCGTCCGGGACTACCCCGGACGCTGCTCGACCCGGAGGCCGAGCGGCTGACCCGGGTGCCCGCCCGGCTACGCGCCGAGGCCGGCGCCGCCGTCACCGTGGCCGCACCGCTCGGCACCGCCGCCAACGTACGCGGCACCGGCTGGCTGAGTTGGACCGGTCGGGCCGCGTACCTGTCGGTGGCCGAACTGGACACTCTCGGCCGGCACACCCTGCTGCACCGCCACCGGGGCGGGTTCGACCGGGCCGAGGTGCCGGTCGGGCCGGGCGCGGGCGCCGTCACCGCGCCCGCCCATCCGCCGCTGCCGCCACCGCCCGACGCCGGCTGGCGGCGCGGCGTACGCCCCACCGACGACCTCGACCTGCTGGTCGACACGGCGCTGCGGGCCGCCGCAGCGCCGGCCCGGCCCGGTGCCGCCGTGTGGCTGCGGGTCGACCGGGTCGGTGGCCGGGTGGTGGACGTCATCGAGCTACGCGAAAAGGGATTACGCCTGCGCTACTGGCTGGACCGGACGGGACTGCCGCGCCGGTTGGAGCTGCGCGCCCGTTCCCACGCCTGGGCGCAACTCGACCTCACCCCGGGCGTCGTGCCGGCCGGGGTCGTGCCACCCGCGGCCCGGCCACCCGCCGGGAAACCGGCCACCGCGTCCCGCCGGGGCGGCGGGCCGGACCGGGGCCGGTGAAGGGTCAGGGCCGCCAACCGGTCCGTGCGGCCCACTCCTGCGCCCGCAGGCGCTCCTCGTCGAACCAGGGCTCCCCCGACGTCGCGAACTCGCCGTCATCCGGGGCCCCAGCCGCCAGTTCCCGCTGCGACCTCAGGTAGGCGGCCCGCTGGTCGGGTTCGGCACGCAGGTGGTCACGCGTCAGCAGCGCCTGCCGCCAGCTGGGTGAGCCGGCCAGCCGCAGGTACAGGCTGGCCGGTCGGCCCGGGTCGGCGCTGCCGTGCAGCCGCTCCTGCCTCCGCCCGTCGTCACCCGGCCCCGGGGCGTCCCACCGGCTGCCGTGCACCCGGGGGAAGCCGGCGTCGGCGAGCCGGTCGGCGAGTGGCCCGTCTGCCTCCGTCAGAGAACCCACGGTCAGCTGGATGTCGATCACGTTCCGGGCGGCGAGGCCGGGCACGGCGGTCGAACCGATGTGGTCCAGGCGTGGCTCCGCCGGGGCGGCGGCGTGTCGGATCCGGGCCGCTAGCCGGGCGTACTGCTCGGCCCAGGTCGGGTCCGCCTCGGTGAACGCCACCCGTGGGGGGAAAACCGCGCGCCGCTGCCGCACGTTGCGTTCGTAGGGCACCAGCCGGTCCCGCCACAGGGCGTCCACCGCCGTGTGCAGGTCGTCCAGTGAACCGTCGTTGTGCAGCACCACGTCGGCTGCAACCCGACGCCGGCCGTCGTCGGCCTGCGCCGCGATGCGCCGCCTGGCCTCCGCCGGCGGCATGCCACGGCCGCGCGCCAACCGCTCCAGTCGGGTGTCCACCGCCGTCTGCACGACCACCACCAGGTGGTACGTCGGGGCAAGCCCCACCTCCACCAGCAACGGCACGTCGTTGACGACCACCGCGTCCGCGGGTGCGGCGGCGACCAACTCAGCGGTGCGGCCGCGGACCCGCGGGTGGGTGATCGACTCCAGCCGGCGTCGCGCGCTCTCGTCGCCGAAGACCAGGGCGCCCAGTGCCGCCCGGTCCAGCGCGCCGCTGGCGTCGAGCACCCGGTCGGAGAAGGCGGCGACGATCTCGCCGAGCCCCTCAGTGCCCGGGGCGACCACCTCGCGGGCGATCCGGTCGGCGTCGACGACAAACGCGCCCCGCTCGGCCAGCCGAGCCGCCACCGCGCTCTTGCCTGACCCGATCCCACCGGTCAGTCCCACCTTCAGCACCGCACCAGTAGACCGGATCATCCCTATCCCCGCCAACCAGACCGCACCCCGCGCCGTGACCTCGTCCACGGGATCGAACCGAGCCAAGCTGGGCAGGCGGGCCGATCACATGAGCGACGCCAGCTACGCCACATCGCGGCAACCCGCCACCGCGACACCACAGAATGCCGCACGGCGAGAGCCCCGAACCGGCGAGAGCGCCGAACCAACGGGCGGGCCGAGCCGGGGAGCGGGAAAGGTGGTGGACGCGCGAGGGCCCCGCCCCCAGGCGATCCGGTGAACCGGATCGCGGGGACGGGGCCCGTCGTCGTCAGTGACGGCTCCAGCTCGCCGAGCTGGAGTTGTCACAGGGTCACTTGCCGCCGGCGAGCTTCTCCCGCAGTGCGGCGAGCGCCTCGTCGGTGGCCAGCGTGCCGGCCGGCTCCTCGGCCTGACGGCTCGGGGCCGCGCTGGTCGTGGTGGTGGTGCCGGTGACGGCCGGGGCCGGGTTGGCAGCGGCCTCGGCGTCGGCGGCACGGGAGTTCTGCACCTGCTTGGTGTGGGCCTCCCAGCGCTGGCGCGCCTCGGCGTACTGCTGCTCCCACGCCTCGCGCTGCTTGTCGTACCCCTCGAGCCACTCGCCCGTCTCCGGGTCGAAGCCCTCCGGGTAGATGTAGTTGCCCTCGGTGTCGTAGGTCGCGGCCATGCCGTAGAGGGTCGGGTCGAAGTGCTCCTCGCCCTCGACGAAGCCCTCGTTGGCCTGCTTGAGCGACAGCGAGATGCGGCGACGCTCCAGGTCGATGTCGATGACCTTGACCATGACCTCGGAGCCGACCTGGACGACCTGCTCCGGGATCTCCACGTGACGCTCGGCCAGCTCGGAGATGTGGACCAGGCCCTCGATGCCGTCGTCCACCCGGACGAAGGCACCGAACGGCACCAGCTTGGTGACCTTACCCGGCACGATCTGCTGGATCGCGTGGGTACGGGCGAACTGCCGCCACGGGTCCTCCTGGGTCGCCTTCAGCGACAGCGAGACCCGCTCACGGTCCAGGTCGACGTCCAGAACCTCGACCTCGACCTCCTGGCCGACCTCGACGACCTCGGACGGGTGGTCGATGTGCTTCCAGGACAACTCGGAGACGTGCACCAGGCCGTCCACGCCGCCCAGGTCGACGAACGCGCCGAAGTTGACGATCGACGAGACGACGCCCTTGCGGACCTGCCCCTTCTGCAGCTTGTTGAGGAACTCGGTGCGCACCTCGGACTGCGTCTGCTCCAGCCAGGCCCGGCGGGACAGCACCACGTTGTTGCGGTTCTTGTCCAGCTCAATGATCTTGGCTTCGAGCTCGCGGCCGACGTACGGCTGCAGGTCCCGCACCCGCCGCATCTCGACCAGGGAGGCGGGCAGGAAGCCGCGCAGCCCGATGTCGAGGATGAGGCCACCCTTGACCACCTCGATGACCGAACCGCGGACGACGCCGTCCTCGTCCTTGATCTTCTCGATCGTGCCCCAGGCCCGCTCGTACTGCGCCCGCTTCTTGGAGAGGATCAGACGACCCTCCTTGTCCTCCTTCTGGAGGACAAGGGCCTCGATGTGGTCACCGACCGAGACGACCTCGGCGGGATCCACGTCGTGCTTGATCGACAACTCCCGAGAGGGGATGACGCCCTCGGTCTTGTAGCCGATGTCGAGCAGGACCTCGTCCCGATCGACCTTGACGACGGTGCCTTCGACAATGTCGCCGTCGTTGAAGTACTTGATGGTCTCGTCGATCGCGGCGAGGAAAGCCTCCTCGGAACCGAGATCGTCGTGGGTGACCCGGGTGGCGCTCGAGGGGGCCTCGATGCTGCTCGTCATGTGGGCGGTTGCTCCGGTCGGATGGGTTGTCACAGCAGGCGTGGTGTCGCGGTGACCTGTCCGCGCCAACGGATCCGTCGCCGGGCACACCGAACGATCGCCAAGTGAGGATCATTAGTGGCTCCGGTGACCGCGCACCTGCTCCCTGCCGAGGCACACGATCCGCGAGCGCGTCGTCTAGCCTACCTGCTGCATTACCACAGCGTGCAAGCCCTCCCGCCTCCTCGTGGCCGCGCCAGCTGCGAAAGCGGAGATTTAGGCCGGAAAACGTCACGACTGTCTCGCGCGTCACATCCGCACCGGGAAAGATAGCGCATCCCCCGGCCCGGCGACCGCCGGTCGGACGGGCGGGGCCTAGCGTGATCGGGTGGACGACGACAACCGAGTGATCCGCCGCCGGGTCGGCGACGCGGAGACCCGCCGCGCCAACCGCCGCTGGTGGGACGCCGACGCCGACGACTACCAGGCCGTGCACGGCGCGTTCCTGGGCGACGTGGACTTCGTCTGGTGCCCGGAGGGACTGCGCGAGGCCGAGGCCCGGCTGCTCGGCGACGTCGCGGGGCGCCGGGTGCTGGAGGTGGGGTGCGGGGCCGCCGCGTGCGCCCGCTGGCTGGCCACCCGGAACGCCCACCCGGTCGCCCTCGACCTCTCCGCCGGCATGTTGCGGCACGCCGCGCGCATCGCCGACGCCACCGGGGTACGCGTGCCGCTGGTGCAGGCCGACGCCCTCGCCCTACCCTTCCCCGACGCCGCCTTCGACCTCGCCTGCACCGCCTTCGGCGCGGTTCCCTTCGTCGACGACTCCGCCGCGCTGATGGTCGAGGTCCACCGGGTGCTGCGCCCGGGCGGCCGATGGGTCTTCTCGGTGACCCACCCGATGCGCTGGATCTTCCTGGACGACCCGGGTGAGGGCGGGCTGACGGCCGTGCACTCGTACTTCGACCGCTCCCCCTACGTGGAGCAGGACGCACACGGCACGGCCACGTACGTCGAGCAGCACCGCACCCTGGGCGACCGGATTCGCGAGCTGGTCGGCGCGGGGTTCCGGCTGCTGGACCTGGTGGAGCCGGAGTGGCCGCAGGGACACGAGGGGACCTGGGGGCAGTGGAGCCCACTGCGCGGACGGCTCTTCCCCGGCACCGCCATCTTCGTCACCGAGAAGCCGGCCGACTGAGCCATCCGGTACGCAGCCGCCCACCGCTGTACCACCGCACACCGACCGGTGCCGTCGCTGGGCCGCGTCGGACCGCGGGTGCGACCGAGTGCCCCGCGCTCGGCGCTGGGCTCACGGCATGAGCGCCGAGCCCGGCCCGACATCACCTGGCCCCTGGTGTCCGGATCCGATGCGGCAGCAGCGTGCGGACTACACGCTGGTGGATCTGCTCGACCTGCCGGACGCCCCCCGAGCTGGTCGAGCTGACCGAGCCCTTCGACATCAAGCTGCCGATCGCCCAGATCACCCCCTGACGGCGCTCCGCCGGCCCGCGCCGGAGCCGCCCACCACGCCCCGGCCGCCGTTTCCCGCCGATCGGTACGGGTACCCGGGCGGCATGGCCGAGAAGAAGTTCCACACGGGCGACCACGTCTCCTGGGCCAGTCACAGCGGCCGGGCGTACGGCGTGGTCAAGGAGAGGATCACCGAACGGACGCACGTCCGCGGGCACACCGTGGACGCCACGCCGGAGGAGCCGCAGTACCGGATCCGCAACGACCACTCGGGCCGGGACGTCGCCCACCGACCGGAGGTGCTGCGGCATGAGCCGAAGTGACGATCCCCGGCAGACCTACCGCGAGTTCACCGAGGCGGTGAACATGCGGCCCGCCGAGCTGCAGCAGTGGCTGGAGACCGACGAGTCCAAGCACGTCGGCTGGCGCCGGAAGGGCTCCGGCGGCGGCGAGTCGGTGGGCCACGAGTCCGGCCGGAGGATCATCGACCTGCTGCGCCGCAAGCGCGACCAGCTCACCGCCGGCGACTACCGGCACATGCGCAAGGTCGTCGGGTACGTCCGGCGGCACATGGCGCAGCGACCGAGCGGCGACGTCCGCCGGACCCGGTGGCGGTACTCCCTGATGAACTGGGGCCACGATCCCGTCAAGGCCCCGCTGCCGCCGCCGGGCGGCCCGTCCCGGAAGGCGCTGGAGCGACGCGGCGCCCCACCCAGGGAACGCCGGGCCCCCAACCGTTGACCCGACCGCCTGAGCCTGCCGCTGACGGCAGGGTCAGACTGGACGTCCTGGTCGCCGCTCACCGCGAACGGCGGCGTGATCGTCAACATCACCACGGCCGTCGGCCAGCGCGGATGGCCGGGCTCCTCGGTGTACGCCGCCAACAAGGCCGACGTCGGCCAGATGATCATCGCGCCGAACGGCGGTGGGACGGAAGGTGGGCACGTGCGGATCGGCGAGCTGGCCAGGGTGACCGGCTGAACTCCCCGTGCCCTGCGGCACTACGAGGAGCACGGACTGATCACCTCGGCGCGGGCGGCGAACGGCTACCGCGAGTACGACGAGCGCGCGGTGGCCCGGGTTCGCAACATCCGGTACCTGCTCGGCGCCAGGATCGCCACCTAGCTCACCACCCCGGCGAGGCTCTGCCCGGCACGATCGGCGGATCCGCAACCGGTTCGGCGTACGTGTCGGCGGCGGTGGAGCGCCTCACGCACGCAACCGCCGCCCGGTCAGTGGTCGGCGCTGTTCCAGTCGCGGCCCTCGCCGACGGAGACCTCCAGCGGCACGGACAGCGGGTACGCCTGCCCCATCTCCTTGCGCACCAACGCCTCCAGCGTTTCCCGCTCGCCCGGCGCGACCTCGAAGACCAGCTCGTCGTGCACCTGGAGCAGCATCCGGGAGCGCAGGCCGGCGTCGCGTAGCGCGGTGTCGACGCGCAACATGGCGACCTTGATGATGTCGGCCGCCGACCCCTGGATGGGGGCGTTGAGCGCCATCCGCTCGGCCATCTCCCGGCGCTGGCGGTTGTCACTGACCAGGTCGGGCAGGTAGCGCCGGCGGCCGAGGATGGTGGAGGTGTAGCCGTCCTGGCGGGCCCGGGCCACCACCTCGTGCAGGTAGTCCCGCACCCCGCCGAAGCCGGCGAAGTAGTTCTCCATCAGCCCGCGCGCCTCGTCGGCGCTGATGCCGAGCTGCTGGGAGAGGCCGAACGCGCTCAGCCCGTACGCCAGACCGTAGTTCATCGCCTTGATCTTGCGCCGCTGGTCGGCGGTGACCTCAGCCACCGGCACCCCGAACACCGACGAGGCGGTGGCGGCGTGGAAGTCCGCGCCGGAGTTGAACGCCTCGATCAGTGCGTCGTCCGACGACAGGTGCGCCATGATCCGCATCTCGATCTGGCTGTAGTCGGCGGTGAGGAGGCATTCGTACCCCTCCCCCACCACGAAGGCCCGGCGGATGCGCCGCCCCTCCTCGGTGCGGATGGGGATGTTCTGCAGGTTGGGCTCGGTGGAGGAGAGCCGGCCGGTCGCGGCGACCGTCTGGTTGAAGGTGGTGTGGATGCGGCCGTCGTCGGAGACCGACTTGAGCAGCCCGTCGACCGTGGACTTCAGCTTGGCGACGTCCCGGTGGCGCAGCAGATGCTCCAGCACCGGGTGCGGGTTCTGCGCGTAGAGCCACTGGAGGGCGTCCGCGTCGGTGGTGAAACCGGTCTTGATCTTCTTGGTCTTGGGCAACCCCAGCTCGCCGAAGAGGATCTCCTGGAGCTGCTTGGGCGATCCCAGGTTGAACTCCCGCCCGACCGCCGCGTACGCGCCCTGCGCCGCGGCCTTCACCTCGGCGGCGAAGTGCGCCTCCAGCTCCGAGAGGTAGGGCGTGTCGGCGGCGATCCCGGTGCGCTCCATCTCGGCGAGCACCCGCATCAGTGGCAGCTCCACCTCGGCCATCAGCCGGGCGGACTGCTCGCCGTCGCGGGACAGCTCGGCGTCGATCGCGTCGGCCAGGTCGAGGGTGGCCCGGGCCTGGAGCATCAGGTTCTGCTCGGCCTCACCGTCGTTACCGAGCCCGTCCAGGGTGAGCTGACCGGTCTGCGGGGCGTCGACGCGCAGCTCCCGGTGCAGGTAGCGCAGGGCCAGGTCGGTCAGGTCGTACGAGCGCTGGTCGGGGCGGGCCAGGTAGGCGGCGATCTGGGTGTCGCGGGCGATGCCGTGCAGGGACCACCCGTGCGCGGCGAAGGCGAGCACCGCCGGCTTGCTGTCGTGCAGCACCTTGGGGCGCGCGGCGTCGGCCAACCAGGCCGCGAGGGCCGCCTCGTCGGCCGGCTCCAGCCCGGTCGGGTCGCACCAGGCCGCCGCCCCGCCGGAGGTCGCCAGCGCCAGGCCGGTCACCGAGGCGGTGTGCCGCCGGTTGGGGCCGGTGTCGAGTTTGACGGCCAGCCCGACCGGGGTGTCGGCGGGGGCGTGCGTCTCCAGCCAGCCGGCCAGCGCGCCGGGAGCGGCGAGCACCTCGCCCGCCAGCTCGAAGCCCGCCTCGGCCTCCGGCTCCACGGCCTCGAGGTACTGGTAGAGCCGGTCCCGCAGGATGCGGAACTGGAGGGTGTCGAAGACCTGGTGCACGGCCTCCCGGTCCCAGCCCTGCCAGCGGGCGTCCTCCGGGCGGATCGGCAGCTCCAGGTCGGAGACCAGGCAGTTGATCTCGTAGTTGCGGATCACGTCGGCGAGCCGCTCACGCAGGCTGTCGCCGGCCTTGCCCTTGATCTCGTCGGCCCGGGCGATGACGCCCTCCACCCCGCCGTACGTGTTAATCCACTTGGCGGCCGTCTTCGGCCCGACCCCGGGGACGCCGGGCAGGTTGTCGCTGCTCTCGCCGACGAGCGCGGCCAGGTCACGGTAGCGCTCGGGGCCGACGCCGTACTTCGCCTCGACCGCCGCCGGGTCCATCCGGGCCAGGTCGGAGACGCCCTTGCGCGGGTAGAGCACGGTGATGTCGTCGCCGACGAGCTGGAACGCGTCCCGGTCGCCCGTGCTGATCAGCACCTGCATGCCCTGGTCGCGGGCCTGGCAGGCGAGGGTGGCGATGACGTCGTCGGCCTCGTAGCCCTCCCGCTCCACCACCGGGATCCGCAGCGCGGCGAGGACCTCCTTGACGAGGCTGACCTGCCCCTTGAAGTCGGTCGGGGTCTCGCTGCGGCCGGCCTTGTACTCCGCGTACTTCTCGGTGCGGAAGGAGCGGCGGGAGACGTCGAAGGCGACCACGATGTGGGTGGGCTGCTCGTCGCGGAGCACGTTGATCAGCATCGAGGTGAAGCCGTAGACGGCGTTGGTCGGCTGCCCGGTCGTGGTGGAGAAGTTCTCCACCGGCAGGGCGAAGAAGGCCCGGTATGCCAGGGAGTGTCCGTCGACGAGAAGCAGGCGCGGCGTCGTAGCTGTCACGGCAGCGACTCTAGTCCGTACCGCCGACAACCCCGCCCCGCGGCACGGCCCGGGCCGGTGCCACCTGCCCCCAGGATCAGCCGCCAGCTCGCCGTGGTCCGGTGACCCGGGGTCTCCGTTCCGCCGTGCGGGCGAACCCGCCGGCCGACAGGACGCGGGTCCGGTGCGGCGGCGGGCGCCGCACCGGACCCGGCGGGGTCACAGGACCTTGGCCAGGAAGGCCCTGGTGCGATCATGTCGGGGATTGGCGATGACCTCGCGCGGGTCGCCCTGCTCGACGACCACGCCGCCGTCCATGAAGACCAGGTGATCGCCGACCTCCCGGGCGAAGCCGATCTCGTGGGTGACCACGATCATGGTCATGCCGTCGCGGGCGAGGTCCTTCATCACGTCGAGCACCTCGCCGACCAACTCCGGGTCGAGCGCGCTGGTGGGCTCGTCGAAGAGCATCAGCTTCGGTCGCATCGCCAGCGCCCGGGCGATCGCCACCCGCTGCTGCTGGCCGCCGGAGAGCTGACCGGGGTACGCCCCGAGCTTGTCGCCCAGCCCCACCCGCTCCAGCAGCTGCGCGGCCCGGTCGCGGGCCTCGGCCTTCTTCACCCGGCGCAGCAGCACCGGTGCCTCGACGACGTTCTGCAGCACGGTCATGTGCGGGAAGAGGTTGAACCGTTGGAACACCATGCCGATCGCCCGCCGCTGGGCCGCGACGTCCTTCTCCCGCATCTCGTGCAGCTTCCCGCCGCGCTCGCGGTAGCCGATCAGGTCGCCGTCCACCCAGATCCGGCCAGCGTTGATCTTCTCCAGGTGGTTGATGCAGCGCAGGAAGGTCGACTTGCCGGAGCCGGAGGGGCCCAGCAGACAGCACACCTCGCCGGCACGGACCTTCATGTCGATGCCCTTGAGCACCTCGATCGACCCGAACGACTTGTGCACCTGCTCGGCGCGGACCATCGGCCCGGACACCGCCGCCGTACCGTCAGGCGATGCCGACACCGTCAGCTCGGTCATGTGCCGGCCACCTTCCCGGTTGTCCCGCCGTTCTCCGCCGCGATCCCTCGCAACGTGGTCCTCGCCCGTCCGCTGCGCCCCGCGCCCTTGGAGAAGTGCCGCTCCAGGTAGTACTGCCCGACCAGCAGCACGCTGGTCACCAGCAGATACCAGAGGGTCGCCGCGACCAGCATCGGAAAGACCTGGAAGGTCCGGCTACCGACGGCCCTGAGCTGGAAGAACAGCTCGGTGGAGACCGGCACGAAGGCCACCAGCGAGGTGTCCTTGAGCATGGCGATGGTCTCGTTGCCGGTCGGCGGGACGATCACCCGCATGGCCTGCGGCAGCACGATGCGGCGCAGGACCTGGGCGCGGGTCAGGCCCAGCGCCTGGGCGGCCTCGGTCTGACCCTCGTCCACCGACTGGATGCCGGCCCGGACGATCTCCGCCATGTAGGCGGCCTCGGACAGGCCCAGCGCCAGCATGCCGGCGACGAACCCGCTGAGGATCTCCAGGGCGGAGAAGCCGAACAGCCGGGCCTGGAAGTCGTCGACCCCGAACAGGGCGCCGATCTGCCGGTCGAAGGGCAGCCCGAACTCGATGCGCGCCCACAGGATGCCCAGGTTGCCGAAGAGGATCACCAGCACCAGCCGGGGCACCGCCCGGAAGAACCAGGTGTACGCCCAGGCGACACCACGCAGGATCGGGTTCTCCGACAGCCGCATGATGGCGAGGACGACACCCAGCCCGATACCGATCAACATGGAGGTCACGAGCAGCGCGATGCTGCCGCGCAGCCCCTCCACGACCGGCGGCCGGAACATCTCGTCGACCATGAACGACCAGTTGAACGCCTTGTTCGTCACCAGCAGGTGGACGAACATGGCCACCAGCACCCCGATCACGGCGATGGCGACCCACCGCCCGGGGTGCCGCACGGGCACGGCTCGGATGGGTTCCGGCCGTGCCCGTTCGGGTCTGTCTGCCTCGACCGACATCGTCAGCTGGTCGGGTTCAACGCCGAGGTCGTGACGGCGCCGCCCTCGACGCCCCACTTCTTCAGCGCGCCCTCGTACGTGCCGTCGGCGATGACCGCCGCGACGGCCTCCTTCAGCACCTCGGCGAACGCGGTCTGGTCCTTCTTCACCGCGTAGCCGTACGGGGCCGACTCGTAGATGTCGCCGAGCGGCGCCAACTGGCCGCCGCTCTGCTTCACCGCGTACGCGCCGACCGGGGAGTCGGCCAGCATGGCGTCGTCCTTGCCGCTGACCACCGCGGCCGTGGCGTCGCTCTGCGCCTGGTACTGGTCGATGGTGATCGCCGGTTTGCCGGCGTCGGTGCACTTCTTCGACCGGGCGGTGATGTCGTCGAGCTGCACGGTGCCGACCTGCACGGCGATCTTCTTGCCGCAGGCGTTCTCCGGGTCGACGCCGGCCGGGTTGCCCTGCTTGGTGGCCCACTGGGTGCCGGCGGAGAAGTAGCTGACCATGTTGACGCTCTTGAGCCGCTCGGCGTTGATGGTGAACGACGAGACACCGACCTCGTACTTGCCGGAGTCGACGGCCGGCAGGATCGCGTCGAACGGCGCCGACTCGTACTCGGCCTTCAGGCCGAGCTTCTGCGCGACCGCGTTGAACAGGTCGATGTCGAAGCCGACGACGGTCTTGCCGTCGTTGTCCAGGAACTCCGCCGGGGCGTACGTCGAGTCGGTGCCGACCTTGATAACGCCGTCGGCCTTGATGGCGTCGGGCACCTTCGCGGCCAACGCCGAGTCGGCGGCGGCGGTGACGGAGGGCCCGGCGCCGGGCTGGGCGCTGTTCTCCTTCTCGCCGCACGCGGCGAGCGACAGAGCCAGCAGCGCGGCGCCGGTGACGCCGAGGGTCGCGCGGCCACCACGTGAGTTGAACATTTTGCGCTCCTTGCGATGAGGGGTGGCGGCCGGTCAGGCCACGCCGAGGTACGCCTCTTTTACCGACGGGTCGTGCAGCAGCTCCGCACCGGTGCCGCTCTTGACGATCCGGCCGGTCTCCAGCACGTACGCCCGGTGCGCCCGGGCCAGCGCCTGTTGGGCGTTCTGTTCGACGAGCAGGATCGTGGTGCCCTGCTGGTTGATCTCGGTGATGATGCTGAAGATCTGCTGGATCAGCATCGGCGCCAGCCCCATCGAGGGCTCGTCGAGCAGCAACAACTTCGGCCGGCTCATCAGCGCCCGGCCGACGGCCAGCATCTGCTGCTCGCCACCGGAGAGCGTGCCGCCGTGCTGCTTGCGCCGCTCGGCCAGCCGCGGGAAGAGTTCCAGCACCCGGTCGAGATCCTGGGCGATGCCCGCCCGGTCCCGCCGGGTGTAGGCACCCATGCCGAGGTTCTCCAGCACCGTCATGCCCGGGAAGATGCCGCGGCCCTCGGGCGCCTGGCACAGACCGCGCCGCACCCGCAGGTCCGCCCGCAGCTTGGTGATGTCCTCGCCGTCGAACCGGACACGTCCGGAGGCGACCGGCCGGATCCCGGAGATGGCCCGCATCGTGGTCGACTTCCCGGCGCCGTTGGCGCCGATCAGCGCCACGATCTCGCCCTCGGCCACGGTCAGGCTGATGCCGTGCAGCGCCTGGATCCGCCCGTACAGCAGGCTCACATCGTCAATCTCAAGCAGCATCGTCCGGCACCCCCAGGTACGCCGCGATCACCTTCGGGTCCTCCCGCACCTCGGCGGGCAGGCCCTCGGCGATCTTCTTTCCGAACTCCAGGACCACGATCCGGTCGGTGACGCCCATGACCAGCCGCATGTCGTGCTCGATCAGCAGCACCGTCACCCCGCTGTCCCGGATCTGCCGGATGAGCTGGAGCAGTTCCTCCTTCTCCGCCGGGTTGAAGCCGGCGGCCGGCTCGTCCAGGCAGAGCAGCAGCGGGTCGGTGGCCAGCGCCCGGGCGATCTCCAGCCGACGCTGCTCGCCGTAGGAGAGGTTGCGGGCGAACTCGTGCATCCGGTGACGGATGCCGACGAACTCCAGCAGGCGTTCGGCCTTCTCGCGGCCCTCGCGCTCCTCCCGCCAGTACCGCGGCAGCCGGAACAGCGCCGAGATCACGCTGGTCTTGTGGTGCGCGTCGGCGCCGACCAGAACGTTCTCCAGCGCCGTCATCTCGGGGAACAGGCGGATGTTCTGGAACGTCCGCGCCATGCCCATCTTGGTGATCTGGTGCCGTTTCTTGCCGCTGATCTTCTCGCCGCGGAACCTGATCTGCCCCTCGGTGGGCTGGTAGATACCGGTCATGGCGTTGAAGCAGGTGGTCTTGCCGGCGCCGTTGGGGCCGATCAGGCCGAGGATCTCCCCCTTGTAGAGGGTGAAGTCCACCTCGTTCAGCGCGACCACGCCGCCGAAGCGCAGCGTGACGTGGTCGACCTCCAACAGCGGTTCCCGCGCGGGCACCGCCTCGACGGCCGGGGCACCCGCCTGGGCGGGAACGGACGGCTTCTGCTCGGTGTCACTCACCGACGGTCACCTCCTTGCGGCGGTCCTTGAACTCCGCCGCACGTCGTCGGTTCGGGATCAGCCCCTCCGGCCGGAAGATCATCATCACCACGAGCACCAGGCCGAAGAAGAGGAACCGGTACTCGTAGAGCTGCACGCCGAACAGGTCGATGCCACGGAACCGCTCGATCATGTAGGCCACCAGGCCGCCACCGACGATCGCACCGACGATGTTGCCGGAACCGCCGAAGATGACCGCGGCCAGGATGATGATCGAGTTGAGCAGCTCGAAGTTCTGCGAGTTGACGAAGTTCTGCTTGCCCGCGAAGAGCGCGCCGGCCAGGCCGGCGATCGCCGCGCCCGCCGCGAACGCCCAGAGCTTGAACTTGAACGTCGGCACACCCATCAACTGGGCGGCGTCCTCGTCCTCACGGATCGAGATCCAGGCCCGGCCGACCCGGCTGTGGGTCAGGTTCCGCACCCCGATCACCACCAGGATGATCACCGTGAGCACCAGCCAGTAGTACGGCCGGGCGTCCAGCACCCCGAAGACCGGGCGGCCGTCGGCGTACTGGCCGGGCGGGTGCGGAATCTGGTTGAAGCCCCGCTGGCCCTTGAGGAACTCGGAACTGACCGCCCCGATCCGGATCATCTCGGCGAAGCCGAGGGTCACCAGCGCCAGGTAGTCACCGCGCAACCGCAGAGTCGGCGTGCCCAGCATGACGCCGGAGACCATCGTCAGCGCGATCGCCACCGGCACCGCCAGCAGCCACGGCCACAGCGTCTTGAGGTCGCTGCTCGGCGAGGTCAGCACGGCCACGGTGTACGCGCCCACGGCGAAGAAGCCGAAGTACCCGAGGTCGAGCAGGCCGGCGAAGCCGACCACGATGTTCAGGCCCACCGCCAGCAGCACATAGATCGAGACGGTGAACATCACCTGGGTGAAGTTCGCCCCCGGGGTCGGGATCGGTCCCAGGTACTGGTAGAACTCCCTGTTCGGCAGGGCGTAGAAGAACGCGATCACCGCGATCAGCAGCGCCCAGCGCACCCAGCGCGGCGCCCCACGCCAGCGCTCGCCGGCCGCCTCGCGGCCGGAACGGACCCTCTCCAGGACGGTCGTCATGCCCGCGCCCTCCCCAGCGATTCACCCAGCAGACCGGTCGGCCGGAACATCAACAGCACCACCAACAGCGCGAACGCCGCGAAGTCCTTCCACTCCGTGCCGAACAGACCGGAGGCGTAGTTCTCCACCACGCCCAGCAGCAGGCCACCGACCAGCGCGCCGCGCAGGTTGCCGATGCCGCCGAGCACCGCGGCGGTGAACGCCTTGAGCCCCAGCAGGAAGCCCACGCTGTAGGTCAGCGTGCCGATCCGGACGTCGTAGAGCAGGCCGGCCACGCCGGCCATGGTGCCGCCGACGATGAAGACCATCATGATGATCCGGTCCTTGTTCACGCCCATCAGCGCGGCGGTGTTGGCATCCTGCGCGACCGCCCGGATGCCGCGGCCGACCCGGCTGCGGTTGATGAACAAGTCCAGCCCGATCATCATGCCCAGGGCGGCGCCGACGGTCAGCAGCTGAACCGCGTCGATCGGCACCCCGGCGATGTGGAACAGCGGCTCGGTGCTGACCAGGTTCGGGGCGCCCTCGGGGCGGCGGCGGGTCCAGATGCCGAACGCCTCCGAGATGGCGATGGACGCGCCGATCGCCGTGATCAGGAAGGCCAGCGGCGGCGCGTTGCGCTTACGCAGCGGCCGGTACGCCACCCGCTCGATCACGGTGGCCGTGCCGGCGGAGGCGATCGCGGCGACAATCACCGCCACCAGCAGGTAGAACATGATCGACCCGATGCCGCTGACCTGCGAGTTCTGGTCGAGCCCGAAGCCGTTCCAGGTCCAGATCGCCGCGAACGCGCCTGCGATGAAGACCTCGGAGTGGGCGAAGTTGATGAGTCTCAGGACGCCGTAGACCAGCGTGTAGCCGAGCGCGACCAGGGCGTAGATCGCACCCTGCGTCAGGCCGGTGGCCGTGTATGTCCCAAAGTTGGAGAACAGGTCGTCGAAGTTCAATGAAGGGACGCTCCATCGGGTCTGGAGAGAAAAGGGGTGCGGCCGGGAGTGAGTTCCCGGCCGCACCCGCGATCACAACTCAATCGCTGTAGCAGCGACCGGCGTCAGGACTTCGGGATCTCCTGGTCCGGCACGACCTTGCCGCCGGTGACCTTGAAGGCCCAGACCTTGACCTGCGCCGGGTCCAGCTCGCCGCCCTCGACGAACTTGTAGGTCGCCGCGACGCCCTCACCGTTGTAGTTCTTGACGAACTCCAGCAGCCCCGGCCGGGTGGTCTTGCCGTCCTTGATGCCGGCGAGCAGGATGCTCGCCGCGTCGTAGGCGGTGTCGCTGTAGGTGCCCGGGTCGGTGCCGTTGAGCGCCTTGTACTCCTGGGCGAACGTGCCGCGCGCCTCGGTGGCCGGCTGGCAGGGGCAGGTGAGGATGGTGCCCTCGGCCGCCGCGGCGCCAGCGGAGGTGATGTAGGCGGCGTCGTTGACGCCGTCGCCCGCGACCAGCGGTGCGGTGACCCCGGCAGCGGTGAGCTGCTTGCGGATCAGGCCGGCCTCCTGGTAGTAGCCGCCGTAGAAGATCGCCTGGACGTTGGCGCTCTTGACCTTGGTGACCACACCGGAGAACTCGGTCTGCTTGCCCTCGCCCTGGACCTTGTCCGAGCCGACGACAGACGCGCCGAGAACCTTCTTGACCTCGTCGGCCAGGCCCGCGCCGTAGGCGGACTGGTCGTCGATGACGTAGACCCGCTCGGCCTTGATGATGTTCTTGATGTAGTTACCGGCCGCCGGGCCCTGGCTGAAGTCGTTGCCGACCGCCCGGAAGAAGGTCTTCCAGTTCTGCTCGGAGAGGCTCGGCCGGGTCGCGGAGGGGGTGATGGTGACGAGGCCGGCCTCGTTGAACAGCGGGCCGGCGGCCTCCGACTCACCGGAGTAGGCCGGGCCGACGATGCCGAGGATCTTCGTGTCGTCGATGGCCTTCTGAGCCAGCTGCGGGGCCTGGTCGGGGCTGCCCTGCGAGTCCAGCGGCACCAGCTCGACCTTGCAGTCGGGGTTCTCCTTGTTGTATTTGTCGACGGCCAGCTTGGCGCCGTTGTTCTCGTTGATGCCCAGCGCCGCCGAGCTGCCGGTCAGCGCGCCGAAGAACGCGATCTTGTTGCCGCACTGGTCGCCACCGGCCGCGGTGTCCTCACCACCGCCGTTGCCGCACGCGGCACTGCCGGCGACGAGCGCCAGCAGGGCGGCTCCACCGATCACACGAGCGAGCTTCTGCCTCAAGGCCCGAACCCTCCTCAGTTCCATGGTCCGAACCACCCGCTGCCTATTGGCCCTTGCGGGGGGCGGACGAACCAGACCGTCGTCGCCGGTCTGGGGCCGGACGCTATCCCACCTCGGAGCTGCGATGAAAGCCCCAGGGAGACGCGTTGACCGAACCGTTACACGGCGTGGCGGACCGGAACCGATCACTGTAAGAACAGTCGATGGTACGGGAGTTCCGCCGGTGCCTGGTGGGTAAGGAGTGACCCCTCCTGGGGGCCTTTACCCGACGGCTTGCCAGCAGCCCAGCAGGCAGGAAACGCCTCAGCGCCGGACCCCGCACACCCTCAGGTGGCCGGCTGGGCGACCTCGCCGCCGGCGGTCTCGGCGAGAATCCGCTCGGCGACCTCTTTCATGGTCATCCGGTGGTCCATCGCGGTGCGCTGGATCCACTTGAACGCCTGCGGTTCGGTCATGCCGTACGTCGTCATCAGGGCGCCCTTGGCCCGCTCGACCGTCTTGCGGATCTCCAGCCGATCGGTGAGGCCGGCGACCTCGGCCTCCAGCGCGGCGATCTCGGAGTAGCGCGACAGCGCGATCTCCACCGCCGGCACCAGGTCGCTCTTCTGGAAGGGCTTCACCAGGTACGCCATCGCGCCGGCCGCCCGGGCCCGCTCGACCAGGTCACGCTGGCTGAACGCGGTCAGGATGATCACCGGGGCGATCCGCTCGGCGGCGATCCGCTCGGCGGCGGCCAGGCCGTCCATGATCGGCATCTTGATGTCGAGGATGACCAGATCCGGCTTGAGCTCCTCGGCCAGCCGGACGGCGGTCTCGCCGTCCCCGGCCTCGCCGACGACCTCGTAGCCCTCCTCGACCAGCATCTCGGCCAGGTCCAGTCGGATGAGCGCCTCGTCCTCGGCGATCAGTACGCGCCTGCGCTCGGCATCCGTCTGCGTCTCGGCCACGAGCCACTCCCACCCAGTCTGTGCCCCGACACCCGCCATGCCGGGTGTCGCCGCCCCTAGCGTAGTAGGTAACCTATGACCCGACGCGACAGCGTCGGGTCACCTGTCCCCGTATTCCAACCGGTAGAGAAGCGGAGCTCAAACCTCCGACAGTGTGGGTTCGAATCCCACCGGGGACACCGAAACCGTCATACAGGCGTTCGAGATGACGCGGGGCACCCACCGGAGATCCGCGCTCGCGCGCCAGCTGAACCTTGCCGGTGCCCGCGAGGGCAGAATCAGATCATCGCGAGCGCCCGCTCCAGGTCCGCTCGCAGGTCCTCCGGGTCCTCCAGCCCGACGGAGATCCGCAGCAGCCCACCGCACGGCTTGGCCTCCCCGGCCACCGGCCGGTGCGTGAGCGAGGCCGGGTGCTGGATCAGCGTGTCCACGCCGCCGAGCGAGACCGCGTGGGTGATCAGCTGGCACGCGTCGGCGACCCGCGCGGCGGCGGGGGCGCCACCGCGTACCTCGACCGCGAGCAGGCTGCCGGTGCCGGACAGTTGCCGCCCGACCAGCCCGGCCGGGTCGTGGACCGACGGGTGGTGCACCCGGGCGACAGCCGGGTGGCCGGTGAGCCAGCCGGCGAGTTTCTCCGCGCCGGCCTGCTGGGCGCGGACCCGTAGCGGCAGGGTCTGCAGGCCGCGGTGCAGCAGGTACGCGCCGAGCGGGTGCAGCACGGCGCCGGTGACGGCGCGGACCTGGCGCTGCCGGGCGGCCCAGCCGCTGTCGCCGGCGATGACGCCGGCGAGGACGTCGCCGTGGCCGCCGATGCTCTTGGTGGCGCTGTGCAGGACGAGTGCCGCGCCGTGCCGGGCGGGCTGCTGGAGCACCGGGGTGGCGACGGTGTTGTCGACGAGCAGCGGGACGTCGCCGGCGGCCTCGGCGAGGGCGGCGATGTCGATCAGGTCGAGGGTGGGGTTGGCCGGGGTTTCGACGACCACGAGGGCGGTGTCGGAGCGTACGGCGGCGGTGACCTGGTCGGGCCGGGCCCAGGTGACCTCGGTGCCGAGCAGACCGGTGGCGAGGACGTGGTCGGTGCCGCCGTAGAGGGGGCGGACGGCGACGACGTGGCGCTTCCCGTCGCGGGTCGCGGCGAGCAGGGCGGCGGTGAGGGCGGCCATGCCGCTGGCGAAGGCGACGGCCTCGGCGGTGCCCTCGAGCTCGGCGAGCGCGGTCTCGAAGCGGGCCACGGTGGGGTTCCAGAGGCGCTGGTAGACGGCGCTGGCACCGGGCGGGAGGGTGCCGCCGCCGGCGAGCAGCTCGTACGTCTCGCCGCCGCCGTCGACGCCGGGCAGCGGGTTGGTGGTGGACAGGTCGATCGGTGGCACGTGGACGCCGAGGGCGGCGAGGTCGTCGCGGCCGGCGTGCACGGCTCGGGTGTCCACGGTCGTCATGACCGGAAGCGTCGAACAAGTTCCGAAGCAATAGCAAGGGGGCCGAACATCATTCTGGAGAATGCGCTTCCATCGATCGGGTCTTCGGGGAAGGATGATCCGATGTCCGCTACGCCGAATGATGTGCGGCGATCGTTCGCCGCGCTGGACGACGTCGACCGCGCGATCCTGGCCGAGCTGGCCGCCGATGGCCGTGTGCCGAACAACGCACTGGCGGAGCGGGTCGGGGTGGCGGCCTCGACCTGCCTGACCCGCACCCGGGCCCTGCGTGAGTGCGGGGCGATCCGGGGTTTCCACGCCGAGGTGGACCCGGCAGCGCTGGGGTTGCCGTTGCAGGCGCTGGTCTCGGTGCGGCTGACCGCCCACGAGAGGGCGGCCGTGGACGCGTTCCGGGCCCGGTCGGTGCGGTTGCCGGGGGTGGTGTCGGTGTTCCACGTGGCCGGCGCGGAGGACTACGTGCTGCACGTGCGGGCGGCATCCGGGGACGCGCTGCGGGACTTCGTGCTCGACCACCTCGCGGTGGACCCGGCGGTGCAGCACACCCAGACGAGTCTGATCTTCGAGCAGGCGCGGGGTATGGGTTAGGGCACGATCCGGAAGACGCCGGTCGCGCCGCGGGTTGTCCGCGGTGTGATCGACGTACCGTTGTCTGTCCTTGATCTTGCTCCGGTGGCTCGTGGCGCGACCGCCGGTGAGGCCCTGCGGCACACCACCGAGCTGGCCCGCCGCACCGAGGAGCTCGGCTACCACCGGTTCTGGGTGGCCGAGCATCACAACATGCCGGCGATCGCCAGCTCCGCGCCGGCCGTGCTGCTCGCGCACCTGGCGGCGCACACCTCGACCATCCGGCTGGGTTCGGGCGGGGTGATGCTGCCCAACCACGCGCCGCTGGTGGTGGCCGAGCAGTTCGGCACCCTGGAGGCGCTGCACCCCGGCCGGATCGACCTGGGTGTCGGCCGGGCACCGGGCACCGATCAGGTGACCGCACTGGCGCTGCGTCGGACCGTGGAGGGGCTGTCGGCCGAGGGTTTTCCTCGTGAGCTGGCGGACCTGATGAACTACTTCACCGGTGACGAGCCGGGGCCGATCAGGGCGACGCCGGGCCTCGGGCAGTCGCCGGCGGTCTGGCTGCTCGGTTCCAGCGGGTTCAGCGCCCAACTGGCCGGACTGCTCGGGCTGCCGTTCTCGTTCGCGCACCACTTCAGCGCGGAGCACACCCTGCCGGCGTTGCGGCTGTACCGGCAGAGCTTCCGGCCGTCGCGCTGGCTGCAGCGGCCGTACGCGATGGTCGCGGTCAACGTGGTCTGCGCGGACACCGACGAGCGGGCCGAGTGGCTGGCCGGGCCGAGCGCGCTGTCCTTTCTGAAGCTGCGGGCCGGGCGGCCGGAACCCCTCGTCACGCCGGAGGTGGCGGCGGCGTACCCGTACGACGACCCGGAACGCCAGTTCGTGCGGCAGCGCCGCGACGGCCAGGCGACGGGCTGTCCGGAAACGGTCCGCCGGCAGCTCGGCGACCTGCTGACCCGCACGGGCGCCGAGGAGCTGATGCTCACCACGATGGTGTACGACGTGGCCGACCGGGTGCGCTCGTTCGAGCTGGTGGCCGAAACCGTGGCCGGTGGTCTGACGCGGAATGCCTGAAACACGTTCTTCATACCCACGTCACTCCCACGTCGCGGAGCACCCCTAACTTGGTGATCGGTGGTGGTACGGCACTCCCGGTCGGGACGGGTCGGGGGTGCTGCGGTGTGGTGCACCGGGTCGCCAGAGCTGCGGATTCCGCGCACTGGCGACCCGGTGCCTGTTCTTCCGGTCCGGGTCAGCGCCGCCCCGGGCCGGTCAGCGTCGTCGTCACGGACCGGGCGGTCGGATGACCGTCAACGCAGGTAGATGTTCGGGGTCGGCGGAGTGGACATGCCGTCACCGATGAAGAAGCTCGGGTGCGGCGGCTGGTTGTAGGCGGTGTTCTGCCAGGCGATGGCGGTACGGTACTGCGCGTCGTGCATCAGCGTGTAGATCCGGGTGCTGGTCTGGCTGGGCGTGCTGTAGATCCGCAGGGCGCGGTTGTCGCTGGTGCGCCAGACGACCTCCTCCCGCCAGTCACCGAGGATGTCGCCGGACAGCGCCGGAGTGGACTTGGTCCCGTTGTTGGAGGCCACCCCGCTGCCGCTGAGCAGTCGGGTCTCCCCGCTGGTGCCGTACTTGTCGACCCGGGTGCCGTCGAGCAGTTCACGCACCGGGTCGCCGTCCCACCAGGCGAGGAAGTTTGTCGAGGACGGCTTGCGCCCGACGTTCTGCCCGCGGGTGTTGGCCAGGCCGCCGACGGCCGAGGACCAGGACTCGGCGCCGGGGCTGCCGGCCCAGATGTCGGCGGAGACCCCCCGGCCGTTGTCGCCAGCCGGGGCCGTGGACCACAGCACCTGCCCGGTGCGGGCGTCGGCGAACCAGGAGCCGGGCTTGCGGGAGTCCTCACTGACCTTGAAGTACTCCAGTCCCGGGCGGGACGGGTCGAGGTCACCGACGTGCCCGGCGTCGCCGTGGCCGTGGCCGGTGGACCACAGCAGCCGGCCGTTGTCGTCGATGGTGGCCGCGCCGTAGACGATCTCCTGCCGGCCATCGCCGTCGACGTCGGCGACGGAGAGGCTGTGGTTGCCCTGTCCGTACGCGGCGGAGTTGCCGGAGGCGTTCGAGTCGAACGTCCACCGCTTGGTCAGGGTGCCGTTGCGGAAGTCCCAGGCGGCGATGACGGCCCGGGTGTAGTAGCCACGCGCCATGATCAGTGAGGGGCGCTGCCCGTCGAGGTAGGCGGTGCCGGCGAGGAACCGGTCGACGCGGTTGCCGTACGAGTCGCCCCAGGAGGAGACGTTGCCGCGCGGCGGGTCGTAGTTGACGGTGGAGAGGGCGGCGCCGGTGCGGCCGTCGAACATGGTCAGATACTCGGGGCCGGCGAGGATGTAGCCACTGGAGTTGCGGTGGTCGGCCGACGCTGAGCCGATGACCTGGCCGGTGCCGGAACGGGTGCCGTCGGCGGTCTTCATGGCCACCTCGGCGCGACCGTCGCCGTCGTAGTCGAACACCTGGAACTGGGTGTAGTGGGCGCCGGCGCGGATGTTACGACCCAGGTCGATACGCCACAGCCGGGTTCCGGTGAGGGTGTACGCGTCGATGTAGACGTTGCCGGTGTAGCCGGACTGCGAGTTGTCCTTGGCGTTGGACGGATCCCACTTGAGCACGAACTCGTAGTCGCCGTCGCCGTCGAGGTCGCCGACGCTGGCGTCGTTGGCCACGTAGGTGTACGCCTCCCCGCTGGGCGTGGTGCCGCCCGGCGGCACCTGCAACGGCACGTCCAGGTAGCCGCTGCCGAACTGGAGCGCGGGCGCCGAGGCGGCCTGCTCAGTGCCGTTGACCACGGCGCGCACCGTGTACGACGACCCGGCCGCCGCGCCGCTGTCGAGGTAGTTGGTCGCGCCGGTGATCGGCGAACTGTTCACCTTGGTGGCGCCCCGGTAGAGGTTGAACGACACCCCGGAGGCCTCGGTGCCGAGCAGTCGCCAGGACACCAGGTTGCCGCTGCCGGAGCGGACGCTGACCAGCCCGCGATCGAGGTTCTCCATCTGCATCGCCCCGCCCGGCGGCGGCGTGGTCGGCGGTGGCGTGGTGGGAGGTGGCGTGGTGGGAGGTGGCGTGGTGGGAGGT
>NZ_SMKN01000083.1 GCF_004348675.1 Micromonospora sp. KC606 | reverse complement strand
CTCCGCGCCGGCCCCTGACCCGCCCCGCGCCCCGGATGTCGCGGTTAACCGCCGGTTCATCGCAGCGCTGCGATCTTGGCTGTCAGCGCACGGGCCGTTCCCTCAGTTCCGGTCGGCGCTGCTCGACGCGGAGGCGTACCTCGATGGCTTCCTGACTGGCACGACACCGGAGGCATGGCGGGCGCTGCACGATGCGGCCAGCGACGGGGATGCGTGTTCGGCATGCTCTGGGCACTGCTGGGCCGGGTAGAGGCTGCGGCTGGAGATGAGCCGGGTACAGGGCGAGTGGGTGCTCGCCGCCGTCGGCGCGGTACCCGCGAGGCTTCGGCGGCAGTTGCGATCGCCGCTCTGCTGGACGCGGGCGGACCGGCCATGCTGCCCGTAGCCGCATGGATCAACCGAGCAGGGGGACCCGTACCCACAGGCTCACTCAACGAAACCCTAGCCAACCCGCCTCAAGAACCTTGACATGCGCCGCAAGTTACCGCCCCCACGGGTTATGCCGGAGCGGCGGCGTCAAGCCGTGCCGCGAACCGCGAGCGGTAGCGCCTCGGTGAGATGCCGACTTCCTGGGTGAAGACGGTTCGGAACGTCACCGGCGACCCGTAGCCCACCTCGAACGAGATCCGGTCGACCGTCAGGTCGGTGGCCTCGAGCAGTTCCTTGGCGGCCGCGATCCGTTCCGTGGCGACCCAGCGCATCGGGGTGGTGCCGACGTCTCGCTCGAACCGCCGGGCGAGGGTGCGGGACGAGAGGTTCGCCGCTCGTCCCAGCTCGGTCAGCGTTACCGTCCGGCGGAGGTTCTCGCGCAGCCAGGCGCGGAGGTTGTCCAGCCAGGCGGCGCAGTCCTCCAGCGGCTCCGCGTGTACGTACTGCGCCTGACCACCGTCACGGTGGGCGGCGATTACGAGGTAGCGGGCCATGGCGTTCGCGGCGCGCTCCCCGTGGTCGCGCCGGATCAGATGCAGGCAGAGATCAAGGCCCGCCGCCGAGCCGGCACTGGTGAAGATGCCGTCGTCCTCCATGTAGATGGCGCGCGCATCGACCTCGATGTTGGGATACATCCGCTGCAGCAGGCTGGCGTGCCGCCAGTGGGTGGTGGCCCGACGGCCGTCGAGCAGGCCCGCCTCGGCGAGCGCGAACGTGCCGGTGCACAGGGCCGCAATGCGGGCGCCCCGGTCGGCGGCGCGCCGCAGCTCGCGGACCAGCCGAGGGCCGACGGACCGCCCCGGTGGCACCGCCGGCACGAGCACCGTGTCGCCCTCGGGCACGGCGCTCAGTGGCCGCTCCGGGGCCAGACGGGCGCCGGTGTGGGTGCGCACTCCGCGCAGGTCGCCGCACAGCGTCACGTCGTAGAGCGGGCCGTGGTCGGGGTCCCAGGTGTGGCCCAGGGCCTCCAGCGGCATGCCGATCTCGAACAGGGTCATGCCGTCGACGAGCGGGATCGTGACCGTTGGACGCTGCACAACCATGATGGCAAAATCCTATCAGTTCGCGTCAATCCTGCCACTCCCGCGGGACGCCGTCGCTTGCGACTCTTGAGCCATGTACTTCGACGACTTCATCGCACAACAGTTCATGAAGACCAACGACTCGTCCTCCTCGCACTACGTTGGCGCCCAGCAGCCCATCCGACGCCTGCTCGGCACCCTGTGGGGCGGTATCCGCCAGGTCGCCTGGGGCATCGACGCGTTCTCCAGGGTGCGGCACGGGATCGACGTGCCTCCCGACCACGGTGCGCGCAGCCAACCCCCGTCAGTGCCCCGCCACCCCCGACCTTGAGGGGTCAGTCGACGGTAGCGGCGTCGCCGCTCGGTTCGGCAGGATCTTCTCAGGCGGTGCCGTCGAGTTCGGCGAAGCCGCGGCGGGCGGCGACCATGCCGGAGCGGGCGCCGAAGGGCGCCTCGGCGGCGACCCGCTTGGGCGGAGCCCCACCGGTGTGCGCGGCACGGATCAGCCAGGCCAGGTCGACGAGGTGCTGGTGCTGGGCCCGAACGAAGTCGACGTCGACGACTTCGCCGTGCCCGGGCACGACCAGCGTCGCGGGCGTGGTGAGCCGCAGCAGCTCGGCGACCGCGTCCGGCCACTGCAGCGGGTACGAGTCCTCGAACGCGGGTGGGCCGCCCTGCTCGACGAGGTCCCCGGCGACCAGCACATCGGCGTCGGGCACGTGCACCACCAGGTCGGCGTCGGTGTGCCCGCGCCCCGGATGGCGCAGCACCACCCGTCGGCCGCCGATGTCCAGCACCGCCTCGGTGTGCACCGGATGCGTCGGGACCAGCAGCTCGGTGCCGGCCACCTCCTCGGCGAGCCCGGGCCGCTCCGTGCGTAGCTCCGCGTACGCCCCGCGGCGCAGCCGATCCGGCGCCTCGCGCAGCGCGGCGGCGGCCAACTCGTGGGCGTAGACCGGGCGGGGCGGGGCGCCGGCGAGAGTGGCGTTGCCGAAACAGTGGTCGAAGTGGTGGTGGGTGTTGACCACCGTCCAGGGGTGGCCGGTGACCGCCCGCGCCGCCGCGGCCAGTTCGGCGGCCTGCCCGGTGGTGGAGAGGGTGTCCACCAGCAGCGCCTCACCATCGCCGACGACCAGGGTGACGTTGACGTCGAGCAACGGCT
This sequence comes from Micromonospora sp. KC606, assembly GCF_004348675.1. Lineage (GTDB taxonomy): Bacteria > Actinomycetota > Actinomycetes > Mycobacteriales > Micromonosporaceae > Micromonospora. The sequence continues at coordinate 20,596 of NZ_SMKN01000083.1, read as the reverse complement.
CGCGCAGCACGTGGACCCGGTCGGCGACCTCGGTGAACCGGAGGCTCATGAGGCCCTCGCCGCGCGTTCGACGAAGCGTTGCCGGTCGACCAGCACCCGCTCCACCCGACCGTGCGCCACCGTCTCGCCGTCGTCGGTGACCGTCACCTCGAAGACCAGCCGCCGGCCGTCGACCTCGCCCAGCCGGGCCTGCGCCACCACCGTCCGCCCAACCGGCGTCGCCGCCCGGTGCTCCAGCTCGATGCGGCTCCCCACGGTGGTCCGCCCCGGGGGCAGCCGGGTGGCGGTGGCCGCGACGGTGGCCGCCTCGGCCAGGGCCAGCACCCGGGGTGTGCCGAGCACCGGCACGTCGCCGGACCCCATCGCCTGGGCGGTGTCGGCGTCGGTGACGGTCAGCTCGACCCGGGCGGTCAGCCCTGGTGGGAAGGGCGGCTCCGGCTGCTCCTGCATGGAGCGAGCCTAGTCCAGCGGGCGGATCCGAGGTCGTGCCCGACGACCCTTCTCCCGGCCGTCTCGCGCCCGAACTCGATCGGCCCGGCCGGTGCGGCGTTCGTCGATGTACCGGCCGCCGTTAACCTTGACCGCGATGGCCGTCGTGACTGACCCCCAGCCCCCCGCCCCGACCGGACCGCCCGTGTCCCTCGCCGGCGGGCGCCGGCGCGTGATCGCGATGGCGGTCTGGAGCGTCGCCTTCGTCGTCGCTTGGCTGGCCATCGGCCTGCCCACCGACCCGGCGTACGCCTTCCTGTGGATCTGGGCGGGCACCATCGCCTGGAACTCCCACCGGCCGAGGCGCAGTCACCTGGCCTTCGCCCGGGACTGGATTCCCGTGGTGCTGCTGCTCGCGGTCTACAACCTCTCCCGAGGATTCGCCGACAACGGCGCGACCCCGCACGCCTACGAGCTGATCGTCGCCGACCGGGTGATGTTCGGCTGGGCCACCGGCGGGGAGGTGCCCACCGTCTGGTTGCAGGAGCACCTGTACCAGCCCAACGTGCGCTGGTGGGACGTGCTGGCGAGCTGGGTCTACTTCTCCCACTTCGTGGTGGCGCTGGCCGCCGCCGCGGTGCTCTGGCTGCGCAACCGCCGGCGGTGGGTGGCGTACATGCGGCGCTTCGGTTTCCTCTGCGCCGCCGGCCTGGTGACCTACTTCCTCTACCCGGCCGCGCCGCCCTGGTGGGCGGCACAGAACGGGCTGCTCACCGAGGTCGCCCGGATCTCCACCCGGGGTTGGAAGGCGTTCGGCATGCACGGAGCGGGCAACCTGCTCAACGCCGGCCAGATCGCCTCCAACCCGGTGGCCGCGATGCCGTCGCTGCACACCGCGTGGGCGTTGTTCGTGGTGCTGTTCTTCTTCCGCTCCGTCCGCCGGCGCTGGTGGCCGCTGCTGCTGACGTACCCGCTGGCGATGACCTTCACCCTCGTCTACTCCGGCGAGCACTACGTGATCGACGTGCTGGTCGGCTGGGCGTACGTCGGGTTGACCTTCCTGGTGGTCGGTCTGGCCGAGCGCTGGTGGGCGGCGCGCCGGGCCCGTCGCCGGCCGGTCGGCGACACCCCGGACGGTCCGGCCGAGGCGGGCGGCGAGGCCCTTGGCGAGCCGGCTGACGGGCGGGTCGGGGCGACGCCGCACGCCGTGCCGCCGGCTCCCGCCGCGCCGCCGGAAGTCGAGGAGCCGGCAAGGCCGGCCGCCCGCTGAGCCGGTCCCGCGGACGATCCACCGCCCTCGCCGCAGCACCCTACGTTCACATGCTGGTTGCTGCCACCGGCCCAGGAGGGCATGCCGCGCGGGCAGGACCGGAATCTCGGCCCGTGGGGCCGGCCGGCCCGGGCGGGTCAGTGGCGTCGCCGCGCCGCGTGCGCCCGCGCGGTCAGCTCTGCCGCGAGGGCCCACGACTCCGCCAGGTCACGGTGGTACGCCACGGCGCCGCCGGATGCCGTGTCGGCGTGCACCGTGGCCAGCCGTAGCCGTCGCTGTGCCGGCCCCTGCACCACCCGCACGCTCTGGATCCGGGCGTACGGCACGATCGCCAGCTGTCGCGTCAACAACCCGGAACGGACGGTGAAGACCTGCTCGCCCAGCCCGGCGCCGAGCATCCGGGCGCTCAGCGGGCGCAGCCAGCGGGCCCGGGCCGGCGGCGGCACCAGCGGCAACGTGGTCAACCGCACCCGGGGCAGTACCTCGGCCACGATCATCTCGGCGGTGCGCAGGTCGCCGACGGGCAGCAGCCGGTCCGGCCGGTTGCGGTCGTCCGGCTCGCCGGACGAGTAGCCGGCGACCTCCAGGCGCAGCCGTAGCCACCCCTTCCACCGCCAGAGCAGCGGCCAGGTCACCCCCACCATCTGCACCCGGTCCAACGGGACGGTCTGCATCCGGGTCTCCAGCAGGCCGTTGCGTACCCGCAGGCCGGCGGCCTCCCGGGCCAACCGGAAGTTCCAGTCGTCGAGGACCCGGCGCACCGGTTGCAGGACGATGCCGGCCATCGCGGTCAGCGTGCTGGCCACCGCGATGAACGACCAGGAATCCTCGGAAAGGAACTGTGCCACCACGAAGGCCACCCCGAAGGGGAGCAGGAACGCCTGCGGGGTGAGCAGTTGGCTGGCCAGCAGGTCGGGGTTGCGTACGGCGTGCAGCTCACGCCCGGAGAGCTCCGGCGCCGGCCCGGCCGTGGCGACCTCCGGTCCGGGCGGTTGACCCGGCACGCGGCCCGCGACGGTGAGCAGCCGCTGGCGCAACGCCGCCGCCTCGGCGACACCCAGGTACGCCAGTGGCGCCTCGGTCTTGCCGCCGCCGACCACCTCCAGGCGCAGCTCGGCCAAACCGGTGAGCTGGGCGAGCAGCGGCCGAACCACCTCCACCGCCTGCAGCCTCTCCAACGGGATGGCCCGGGTGCGCCGCCACAGCAGCCCTTCGTGGACCCGCAGCTCACGCCCGACGATGTGGTAGCCGGTGTTCCACCAGCTGACCACCGCGAGCACGGTCGCGCCCAGGGCCAGCACCACGACCATCGCCGCGAACCAGCCGAAACCCACCCGGGACAGCGTCGACCAGGACAGGCCGGCGATGACGACGATGAGGGACTTCGCGCCGTGCAGCACCGGGCTCAGCGGGTGCAGGCGCTGCCGGGGCTCCTCGTTCGGCAGACCGGTCGGCGGCGCACCGGAAGCCTCGGGCGGCTGCCACGGTCGGGCCGGCCCGGGATGGTGCGGGCCGTCACTCACAACCCCTCCGCGCGGTCTTCGCCGAGCGCCGTGAGCCGGTCGCGCAGCCGGGCTGCCTCCGCCGGCCGCAGCCCGGGTACCCGGGCGTCGCTGGCTGCCGCGGCGGTGTGCAGCTGCACGGTGGCCAGGCCGAAGGCGCGTTCCAGCGGGCCGGCGCTGACATCGACGAACTGCATCCGTGCGTACGGCACGATGGACAGCCGGCGTACCAGCAGCCCGTGCCGGACCAGCAGGTCGTTCTCGCGTTCGGCGTAGCCCCAGGCGTGGACGGCCCGGACGATCGCCGCCGTCCGCCACAGTCCCGCCAGCAGCGCCGCGCCGAGCGCAACGCCGAAGAGCCAGTGGCCGCTGAGGGCCCAGCCGACGCCCAGCCCGACCAGCACCACAGCCAGCACGATGGCCAGCCGGAGCACCTCCACCCAGATCAGGTCGCGGCAGATCGGCTGCCAGCGGACGGTGTCCGGCCAGGGTTCCAGGGCACTGACCGGGGGCTGCGGTGGCTCGGCGCCGGTCACCGGGGACGTCCGATCTGCACGTTCACGATCCGAGCGTATGCGATCCGGGCAGGGGTGCGACCTCCCGCAGGAAGCTGCGCGCGTCGAGGAAGTCGCCGAGGGACGCCCGATGGGCCGGGCAGGCCAGCCAGGTCTTGCGGCGTGCGGGGTCGTGCAGCCGGGGATTGTTCCAGCGCAACGCCCAGGCGGCGGGAGCGCGACACCCACGGGCCGAGCAGATCTGGGCCTCGTCGGCGGGGATGGGTGCGGTCATCCGGGCGAGTCTATGCCGCTGGTGCCGAACGTGTGAGCGCCGGGCGGCCACGGGGGGAGCCGCCCGGCGACGGGGTGAATCGTACACGCGCAGGACCCCTCCATGTCCACCCTCGTTCAGCGATTCGCCCACCACCGACGGCGTGGCGAAAATCGGCTTCTCCCTCCGTCGCCTCCCAGCCGGGCATGCGAGTCTTGATACGCACCACGCCCGACGACCGACCATGCTGTGGAGGACCGGTGGCCCAGCCGACCACGCCCGACGCCCCCAACCCGAACGGGGCGGCTCCCGCCACACCCGCGCCGGTGAGCACCCCGGCGCAGGACGCCACCCTGCTGGAACGGGCGCTGTTCGAGATCAAACGGGTCATCGTCGGTCAGGACCGGATGGTCGAGCGGATGCTCGTCGCGCTGCTGGCCCGGGGCCACTGTCTGCTGGAGGGCGTGCCCGGAGTGGCCAAGACCCTCGCGGTGGAGACGCTGGCCAAGGTGGTCGGCGGCGACTTCGCCCGGGTGCAGTTCACCCCCGACCTGGTCCCCGCCGACATCATGGGCACCCGCATCTACCGGCAGTCCAGCGAGAAGTTCGACGTCGAGCTGGGCCCGGTCTTTGTCAACTTCCTGCTCGCCGACGAGATCAACCGGGCGCCGGCGAAGGTGCAGTCGGCGCTGCTGGAGGTGATGAGCGAACGGCAGGTCTCCATCGGCGGCGAGACCCACCGGGTGCCGGACCCGTTCCTGGTGATGGCCACCCAGAACCCGATCGAGCAGGAGGGCGTCTACCCGCTGCCGGAGGCGCAGCGGGACCGTTTCCTCATGAAGATCGTCGTCGGCTACCCGACCGACGCCGAGGAGCGGGAGATCGTCTACCGGATGGGCGTCGCCGCGCCGGAACCGGCCCAGGTCTTCACCACCGACGACCTGATCGCCCTGCAACGCAAGGCCGACCAGGTCTTCGTGCACAACGCGCTGGTCGACTACGCGGTCCGACTGGTGCTGGCCACCCGCACCCCGGCCGAGCACGGCATGCCGGACGTCGCCCAGCTGATCCAGTACGGGGCCAGCCCGCGTGCCTCGCTCGGTTTGGTCCGGGCCACCCGGGCGCTGGCCCTGCTGCGCGGCCGGGACTACGCGCTGCCGCAGGACGTGCAGGACATCGCCCCGGACATCCTGCGTCACCGGCTGGTGCTCAGTTACGACGCGCTCGCCGACGACGTGCCCGCCGACCACGTGGTGCACCGGATCATGTCGACCATCCCGCTGCCGTCGGTCACGCCCCGGCAGCAGGCCGCGCCGGCACCACCGGTCAGCGCCCCGCCCGGTACCGGCTGGCCCGGGCAGCGGCCGTGACCTCACCCGTGCGCCCGGCGGCCGTCGGTGAACGCGACGAGGCGGTCCTCGCCCGCCTCCAACTGCTGATCACGCGTAAGCTCGACGGCCTGCTCCAGGGCGACTACGCCGGGCTGCTGCCCGGTCCGGGCAGCGAGGCCGGGGAGTCCCGCGAGTACCGGCCCGGCGACGACGTCCGCCGGATGGACTGGCCGGTCACCGCCCGCACCACCATGCCGCACGTGCGGCGCACGGTGGCCGACCGGGAGTTGGAGACCTGGTTGGCGGTCGACCTCTCGGCGAGTCTCGACTTCGGCACCGGACGGTGGCTCAAACGGGAGGTGGTGGTCGCCGCGACCGCGGCGCTGGCCCACCTGACCGTCCGCGGTGGCAACCGGATCGGCGCGGTCATCGGCAGCGGCGCGGAGCCACCCGCGAAGGCCAGCCGGTGGCGGGCCGCCCCACCGCCGCCGACGGGGCCCGGGACGCTGACCCGGGTTCCGGCCCGCTCCGGTCGTCGGGAGGCGCAGGCCCTGCTCCGCGCCGTGGCGCACACCCCGGTTCGGCCCGGCCGCAGCGATCTCGGGGCGCTGGTGGACATGCTGAACCGGCCACCGCGGCGGCGGGGCCTGGCGGTGGTGATCTCGGACTTCCTCGCACCGCCGGAGCAGTGGGGCAGGCCGCTGCGTAAGCTGCGGGTCCGGCACGACGTGCTGGCGATCGAGGTGGTCGACCCGCGTGAGCTGGAACTGCCCGACGTGGGGGTGCTGCCGGTGGTCGACCCGGAGACCGGGGAGTTGCACGAGGTGCAGACCGCCGACGCCGGACTGCGCCGGCGGTACGCCGACGCGGCGGCCGCCCAGCGGGACGCGATCGCCGCGCGGTTGCGCGCCGCCGGCGCCGCACACCTGCGACTGCGTACCGACCGAGACTGGCTGCTGGACATGGTGCGATTCGTGGCCGCGCAGCGGCACGCCCGCACCCGGGGGACGACTCGATGATCCGTTTCATGCAACCGTGGTGGCTGCTGACCCTGCTGCCGGTGCTCGCCCTGGCCGCGTGCTACGTGTGGCGGCAGCGCCACCGCCGCGCGTACGCGATGCGGTTCACCAACGTGGAGCTGCTGCGTACCGTCGCGCCGAAGGGCCTGGGCTGGCGGCGACACGCGGCTGCCACCGCGTTGCTGCTCGCCCTGGTGGCGCTCGCCACCGGAATGGCCCGTCCGGCGGTGGACACCCGGGAGCCGCTGGAACGGGCGACGGTGATGCTCGCCATCGACGTGTCGCTGTCCATGCAGGCCGACGACGTGGCCCCGAACCGGCTGGAGGCCGCCCAGGAGGCGGCCAAGCAGTTCGTCGGCGAACTGCCGGCCAGTTACAACCTCGGCCTGGTCTCCTTCGCCAAGTCGGCGAACGTGCTGGTCCCGCCAACCAAGGACCGGGACGCGGTGACCACCGCGATCGACGGGCTCACCCTGGCCGAGTCGACCGCCACGGGTGAGGCGGTCTTCACCTGCCTGGAGGCGATCCGCTCGGTGCCGGCCGACGGGGCGGCCGGCATCCCGCCGGCCCGGATCGTGCTGCTCTCCGACGGGTACCGTACGGCGGGCCGGTCGGTGGAGGAGGCGGCCGCGGCGGCGCAGGCGGCGAACGTGCCGGTCTCCACCATCGCCTTCGGCACCGACTCGGGTCAGGTCGACATCAACGGCCAGCCGCAGCGGGTGCCGGTGGACCGGCTGGCGCTGGCGGACCTCGCCAAGACGACCGAGGGGTACTTCTACGAGGCCGCCTCGGTGTCCGAGCTGAAGCAGGTCTACCAGGACATGGGTAGCTCGATCGGGTTCCGCACCGAGCCGCGCGAGATCACCCAGTGGTACGCCGGGGTGGCGCTGCTGCTGGCGCTCTGCGCGGGTGGACTGAGTCTGCTCTGGACGTCGCGGCTGCTCTGACACCCACCGCCTGGCTGGGCGGCCGGTGAACCCCCGCCCGGCCGGCAGAGACGGCCCCGCGGCAGGCGCCGGCGGCGCCTGCCGCGGCCGGTGGCCGGCGCGGTCAGTGCCCGCCGCCGGCCAACACGAAGACGACGGCCACCCAGACGGCGGCGAGGGTGAAGCCCAGCGGGGCGACGTAACGGCTCATGGAACGGCTCCGGTGGCGACTGGGCGGTCCGCGTTGCGGGGGCGGACCGCAGAGGTTGATCAGGACGCGCACACGAAGTCGTGGCCGGGCGCTCCACCACGCGACGTCCGGGGCGGGACGGCGCGGGCCGGCCGCCCGGCGGAACGGCCGGTGCGGTGCGGTGCGGTGGAGCGGGAGCTGGGTCAGCTCGACCTGCTGAGTCGCGACTCAGCGGGGCTGACGGAGGGCCCGGCCACGACTGGGAGGATCGCTATCTCGCACAGCGATCACCTCCTGCGGGTCGGCGGGGCTCGGCTACGCGGGCCGCACGTCGGCCCGCGAACGCGGATCATCGTACAACTTCGACAGTGGGGGCGCGCACTCGGCCGGATGGCCCCGCGGCGCTGGCCGATGGTCACGCCACCCCGTCACTGTTAGCGCTTACCTGCCGGTAACGCCTAGGCTCCGACCGACGTGGAGATCAGCTGACCAGAGGGAGGACCCGTGGCCCGTACCGTGCTGGTGACCGGCGGCAACCGGGGGATCGGCCTGGCCATCGCCCAGGCATTCGCCAAGCAGGGCGACCGGGTGGCGGTGACCCACCGCAGCGGCGGAGTGCCGGGTGCCGACGCCGTCGAGCCGGGGGTCGGCGCAGACGGAGCCGGCCCACAGGGCCGCCTGTTCGGCGTGCGGTGCGACGTCACCGACGCCACCTCCGTCGACGCCGCCTTCTCCGCCGTCGAGGCCGAGCTGGGCCAGGTCGAGGTGCTGGTCGCCAACGCCGGGATCACCGACGACACGCTGCTGATGCGGATGTCCGAGGAGCAGTTCACCGGCGTGCTGGACACCAACCTCACCGGCGCGTTCCGCTGCGCCAAGCGTGCCTCCTCGAAGATGCTCCGGGCCCGGTGGGGGCGGATGATCTTCATTTCCTCGGTGGTCGGCCTCTACGGCAGCGCCGGCCAGGTCAACTACGCGGCGAGCAAGGCCGGCCTGGTGGGCGTCGCCCGTTCGATCACCCGGGAGCTGGGCAGCCGCAACATCACCGCGAACGTGGTCGCCCCCGGCTTCATCGACACCGACATGACCGCCAAACTGCCCGAGGAGCGCCGCACCGAGTACCGCAAGGGCATCCCGGCCGGCCGGTTCGCCGAGCCGGAGGAGGTCGCCGGCGTGGTCACCTGGCTGGCCTCGGACGCCGCCGGCTACATCTCCGGCGCCGTGATCCCGGTCGACGGCGGCCTCGGCATGGGCCACTAGAGAAACGTACGGAGGAACCTTTCCATGGCAGGACTGCTCGCCGGCAAGCGGTTGCTGGTCACCGGCGTCATCACCGACGCCTCGATCGCCTTCTCGGTGGCGAGGCTCGCCCAGGAGAACGGCGCTCAGGTCGTGCTCACCGGCTACGGCCGGCTCTCCCTGGTCGAGCGGATCGCCCGGCGGCTGCCCGAGCCGGCCCCCGTGATCGAGCTGGACGTCACCAATGCCGAGCACCTGGCCGGCCTGGCCGACAGGGTCCGTGAGCACGTCGACGGCCTCGACGGGGTGGTGCACTCGATCGGTTTCGCGCCCCAGAGCTGTCTGGGCGGCGGTTTCCTCGACGCCGGGTGGGAGGACGTGGCCACCGCGTTGCACGTCTCCACCTACTCGTACAAGTCCCTCGCCATGGCGGCGCTGCCGCTGATGTCGCCGGGCGGCTCGGTGGTCGGGCTCACCTTCGACGCCAGCCAGGCATGGCCGGTGTACGACTGGATGGGCGTGGCCAAGGCCGCTCTGGAGTCCGCCTCCCGCTACCTGGCGATGCATCTCGGCAAGCAGGGCATCCGCAGCAACCTGGTGGCCGCCGGGCCGCTGCGGACCATGGCAGCCAAGTCCATCCCCGGCTTCGAGCAGTTCGAGCAGGTGTGGACCGAGCGGGCCCCGCTCGGGTGGAACCTGACCGACCCTGAGCCGACCGCCCGCGCGTGCCTGGCGCTGCTGTCGGAGTGGTTCCCGGCCACCACCGGCGAGATCGTCCACGTCGACGGCGGCTACCACTCGGTCGGCGCCTGACACGGCGCCGAGACGGCCACGTTCCGGGGTGGCCGCCGGGCCGTCACGGCCGTCGGGGGAGAATGGCGCCCATGGCGTACGACGCGTTGGTGCTGGTCTCCTTCGGCGGCCCGGAACGGCCGGAGGACGTGCTGCCCTTCCTCCAGAACGTGACCAGGGGTCGGGGCGTGCCGCCGGAGCGGCTGGCCGAGGTCGCCGAACACTACCTGCACTTCGGTGGGGTCTCTCCGATCAACCAGCAGTGTCGGGAGCTGCTCGCGGCGATCCGCGAGGACTTCGCCGCAAACGGTGTCGACCTGCCGGTGTACTGGGGCAACCGGAACTGGGACCCGATGCTCGCCGACACCGTGGCGCGGATGCGCGACGACGGGGTGCAGCGGGCGCTGGCCTTCGTCACCAGCGCGTACGGCGGCTACTCGTCCTGCCGGCAGTACCAGGAGGACATCGCCGCCGCCCGCGCCGCGGTCGGCCCGGACGCCCCGGTGATCGAGAAGCTGCGCCAGTTCTGGGACCATCCGGGCTTCGTCGAACCGCACGCCGACGCGGTGAGGGCGGCCCTGGCGCAGCTCGACCCGGCGAAGCGGGACACCACCCGGGTGGTCTTCACCGCCCACTCCATCCCCACCTCGGCGGCGGCCACCGCCGGCCCGGCCGGGGGTCGGTACACGGCGCAGTTGGCGGAGACCGCCCGGCTGGTGCACGCCGTCGCCGCGCCGGAGGTGCCGTACGACCTGGTCTGGCAGAGTCGCTCCGGCCCGCCCCAGGTGCCGTGGCTGGAGCCGGACATCAACGACCACCTGGCCGCGCTCGCCTCCTCCGGGGTGACCGCCGTGGTGGTCAGCCCGATCGGGTTCGTCTCCGACCACCTGGAGGTGGTCTGGGACCTCGACACCGAGGCGCTGGCCACGGCGAAGCAACTCGGCCTCGACTTCGCCCGGGCCGGCACCCCCGGGTCCGACGCGCGTTTCGTGGCGATGGTGCGGGAACTGGTCCTGGAGCGCACCACTCCCGGCGGCGAGGGGCCGCAGCGCCGCCTCGGCGAGCTGCCGACGTGGGACACCTGCCCCACGCCGTGTTGTCTGCCGCCTGCCCGCCGCCCCTGAAGACAACGACCCCGACACCCCTTGGACGAGATGATGCAGAACCGCAAGCCGGTGGAGAGCTGGCTCACCGACATGGACGGCGTGCTGGTGCACGAGGGCCAGCCGGTGCCGGGCGCCCCGGAGTTCATCAACCGGCTGCGCTCCTCCGGCAAGCCCTTCCTGGTGCTCACCAACAACTCCATCTACACCCCGCGCGACCTCCAGGCCCGGCTCACCCGGATGGGGCTGGACGTCCCGGAGTCCGCGATCTGGTCGTCCGCGCTGGCCACCGCGCAGTTCCTCGCCGACCAACGGCCGGGCGGCACCGCGTACGTCATCGGTGAGGCCGGGCTGACCACGGCGCTGCACGCGGTCGGCTACGTGTTGACCGACTTCGCCCCGGACTACGTGGTGCTGGGGGAGACCCGGACGTACAGCTTCGAGGCGATCACCAAGGCGGTCCGGCTGATCAACGACGGGGCCCGGTTCATCTGCACCAACCCCGACGTCACCGGGCCGTCCATGGAGGGCGCGCTGCCGGCGGCCGGCTCGGTCGCCGCGATGATCTCCAAGGCGACCGGGGTGGAGCCGTACTTCGTCGGCAAGCCGAACCCGATGATGATGCGCTCGGCGCTCAACACCATCGAGGCGCACTCGGAGACCACCGCGATGATCGGCGACCGGATGGACACCGACATCCTCTGCGGCCTGGAGGCGGGCCTGGAGACGATCCTGGTGTTGACCGGGATCAGCACCCGGGCCGAGGCGGAACGCTACCCGTACCGTCCCTCACGCATCGTCGACTCGGTGGCCGACCTGATCGAGGAGGTCTGATCGGGCTGCGTGTCGCGGCGGGGCGTCCGACGCCGCCCCGCCGGTTCCTGCGGTACGCCCTCACAGGCGCAGCGGAGCGTTGCAGGCGGCGACCAGCGCCTGCCGGCAGGCGGTGGTGAGCGGGCGCAGCGCCGCGTCGCGTTGCTGGGCCTCGTGGGTGTTGACCGCCCCACCCGGCGCGCTCTTCCCGGCGAGGGCGAGCACCCGGTCGAGCACGGCTGCCCGGGCGAAGAGCCGGCGGGCGCGCGGGTCGAAGCCGGGTGGCAGGTCGGTGGTCCCGTCCGGGCGACGCAGCGCGGCGAGGGCCCCGGCCAGCTCCGGCCGCCACTGGGCCACGTCGAGGCGGGTCAGCGCGGCGGTGGACTCGGCGAGCGCGCTGGCCAGCTCGGCCTCCGCCTCGGCGGCGCCGGGGGCGGACAGCGACGCCGTCGGCGCGTCCGCGGGCAGCGGGTAGACCCGCCACAGCACGGTCTCCCAGGTCATTCCCGACCCGGAGGTGTGGGTGCGGACCTCGGGGATCAGCCCCAGCGGCCCGGCGACCACCGCCTCGCCGGCCAGCAGCGCCGCCCCGGCGAAGTCGCCCGGACCGGGCAGGCCGCGTGGGTCGCCCGGTGCGGGAAGCACCAGCCGGATCTCGTCCGGGGAGAGCTTGGCCAGGGTGGGCAGCGCCTCCCGCAGGGGCACGTCGGTCCAGGTGCCGGGGGCGTCGGCGACCAGGTGCTCCTCGTCGCCGGCGATCTCCTCGGCGACCTCGTCGAAGGGCACCAGCCCGGCGCGCCACGCGCGCACCCAGGCCACGAACCGGCTCGACCGGCGCGGGGCCAGGGTGGCCGCGCCCGTTGCGGGGAGGGACATGCGGAAAGGGTACGTGCTCTCCGCCGCCCCTGTCTCGACTGCCGCACGCCCCGGGTGCCCTGACCCCAACTACCCCTTTCACCCCTTGTTGCCCGATCGGGGGTGTCCCGGCGTGCCCCGGGGCGGTCCGGCGGGCGGCGCGTCGGCGGGCGGCGTGCCGGGCGTCCGGTTAGCGTGATCGACATGGCGGGGCGATACGACGGGGACGTGTTGGCGGGAAACTGGCGGCGGCGTAGGGCCGTCCCCGAGGTGGACGCCGAGCCGGATCTCGTGGTGGAGGACGCCGACTCCGGCTTCTGCGGGGCGGTGGTCGGCTTCGAGTCCGGCGCGGTGACGCTGGAGGACCGGCACGGCCGGCGGCGTCACTTCCCCCTGCTGCCCGCCGCCTTCCTGCTCGACGGTCGGCCGGTGACCCTGCGCCGGCCGGTACGGGCTCCGGGACCGGCCGTGCGCCAGCGGACCGCCTCCGGGTCGATCGCCGTCGACAACGTGAAGGCGCGGGTGGCCAAGGCCAGCCGGATCTGGGTCGAGGGGGTGCACGACGCCGCTCTGGTCGAGCGGATCTGGGGGGACGACCTGCGGATCGAAGGGGTGGTGGTCGAACCGCTGGACGGCGTCGACGCGCTCGACGCCGAGGTGCGGGCTTTCGCTCCCGGACCGGGGCGCCGGCTCGGGGTGCTGGTCGACCACCTGGTGCCCGGCTCCAAGGAGAGCCGGATGGTCGCGCGGGTGACCTCCCCGCACGTGCTGGTCACCGGTCACCCGTACGTCGACGTGTGGCAGGCGGTGAAGCCGAAGGCGCTCGGCATCCGGGAGTGGCCGGTGGTGCCGCCGGGGCGACCGTGGAAGGAAGGCGTCTGCGCGGCGCTCGGCGTAGCCGAGCCGGCTGAGATGTGGCGACACATCCTGTCCCGGGTGGACAGCTTCGCCGACGTGGAAACCCCACTGATCAACGCGATGGAGCGCCTGATCGACTTCGTCACCGAGCCGGCCTGAGCCGGCCGCGTCAGGCAACGTTCGCCCTGTGGAAGACACGCGCACCACCCGTCGCTTCGTGACGGCGGCGCCGTTCTGGCCGAGAGGAAGCCATGTACCCACCGTCCACTGGGTTCGTCGGCTCATACCGGCGTCGCTGTCGGCTTTGACGCCTGCACTACTCGCCGCGCCTGCGCCGAACCCGCCGAACCCGCCGGACCGGCGACGCCGGGCATGCCTCCAACGGCGGGCACGCCGTCGGTCCGGTTCACCGGGAAGTGGACGAAGCTGACCGGGGCATGCCCGACGCTGACCGGCGACACCGCCACGTCGCTACGCAGGACGGGGGCCGGGAAGCCCAGCCCGGCCGACACGGACCCCCGGTGGCGCAGAACGTCAACTGCACCTGGGGCGAAGGCGAAGGATCAATCGGCGTTTCCCTCTACCTGAGCCCGAACCGATGGACCACTGCCAGCGGACAAGACGATGGCGCGGGACTTCCAGCGCTTCTTCGACGGGTACGTCGCTGACGGCTCGATCCTGCACTGGAAGCCCGAGCCCGGTCTGGAGGACAAGGCCTGCCTCGGCATCCACAAGGACCAAGCCACCATCGTGGTGAGCTGCCGCCGTGTGGTGGATACAGCGGATGATCAGGCCGCCAGCGCTGGCCACCACTGTCGAAGCGCCGATAACCGTCGTGTTATCGGTCGTTGCGATGTTCGCCGTTGATTGCCGCCGTCTGAGCAGGGAGTCTTGGGGCGTCACAGAACACGTCTGACACGGGGCCATGTCGTCGGCGTGGTCGGTGTCAGAGCGGTGTCAGCGGTGTGTCTGGTCGGTCGGCGACTGTGAACACATCAGCTTCCGAAACCCGGACACAACAAGGGGGAAAGTTTGTCATGCCTACCTTCGCCACGCCAGAGTCGATCACGGCCTCGGGGACCACCTCAGGCGCCCGGCTGCGGGTCGCCGCGAGCGAGCGGTCCGTGGCGGCCTGAGCCCCTCCGTTTTCAGATCTCCAGAAAGGACCACAGCATGATGGGCACGACAAGCGGAACCCCCGAGCAGGGGCACGTTGGGCGCCGGACCGTGTTGAAGGGCGTGGTGGGTGCCGGCGCGCTCACTGGCTTCACCGGCCTCGCCGGACACGGCACCGCCGCCGCAAGTGTCTCCGGGAGCGATGGTGGTGACGGTGGTGAGTGCGGTGTCGCGCGGGGCTGGGGAAAGGTAGCCGACGCGTTCCGAGCGAACTTCGAGGGCCCCGGCGAGGTCGGTGCGGCGTGCAGCGTCTACGTGGGCGGCCGCCTCGTGGTCAACCTGTGGGACGGCCTCGCCGACCGTGAGGCGAACCGACCGTGGCGCAGAAACACCATCATGCAGGTCGCATCCACGACGAAGGGCGCTACCGCGATCTGTGCCCACATGCTGGTCCAGCGTGGTTTGCTGGATCTGGACGCCCCGGTGGTGCGGTACTGGCCGGAGTTCGGCGCCCACGGCAAGGACCAGATCCCGGTGCGCTGGCTGCTGTCGCACCAGGCCGGGCTGCCGATCGTCGACGGACCGTTGACCTTCGAGCAGGCATGCGCCTGGGACCCGGTCATCCGGGCATTGGAGGCGCAGCCGCCGCTGTGGGAGCCGGGCACCCAGCACATCTACCACGCCAACACCTACGGGTATCTGGTCGGCGAGGTCGTGCGTCGGATCACCGGCAAGTCACTCGGCACCTTCTTCGCCGAAGAGGTGGCTCGCCCTCTCGGCTTGAGCGCCTGGATCGGGATGCCCGCCAAACACGAGCCACGGGTGGCGAAGATCCACAACGCTGCTCCGTTCAGCGTGGAAGAGCTGCTCGCCGGGATGATCAAGGTGACCGGGCTCGACGCGGAGACGGTCACCGCCTGGGTGACCGCCCTGTACAGTCCGGGCTCCGTCGCAATCCGCGCCGGCGAACTCGGCGGCGCCTTCACCACGTCCGACTACTTCACCACGGGTGCCTGGCGTGCATCCGAGCACCCAGCCGCGAACATGATCGCCGACGCACACTCGATCGCCCGGATGTACGCCGCCACGGTCAGCAACGTCAACGGCGTACGACTGCTCAACCCGGCAACTGTCGCAAGTGCGACGGAAATCCACACCGACAAGACATCGATGTACGGGCTGCCGCCAGGGCTGAACATCCCCGCTGACCGCTCCTTCAACATGTCACTCGGGTTCTGGCGAGCCTGCCCGCCCTATCCGATGGTCAGCCCGGCGTCGTTCGGCCACCCAGGCTCCGGCGGCTCGGTCGGCTTCGCCGACCCCGACGCCGGTGTCGGCTTCGGCTACGCCACCAACCTCTGGAACTTCCGACCCGACGACCCACGGGCGACGAACCTGGCCAACGCTGTCCGAACATGCCTCGGATGACGCTCGAACAACGCGCTACTTGTACTGCCTGACCGTGCCGAACTCGCGTGGGCCGAGCTCCGTCGCCACCTCGACGAAGCCGCGCCCGCGCGGGTGCAGCGCGTCCTTGCGCCACACCAGCACCCACTCGGTGGCCGGCGCGTCATGGACCGGCACGAAGACGACTCCTGGGGGCGAGTAGTACCGCAGTACGTGCTCGTTCAGCGGTATCAGACACTCGTGGGCGGCGACCCGTGAGAGCGCCTCATGGAAGGTGACGGCCAGCGGACCCCGCGGAATGCGCCGGCCGCCGGGGGTGTGCTTGGGCAGCATCGCCTGAATCCAGTACTCGGGCACCGGTGGGCCGGGGTCGACGAAGACCCGGTCGGCGAAGTCCTCCAGCGACACCGACGACCGGTCGGCCAGCTCATGCCCCGTCCACACGGCCAGCACCCTGCCCTCGGTCAGCACTACCGACCCCTCGACCAGGTCTGGTTCCCGCACCGGCTGCCACAGCACCGCCAGATCGACCTCCCCGGCCCGCAGGGCGGCGAACGGGTCGCTGAAGTGGATCTCGCGGAGCGCGACGTCGCAGCCCGGGTACCGGCCACGGAACACCTCGATCACGTCCCGGAGTTCGGCTCCGACCATGCCCATCACCCCCAGTCGCACGGTCCCGGTCACTCCCCGCGCCGACTCGGTCGCCCTTGCCACGCCCCGGTGAATCGCGTCGTAGCCGGCACGCAGGTCATCGCGTAGCTGCTCACCGAGTGGAGTCAGGGTCACCATACGGCTGGTGCGCTCGAACAACATCCCGCCGATCCGGCGCTCCTGGGCCTTGATCGCCTGACTGACCCGCGCTTGCGAGACATGCAACCGCTCCGCGGCCCGACCGAAGTGCAACTCCTCGGCCAGCGTCAAGAAGATCTCGATGTCGCGAAACTCCACCCGCGCCCTCCGCCGTTATAACACTCAATCTCGCAGACGATAACAGTGACGTTATCGATCCGGCGCAGTGCCGGCTGGAGCGGGCCAGCAGCCACCGTTCCTGCACAAACACGCCGTCGACCGACCGTCCCGTGTTCGCCGCCGGTTCGGCGGTGGGAGCCGAAGTCCGGGTCGACAGGCGGCGCCGCCGGTCAGGGTTCCTGGTCGGGGGTGCGGGTGAGGACGAAGGTGGCGACATCGAGGGCGACGACGGCGCCGTTCTCGTCCCGGACGACGGTGAGGACCTCGCCGTCCTGTCCGCCGGACCGGCCCCGCCAGCGGTCCGGGCCCTGCGGAGTGAACCGGAGGTTCAGTTCGCCGGGCAGGCCGGCCCGCAGCTCGCCCGACTCGTCGGCGCGGACCTCGATCTCCGTTCCCATCCACCACCAGCGCCCGGTCAGCTGGGCCAGCGCCGCCGGAGGTGGCGTGGCGACCGGCCGCCACGGGGTCACCGCCGCCGGTTCGGTGTCGAGCACGAGGGTGAGCAGCCGACGGGCCAGACTCCCGATCCGGAACGTGTACGAGTTGGCGAAGGCCACCACGGCGGTCCGGGTCGGCCGGTGCACCACCAGGGCGGCGACGTAGCCGGGCATCGAGCCGCCGTGGCCCACGAACACCCGGTCGCCGTGGCGGTAGAGCTCCAGTCCGAGTCCGTGCCCGTGGGTCCACGAGTCCAGGTCGCTGATCACCACCGGGGCGCACATCCCGGTCAGGGTCTCGGCGGCGAGCACCTCCGGGGCCGGGTCGGCCAGGAACGCGGCCCAGCGGGCCAGGTCCTCGACGGTGGACCAGAGCTGCCCCGCCGGGGCCATCGCCCCGGTGTCGGTACGCGGCTCCTCCCGCAACGTGTCGTGCCAGGGGTGCACCACGTAGCCCCGCGCGTACGGCTCGGTGGCGTGGTAGGTGGTGCGGTTCATGCACAGCGGCGTCAGGACGCGCTCGCGCAGCAGCTCGACCCACGGCGTGCCGGTGACCCGCTCCAGCGCCCCACCCAGCAGCCCGTACGCCAGGTTGGAGTAGTGGTAGCCCCGTAGCGGCGGGTAGGCGATCTTGTCGGGGGTCAGCCCGGCGACCAGCGTCGCCAGGTCGGCGCCCTCGGTCCGTTCCCACCATTGTCCGTCCGGCTCCCGTTGCAGGCCGCTGGCGTGGCTGAGGAGCTGCCGCACGGTCAGGTCGCCGAGCGGCGTGCCGGGCAGGTGCGCCGCCAGAGGGTCGTCGAGGGTCAACCGGCCGGCGTCGCGCTGCTGCATGACCAGCGTGGCGGTCATGGTCTTGCTGATCGAGCCGAGCCGGTACTGCAGGTCGACCCCCGGGCAGGGGTGCGCGCCGGCGGCGGCGAGGTGGGAGAGCGTGCCGCCGCGGACCACCCCGAGCACCAGAGATGGGACTCGGCCGGTCGTCTGGGCCTCCGCGACGAGTGCGTCGACCTGGCGGGTGGTCTCGGGCGACAGGGTCACGGCGTCTCCCTCGGTCGGTGCGGCTGCGGGCCAGAGCTTACTGATCATGCTGGTTGGGCGGGATGTGCGCCGGCGTGTCACGATCAGATGGTGGACGCCGTGGTGTGGATCGTGCTGGGAGTGCTGCTGGGTGTCGCCGAGATCCTCACGACGACGCTGTTTCTGATCATGTTCGCTGCCGGCGCCTTCGCCGCCGCGGGGGCCGCCGCGCTGGGTGCGCCGGTGCCGATCCAGGCGCTGGTCTTCGCCGCGGTGTCGGCGTTGTCGGTGGCGGTGGTGCGGCCGGTGATCCGACGCCACGCCCGGTCCGCGCTGGAGACCGGCGAGCAGCCGTTCGGGGTGGAGGCACTGGAGGGTGCCACCGCGCTGGTGCTGGAGCAGGTCGACACCGGGCGTGGGCTGGTCAAGATCGATGGCGAGGTGTGGAGCGCGCGGTCGTACGACGCGACGCAGTCTTTCGAGCCCGGTGAGCGTGTGCAGGTGATCAAGGTCCGGGGTGCCACCGCCCTGGTCTGGCAGGACGATATTTCCTCCCCCGGCGAACTGCCGGAAGCGAAAAGGTGAGCATATGGAATTCGCAGCGATCATGTTGATCGCCATCGCGGTGATCGTGGTGGTGACCCTGATCAAGGCGGTGCGCATCGTGCCGCAGCAGCGGCAGGACGTGGTGGAGCGGCTCGGAAAGTACAAGCGCACGCTCAATCCGGGCCTGAACCTGTTGGTCCCCTTCATCGACGCGGTACGCACCAAGGTCGACATGCGCGAGCAGGTGGTCAGCTTCCCGCCGCAGCCGGTGATCACCTCGGACAACCTGGTCGTGTCCATCGACACCGTTCTCTACTACAAGGTCATCGACTCGGTGCGCGCGACCTACGAGATCGCCAACTTTATCCAGGCGATCGAGCAGCTCACCGTGACCACGCTGCGCAACGTGATCGGCTCGCTGGATCTGGAGCGGGCGTTGACCAGCCGCGAGGAGATCAACCGGCACCTCTCCGGGGTGCTGGACGAGACCACCGGACGGTGGGGCATCAAGGTGACCCGGGTGGAGATCAAGGCCATCGAGCCGCCGGCGAGCATCCGGGACTCGATGGAGAAGCAGATGCGCGCCGAGCGGGACCGCCGGGCCGCCATCCTCACCGCCGAGGGGCACAAGCAGTCGCAGATTCTCACCGCCGAGGGTGAGAAGCAGTCCGCGGTGCTGCGCGCCGACGGTGACCGGCAGGCCCGGATCCTGCAGGCCGAGGGTCAGGCCAAGGCGATCCGGACGGTCTTCGACGCGATCCACCAGGCCAACCCGAGCCAGAAGGTGCTCGCCTACCAGTACCTCCAGGCGCTGCCGCAGATCGCCAGCGGTTCGGCCAACAAGGTCTGGATCGTCCCGGCCGAGCTGACCAAGGCCCTGGAGGGGATGGGTGGCGCGCTGGGCGGGCTGAGCCGGATGGTCGGGGACGAGCCGTCGCCGGAGGCCTCCGGCACCGCCAGCGAGGTCGAACGGGAGGCCGCCGAGGCCGCCCGGGCCGCGGCCAACGCCGCCCAGGCGATCCACGACGAGGTGCGCGTCGCCGAGGCGCAGGCCACCGGCGGCAGGGCCCCGCAGGGGCTGCCGGCCCCGGAGCCGATCTCCCCGGAGAGCCTGCTGGACGACCGGCCGGAGCAGCGCGAGCGGGGCTGACCGGCGTCGTCCCGAAGATGGGACGACAAATGCGAGAAACGCTCATGCGGTGCCCCGGCACCTGCCACGATCGGTCCTGAGGACGGGTGGTGGCGAGGAGCCGGGGCACCGGTGCGTCCCGCGCCGCTCGCAGACGACCGAGCGAGGTGACGCATGCGAAACCCGGCGAAGCGGCTGTTCCCCGGTACCCCCGTGCCCGGCGCGCACGACCCGACCGGCCCACTGGGCACCCGGCGCACCGGCGGGGGTTTCGGTGTCCTGCCCTTCGTCGGCGACCCCACGCCCGCCGCCCCGGCCACTGACGCCAGCTGGGCCTGGTCGCTGCGGCGTTTCGCCCGCGCCGCGGTGTGGCTCCTGCCGGCGTACGCGGTCCTCTACGGCGTCGTGGCGATGGCCAGTGACGGTGGGGTGGGCAACGACCCCTATCCGGCCGACGGCCAGCCGCTGTACCTGCTGGGGTGGGTGGTCGCCGTCTGGCTGGGCCTGCTCGCGCTGCTCGCCCTGACCGGGCTGCTCGCCGCCACCCGGGTCCGCCGGGTCGCCGTGGCCGGCCTCCTGGTCAGCATCGCCGGCACGGTGCTGATGCTGCCGTTCGCGGGGCTCGAGGAGCAGACTCCCGTCTTCGGCGCCACCGCCCGGATGCTGGTGCTGGTCGGCGCCACCTGTTACAGCGTCGGCTGGCTGCTCACCGGCTGGTCGGTCGCCCGTTCCGGGTCGTACGCCATCGCCGACGGGACGATGCTCATGATCGCCGCCCCGCTGCTCGGCCTCGGTGGGGCGCTGATCGGCAGCCTGCAGACCTTCGGCGCGATCTTCGTGCTGATCGCCGGCATCGGCATCGGCTACCGCTCCGGCCGGC
>NZ_SMKN01000082.1 GCF_004348675.1 Micromonospora sp. KC606 | reverse complement strand
GGACGGGGTCGGGCGCGCAGCAGCACCGCCATGGTGGCGGCGGTCACCACGGAACCGACGGTGTAGGCCAGCTCGACGCGCAGCACCACGGTCACCGGGGCGAGTGTCACCGCGACCAGCGCGGCCACCCCGACCGTCCAGGCGACGGCCTGGGCGCGGTGCCGGTCGAGGGCGAGCAGCGCCTGACCGAGCACCATCGCCCACAGGTAGGCGAGGGTGGCGGCGGCCAGCCAGGCGAAGTCACCGTGCCCGAGCACACCGGCGGCGTCGAAGAGCGCGCCGACCAGCCAGGGGCCGAGGGCGACGGCGCCGACCGCGCCGAGCACGCCGAGCGCGGTGACGATGCCGAGCGCCCGGCGCAGCAGGTGGTGGAAGGCGGTGAGGTCGCCGGTGCTGGCCGAGGTGGCCAGGCCGGGCAACAGTGACGCCTGCAGGGAGGCGAAGACGAACAACGGGATCCGGACCAGCACCAGGGCGGAGAGCAGGGCGCCGGCGGTGGTGACGTCCTCGGGGTCGAGCAGCTTTACGTTGATCACGCCGACGTTGACCACGACCTGGGCGAGCAGGCTGGAGGCGGTGAGCAGGCCGAGGCCGCGCAGCAGCGCGGGCCAGGCGACGGGCGGGCCGCTCCCGACGGCGCGTAGCACCGGCGGGAGGGTGAGCAGGACGCCGGCCAGCGGGGCGATCACCAGCACCAGGCCGTACCAGAGCGGGGAGGTGACGCCGGTGAGGCCCAGCACGGCGACCATGCCGATGCGCAACCCGCCGTCCACCCCGAGCTGGCCGCCGTACCAGGGGAAGAGCTGCAGGCCGGAGAGGACGCCGCGGGTGGTGTAGGCGACCGCCATGGCGGCGAGCGACCCGACGAGCACCCACACCATCGCGCCGTCACCCTCGAAGAACCGGTCGGTCAGCGGGCCGTGGGCGGCGAGGACGACCACCACCAGGAGCGCGAGCACGCCGGCGGCGAGGGCGGCGCCGCGGGCCAGCACCGGGCCCGGCGGCAGCCCCCGGGTGCGGCGGGCGGCCACGACCCGGGCGACCTCCTGCTCGACCGGCAGGAACACGCCGATGCCGAGGGTGAAGACGATCGCCCAGAGCACCGACAGCGACGAGTAGTTGGCCGTGGTGAGGCTGTGCCCGGCCACCGCGAGGTGGACGTAGGAGGCCAGACCGAGCAGCGCCAGCCCGGCACCCACCGCGAGGGTGCCGGGCGGGACGAGGCCGAGCAGGCGCCGCATCACCGGCGGATGAGCGCGAGCGTCAGGACGGCGAAGGCGCGACCCAGGTAGATCATCGCCTTGGCGGGGGAGTGGCTGGGAGTGCCGGCCATCCGCTTGCGCATGGCCACCGGCACCTGGCGGATCTTGTAGCCGCGCCGGGCGGTGTGCACCAGGGTCTCGACGGTGTCGCCGAGGTACTCGGCCGGGTACCAGCCGGCGAACATCTCGATGACCCGCCGGTTGGCGGCCCGGAAGCCGGAGGTGGTGTCGGTGAGCTTGGTCTTCGCGACCCGGGACAGCACCAGCGACAGCATGACCATCGCCCACCTACGGGGGCCGCGGACGTTGTAGTCGCCCTCACCGGCGAACCGGGCGCCGATGACCAGGTCGGTGTCGTCGAGCAGGTCGACCAGCTTCGGCACGTAGCGCGGGTCGTGCTGGCCGTCGGCGTCGATCTGGATGGCGACGTCGTAGCCGTTGTCCCGGGCGTACCGGTAGCCGAGCCGCATGGCCCCGCCGACGCCGAGGTTGTACGGCAGCTTCGCCACCCGGGCGCCGGCGGCGGTGGCCACGGCGGCGGTGCGGTCGGTGGAACCGTCGTCGACGACGAGCACGTCGACCCCGGGCAGTTCGCCGCGGACCTCGCCGACGACGTCGGCGATCGACCCGGCCTCGTTGAGCGCGGGAATGATGATCAGTACGCGCTTGCCGTTAACCATCGTGCGACACCAGTTCGTCTCGGGCGGATTGGGTCCGGGCCGCCCGCTCCGCCTCGACCTCGGCGCGGAGCAGGGCGAAGTCTTCGGCCAGGGTGCGGGTCTCCTCTTCCAGGGCGCTGACCTCCCAGCTCAGGTGCACGCACACCAGCAGCAGGAAGATGATGCCGAGGAAGAGGACGAGGCTGACGCCGGAGACGACGCCGAAGAAACCGGCCACGTTGTCCAGCAGGCGGGGGAACAACGACAGCGGGATGACGATCAGCAGGACGGCGAGCCAGAGCATGCCGTACTTCTCGCGCAGCTGCCGGCGGCGCAGCAGCTCGACGATGGTGACCAGCAGGATCAGACCGGTCAAACCGGTGACCAGGGTGAGCTTCATGCGGCCTTCCACGGGGCGGGTGGATTGGGGGATGCGAAGGCGTCGGACAGCGTGTCGTGCCAGTCCGGCAGCGGCGGTAGACCTGCCGCCGCCCAGCGGTCGTGCCCTAGCACACTGTACGCCGGTCGGGCGGCCGGACGCGGGAACCGGTCGCTGGTCGAGGGGCGGATCCGCGCCGGGTCAAGCCCGGCGAGGGCGAACGCGGCGCGAGCCAGTCCGTACCAGGTGGTACGGCCGGAGCAGGTGCCGTGATAGATCCCGGCGGGAGCCCGGCCGGCCAGCGCCGCGTCGCTGAGCGCGACCAGCCGGGCGGCCAGCGTGTACGACCAGGTGGGCTGGCCCTGCTGGTCGTCGACCACGTCGAGGTGCTCCCGCTGGCCGGCCAGGCGCAGCATGGTGGCCACGAAGTTCGGTCCGTGCGCGCCGTAGAGCCAGGCGGTACGCACCAGGTAACCGGTTTCGGGGAGAAATCGGACCACGGCCCGCTCCCCGGCCAGTTTGCTGCGCCCGTACGCGTTGATCGGGTCGGTGGGGGCGTCCTCGGCGTACGGGGCGTCCGCGTCGCCGGGGAAGACGTAGTCGGTGGAGACGTGGACCAGTCGGGCTCCGGTGTCGGCGCAGGCGCGGGCGAGGTGCGCCACGGCGTCGCCGTTCACGACGGTGGCGGCGGCCTCGGCCTGCTCCGCGCCGTCGACGTCGGTCCAGGCGGCGGTGTTGAACACCACGTCGTGACCGGTGACGGCGGCCCGGACGGCCGTCGGGTCGGTGATGTCCAGTTCGGCGCGGGTGGCGGCGGTCACCGTCAGGTCGGGCCGGGTGGCCAGCACGGCCAGCAGATCCTGACCGAGCATGCCCCCACCGCCGGTGACGAGGGCGCGTGTCATCCGGCCTTGGCCGCCTTCAGCGGCTCCCACCAGGCCCGGTTGTCGCGGTACCAGCGCACCGTCTCGGCCAGGCCCCGGTCCAGGTCGATACTGGGGACGTACCCCAGCTCGGCGCTGATCTTGCTGATGTCCAACGAGTAGCGGCGGTCGTGGCCCTTGCGGTCGGCCACCGGCACCACCCGGTCCCAACCGGCGCCGCACGCGTCCAGCAGCCGGGCGGTGAGTTCCTTGTTGGTCAGCTCGGTGCCGCCGCCGATGTTGTAGACCTCGCCGGCGCGGCCCTTCTGCTGCACCATGGCGATGCCCCGGCAGTGGTCGTGCACGTGCAGCCAGTCGCGAACGTTGCCGCCGTCGCCGTAGAGCGGGACGGTGCCGCCGTCGAGAAGGTTGGTCACGAACAGCGGGATGACCTTCTCAGGGAACTGGTACGGCCCGTAGTTGTTGGAGCAGCGGGTGACCACCACGTCCATGCCGTGGGTGCGGTGGTAGGCCAGGGCGAGCAGGTCCGAGCCGGCCTTGGAGGCCGAGTACGGGGAGTTCGGCGACAGCGGCCAGGTCTCCGTCCACGATCCCTCGTCGATCGAGCCGTACACCTCGTCGGTGGAGACGTGCACGAACCGGCCGGTGCCGTGCCGCAGCGCGGCGTCGAGCAGGGTCTGGGTGCCCAGCACGTTGGTGGTGACGAACGGGGCGGCGCCGGCGATCGAGCGGTCGACGTGCGACTCGGCGGCGAAGTGCACGATCACGTCGTGACCGGCGACGACCTCGTCGACGGTGGCCGCGTCGCAGATGTCGCCCTGCACGAAGCGCAGCCGGACGTCGTCGCGCACCGGCGCGAGGTTGGCGAGGTTGCCGGAGTAGGTGAGCTTGTCCAGCACCGTCACGGCGGTGGGTTCGACAGCGGGCACGCCAGCGACGTCGCCGCCGGGCACGCCCAGCAGCATCCGTACGTACTCCGACCCGATGAATCCGGCTCCGCCGGTGACGAGAATCCTCACGGGTCCGGAAGTGTACGCGAACTCGCGGCGACAGCGGGGACGCCAACCCCGGTGTCCGATTCACGCCGGTGCAGGTAGTCTCCCCGGGTGCGCGGAATCCTTCTCGCTGGTGGCACCGGTTCGCGGCTCTGGCCGATCACCCGGGCGGTCTCCAAGCAGCTGATGCCGATCTTCGACAAGCCGATGGTCTACTACCCGCTGTCCACCCTGGTGATGTCCGGGGTGCGCGAGATCCTGGTGATCACCACTCCGGAGGACCAGGCCCAGTTCCAGCGGCTGCTCGGCGACGGCAGCCAGTGGGGCCTGCGGCTGGAGTACGTCACCCAGGCCCGCCCGGAGGGCATCGCGCAGGCCTTCGTGCTGGGTGCCGACTTCGTCGGCGACGAGTCGGTGGCGCTGATCCTGGGTGACAACATCTTCCACGGCGCCGGTCTGGGTCGGCAGCTCGCCGCCGACGGCGACCCGAAGGGTGGCCGGGTCTTCGCGTACCCGGTGGCGAACCCCGAGGCGTACGGCGTGGTCGACTTCGACGCCGAGGGCAGGGTGCTGTCGATCGAGGAGAAGCCGGCGCGGCCGAGGTCCCGCTACGCGGTTCCGGGGCTCTACTTCTACGACAACCGGGTGGTCGAGATCGCCCGGGGCCTGAAGCCCAGCGCCCGGGGCGAGCTGGAGATCACCGCCGTGAACGAGGCGTACCGGGAGGCCGGTGAGTTGTCGGTGACCGTGCTGGACCGGGGCACCGCCTGGCTGGACACCGGTACCTTCGCCTCGATGATGCAGGCCGGCGAGTTCGTCCGGGTGATCGAGGAACGGCAGGGTATGAAGATTGGCTGCGTCGAGGAGGTGGCCTGGCGGGCCGGCCTGATCGACGACGCCCAGCTGCGCGCGCTGGCCGAGCCGCTGGTCAAGAGCGGCTACGGCGACTACCTGCTCGGCCTGCTGGCGGAGAAGAACGAGGCGGCGGGACGATGAGCGCGAGGAGCGGGCCGGCTCTGCCAGCCGCGCGGTGGCGAACGGAGGTGGCGAAGTGAAGATGCGCGAGTTGGGCATCGAGGGCGCCTGGGAGATCATCCCCCAGCAGCACGGCGACCCCCGAGGGTTGTTCATGGAGTGGTACCGCTTCGACCGGCTGGCCGAGGCGGTCGGCCACCCGCTGCGCCTGGCACAGGGCAACCTGTCGGTCTCCGCCCGGGGTGTGGTGCGCGGTATCCACTTCGCCGACGTGCCGCCCGGCCAGGCCAAGTACGTCACCTGCGTCCGGGGTGCGGTGCTGGACGTGATCGTGGACCTGCGGGTCGGCTCGCCGACCTTCGGCAGGTGGGAGGGCGTTCGGCTGGACGACGTCGACCGGCGCGCGGTCTACCTCAGCGAGGGGCTGGGGCACGGCTTCTGCGCCCTGACCGACGACGCGACCCTGAGCTATCTCTGCTCCACCACCTACAACCCGGCGGGGGAGCACGCGGTGCATCCGCTCGACGCCGACCTGGCCGTCGAGTGGCCGGCCGACGTGCCGAGGCTGTCGGCCCGGGATGCCGCCGCGCCGACCCTGGCGCAGGCCCGCGAGTCGGGGCTGCTGCCGGAGTACGACACCTGCCGGGCGTTCACCGCGAGCCTGCGGCCTGACGGTTTGCCGTACTCGGACGGGATTTGATCGACCGAGAGGCACGAGTCGCGCTGTGACAGTGACGAACGGGGCCTTCGGGCGGCTAGTGTCACACCATGGAGCGGCGAATCTTCGGCCTCGAGACCGAGTACGGCGTCACCTGTACCTACCGCGGGCAGCGTCGGCTGTCCCCTGACGAGGTCGCCCGGTACCTCTTCCGCCGCGTCGTGTCGTGGGGCCGGTCGAGCAACGTGTTCCTGCGCAACGGTGCCCGGCTCTACCTGGACGTCGGGTCGCACCCGGAGTACGCCACTCCGGAGTGCGACTCGGTCACCGATCTGGTCGCCCACGACCGGGCCGGTGAGCGGATCCTGGAGGGTCTGCTCATCGACGCCGAGAAACGACTGCACGACGAGGGCATCGCCGGGGAGATCTACCTGTTCAAGAACAACACCGACTCGGCCGGCAACTCGTACGGCTGCCACGAGAACTATCTGGTCTCCCGGCACGGGGAGTTCGGCCGGCTCGCCGACGTGCTCATCCCGTTCCTGGTCACCCGGCAGTTGATCTGCGGTGCGGGCAAGGTGCTGCAGACACCTCGGGGGGCGGTCTACTGCCTGTCCCAGCGGGCGGAGCACATCTGGGAGGGGGTCTCCTCGGCGACCACCCGTAGCCGCCCGATCATCAACACCCGCGACGAGCCGCACGCCGACGCCGAGCGGTACCGCCGGCTGCACGTGATCGTCGGGGACTCCAACATGAACGAGGTCACCACGCTGTTGAAGGTGGGCAGCGCCGACATCGTGCTGCGGATGATCGAGGCGGGCGTGGTGATGCGCGACCTGACCCTGGAGAACCCGATCCGAGCCATTCGGGAGGTGTCGCACGACATCACCGGCCGGCGCAAGGTCCGGCTGGCTTCCGGTAAGGAGGTCAGCGCGCTGGAGATCCAGCAGGAATACCTCGCCAAGGCGACCGAGTTCGTGGAGCGCCGGGGTGGCGACCAGACGGCCAAGCGGGTGGTTGAGTTGTGGGGCCGGGTGCTGCGGGCCGTGGAGACCGGCAACCTGGACCCGGTGGCTCGGGAGATCGACTGGGTGAGCAAGCTGCGGTTGATCGAGCGTTACCAGCGCAAGCACGACCTGCCGTTGTCGCACCCCCGGGTCGCGCAGATGGACCTGGCCTACCACGATCTGCGCCGTGGCCGGGGCCTGTACGGGCTGCTGGAGCGGCGCGGGCAGGTCGACCGGATCGCCACCGACCCGGAGATCTTCGAGGCGAAGGAGACCCCGCCGCAGACCACCCGG
Organism: Micromonospora sp. KC606; assembly: GCF_004348675.1. Taxonomy (GTDB): domain Bacteria; phylum Actinomycetota; class Actinomycetes; order Mycobacteriales; family Micromonosporaceae; genus Micromonospora. Next base: position 16,233 of record NZ_SMKN01000082.1, on the reverse strand, counting down.
GCCCGGTTGCGTGGCGAGTTCATCCGGCACGCCCAGGAGAAGCGGCGCGACTTCACCGTCGACTGGGTGCACCTGAAGCTCAACGACCAGGCGCAGCGCACCGTGCTCTGCAAGGATCCGTTCCGGGCGTACGACGAGCGGGTCGAGCGGCTGATCGCCAGCATGTGAGCCGCCTCCGGCGGTCGGTACCCGGGTCACCGACCGCCGGTGCCCCGGTACGCTGGCGTGGCGATGAACACCTCCGAACCGTCCGACCGCGAGCGCGGCGGCACCGAGAAGCTCAACTTCGTCGGGCGCCGCCGGGAGAAGATCCGCGCCGAGATCGAGCGCAACCGCCGCGGCGAGTACACGGTGCCGACCTGGGTGCTGGTGGCCGCGTTGCTGGCCATCGTCGGGGCCTGGTTGGCGTTGATTCTCATCCTCGGCTGAGTCGGCCGTGCTCCCCGGTCGGTGGTACGGCATCGAGGGGAACCAGTCGACCCGCAAGGGTGTGGCGCCCCTGGGTGAGACGGAGGTGCGCACGTCGGGAGTTGATCCGGAGCACCTGCGGCGCCAGGCTGCCAGAGTGGACAGCCGGCGCCCGCCCGGCGGCGGAGGTGACAGGTGGCGCACATCGACCTGGGACTCGACGAGAAGAACTTCCCGGGGATCACCGGGCCGATGCGCTTCCGGCCGGAGACGGCCCGGCCGCTCAACGACCTGGCCGAGGTGCTGCTACGCGCACCGCACCCGACGCTGACGTCGGGGGAGCGGGAGCTGATCGCGGCGTACGTCTCCGGGCTCAACGAGTGCCGGTTCTGCTGCGACTCCCACTCGGCGTTGGCCGCGGCCCAACTGCCCGCCGGCGGGCAGTTGGTCGGGCAGGTCCGGTCCGACCCCGACACCGCCCCGATCGGCGACCGGCTGCGGGCCCTGCTGCGCATCGCCGCCGCGGTGCAGCAGGACGGCCGTCAGGTGACAATCGCGTTGGTGGAGGCGGCCCGTCAGGCGGGCGCCACCGACCTGGAGATCCACGACACCGTGTTGATCGCCGCGGCCTTCTGCATGTTCAACCGCTACGTCGACGGGCTCGGCACCTGGGCGCCGGACGATCCGCAGACGTACGAGAAGGCCGCGGCACGCATCGTCCGCCACGGCTACGGGGCGGGGTAGGGGGTCCGGGTCAGCCGCGCGGCGTGCCGGCCGGCGGCGGCAGCCGCCAGGAAGTAGGCGTGGTCGGCGTCGAGCCGGCGGCCCATGGTGGACAGCGTCACCGGCAGGGCGCGCAGCGCCGCGTCCAGGCCGTCGACGGGCACCCGCACGACCCGGTGCCGTCCCGCGAGCGAAGCCAGCGCGGCGTCCACCTCGGCGGCCAGCGGTGCCGCCAGGCCGTCGGGCACGACCAGGTCCGCCGGGGCGAGGGCGACCCGGCCGTACGCGGTGAGGCTGTGGTGCGACACCCCCCGGTGCCGGGGGCGGGGGTCGGCGTCGGAGATCCGCAGCGAGCCGACCGGCTGGCCGCCCAGCGTGGCGACCGCGTTGACGGCCTCGCCGACCCCGACTCCCGAGAAGCCCCACCGGGTGCCGGTGCCGAGGTTGCCGGGCCCCTGGGCGACGATCGCGACGTCGGCGCGCGACACGTGCCGGGCGGCGAGCAGGCCACTGTGCACGGTGGTGGCCTCCAGGTCGCCGCCGAACGCCTGCCCGACGCTGATCGTGCCGACCAGCCGGTCGCGCAGCCCGTCGAGGGTACGGGAGAACCAGGCTGGCAGCGCGCCGCCGTCGGTCAGCACGTACGCCACCCGTGCGGCGGGCGCGTCGGCGTGGATCCCGGCGAGGATCGCCGGCAGCGCGGAGTGCAGGTCGGCGGTGACCACGGGCATGCCGTCCAGGCTGTCGACGCCGGCCAGCAGGTGGTGGTGCGGGGACGCCTCCTCGTCCACCCCCATCATGATTGCTTGCAGGGGGGTGTACCGGGCCTTCACCAGGTGGCCGGCGTCCCGGGTGTCGGCGGCCTGGGGCGGGTCCGGCGGGAGCCGGTCGGGCAGCGCCACCACCAGGGCGTACCCGCCGGTGCCCAGCCCCATCAGCAGCGCGCCGGCGTTGAGCAGCACCCGGTCGCCGGGCTGCGGGTCACCGACCAGGGCCGGGTACGCCAGGGCGCGCAGGGTGACGCCGTCGGGCAGGTCGACGTCGAGTTCCACCGCGCCGGCCCACCGTCGCCGTACCGCTGCCACCGTCCCGGACCGCCATCGCACCATGCCCGGCACGCTATCGGGACCCCGGTCGGGGCCGCGCCGTCGGCCCCGGCGATTCGGTTATCGGCGGCGCAACTCGGACTCCAGCCGCCGGATGAGCGTCTTGCGACCCTTGCCGCCGCGCTCGTGGCGAAGCGCCGCCCTGAGCTGGCGGGTGTCCAGGTCACGGACGAGGGTGACCGCCTCGGCGACCGGCAGCTCGGACAGCCGCCCGACCGAGGTGGCGTCCCGGCGGGCCCGGCTGGCCGGCCCGGTGTTGGCGACGTACTGCCGCCCGGCCCTGGACGCCTGTCGCTTTCGGCTGTCGGTCGCCCGCCGCTGCCGCTCCGACAGCTGTTCCCACGCCCGTTTCGGCAGGTAACGGCGTGTCTCGCCGGCACTGCGCGCCCGGGTGGCGCCGCTGCTGGTCTGCCACTGTTCGGCTCCCCACCGTTGCAGGGACCGCTGCCGCTCGTCCTTCGGGCCCTGGTATCCACCGCCGCGCCGCTGGTACTCCTTGGTGAGCAGTTGCGACTTGCGGGCCGACCACTGCCCCGGCCGCCCGCCCCGATCGGAGGCCCTGATCTCCTCCTTGAGCTGTTCGCGCAGTTCCGGCCTGGTGTACTTCGCCATGGGGGAGCGTTACCCGGGGCGGTGGGGCGCATGCGCACCGGTGACGTCGCGCTCGATGGGCGGGTCAGGTCGCGTGCGGGTCGCCGAGCGTGTGGTGCTCCTGAATGCGTCGGGCCCGCTGGCCGTCCGTGCCGGGCATGGACCGGGTCGGGTCGAGGAAGACGTACCCGATCTCCGGGTAGCGTCCGGTGAGCCGGCGCTCGGCCTCGTCGGCGGCGGCCTCGATGTCGGCGCCGGTGGCCTCGTCGTCGAAGTCGACCTTGGCGGCGACCAGGACGTCGTCCGGGCCGAGTTGCATGGTCAGCAGGGTGTCGATCCGGTGCACCGTCGGCAGCGCGGCGAGTTCCCGTTCGATCTCCCGGTGCAGCGGTTCCGGTACCGCCCGCCCCACCAGCAACGAGATGTTGTTCCTGGCCAGGATGATCGCCACGACCAGCAGCAACAGCCCGATCAGGATGGAGGCGAGGCCGTCGTACAGTTCGTCGCCGGTGGCGTGGGACAGGTTCAACCCGACGCCGGCGATCACCAGGCCGACCAGCGCCGCAGGTCAGGCCGCGGCGCGTGGATCGGCTTGACCCTGTCGCGGCGTCAACGTTTCTACTGTCCGTATGCGGATAGGCGATTTCGCGTCGCTGGTCGGGGTGTCCACCCGTACCGTGCGCTACTACCACCAACTGGGGCTCCTGCCCGAACCACCCCGGTCGCCGAATGGCTACCGTGAGTACCGGCTGCGCGACGCGGTGCTGCTCGCCCGGGTGCGCCGCCTGACCGAACTCGGTCTGTCCCTGGACGAGGTCCGCGACGTCGCCGCCGACGACCAAACCCGGGACCTACGTGACGTCCTCACGGAACTGGACGCGGACCTGGCCCGGCAGCAGGAGGAGATCGGGGCCCGGCGCACACGGCTCGCGTTGTTGCTGGCGGAGGACGAACCGTGTCCCGACTCGACCGTTTCGCCCGACATGGCGGCGGTGTTGCGGGCGCTGCCGGCCGGGCGATCGGCGTTCGCCGAGGTCGACCGTGACCTGCTGACGGTCATCGACGCCGGCGCAGACCCGGCCGACCGGGCCGGACTGGCGGCGCTGTTCCGCCCGCTCGTCGAGCCGGAGGCGTCCGCCGCCGGGCAGGCGCTCTACGCCCGGCTGGACGAGCTCGCCGACGCCGGTCCGGACGATCCCCGGGTGGCACCCCTCGCCGGGGATCTCGCCGCCTACCTCCCCGCCGAGATGGCCGCGGCCATGGTCGTGAGCCTGGACACCGCCGGCAACGGTGGCTGGCTGGCGGCGCTGTCCCAGGAGCTGTCAGCCGCGCAGGTGGCGACGTTCCGGCTCCTCCTCGCCCTGCTCAGGCAGCGGGCGTGAGACGTGTTCCCCCTCAGACGGAAAGGCACCACCATGTCGACGACGCGGACTCTGCCATTCGACCGGCCCGGACCGCTGGACCCACCACCGCTCTACGCACAGCTACGGCAGACCGAGCCCGTATCGGCGGTGGTGACCCCGGGCGGCCAACAGGGTTGGTTGGTCACGTCGTATGACGCTGTCGCGAAGGTGCTGTCCGATCCGCGCTTCGGGCTGACGCCTCCGGGCACCCCCTCCGAGGGCAACGACACGCTGTTCCAGGACGGTGCGGCCCATACCCGGCTGCGCCGGTTGGTCTCGAAGGCGTTCACGGCGCGGCGGATCGCCACGCTGCGCCCACGCGTCGAGCAAATCGCCGAGGAACACGTCCGGGCCGTCGTCGGCGCGGGTCCGCCCGCCGATCTCGTCGCGGGATTCGCCGCACCGCTCGCCGCACTGGTGATCGGCGAACTGCTCGGCGTGACCCTCCCCGACCGGGAGCGGTTCCGGGCGCTGGTCGACGCGGTCAGCTCGACCGACTTTCTCGCCGCCGACGTGGAGAGCGCCGCCGCGGCGGGCCGGGCCTGGAACGATCTCATCGGATACGCCGCCGAACTGGTCGTCACCGCGCGCGAGCGACCCGGCGACGATCTGCTGAGCACGCTGATCACCGTCCGTGACGCCGATGACGGGCGGCTCAGCGACGCCGAGCTCACCGGCATGGCGGCGAGCCTCGTCGCCGCGGGTTACCTGACGGCCCGCAACGCGATCTCGGTCGGCGTGATCCAACTCGTCACCGAGGGTCGGCTCGCGGGTCTGGCCGGCGCGCCGGAGGCGGTCGATCCGGTCGTCGAGGAGGTGCTGCGCCGGCAGGCGGGAATCGTGGGGGAGCCCTTTCCGCGTTGGGCTCAGGCCGACGTCGAGCTGGCCGGTGTCCGCATCGCCTCCGGCGACCTGGTCCTGGTCCGCCTGGAGGCGGCCAACCGTGATCCCGGGCACTTCACCGACCCGGACCGGTTCCTGCCGGACCGTCGAGCCGACAGCCTCCACCTGGCGTTCGGCCGAGGAGCGCACCACTGCCTCGGCGCGGCCCTGGCCCGGGTCGAACTCGGCGCGGCCTTCACCGCGCTCGCCCGGCACCTGCCCGGTCTCCGGCTCGACGTGCCGATCGGGCAGCTGGTCTGGGTACACGGGCAGACGGACGGCGGACCGGTGGCGCTCCCCGTCACCTGGTGACCGGGGCGGGCCGAAGGTCGGTCCCGGCCGCTCCGACCAGCGGTGCGCGGTGGCGGCGCCCGACGCGCCCGCGCGGGTGCACGGGTGTACCGCGCGGGCTGCTAGCGTTCACCCGTGTCGCGGAACCGCACCGAACGCCTGGTCAACCTTGTGATCTGCCTGCTGTCCACGCGACGGTTCCTGACCGCCGCCCAGATCGCCGCGACCGTGCCCGGTTACGAGCACGATCCGGACGACCCGAAGGAACACGAGGCGTTCCAGCGCAAGTTCGAACGGGACAAGGCCGAGCTGCGCGAGCTGGGCGTGCCGCTGGAGACCGGGACGGCCAGCGTCTTCGACGCCGAGCCCGGCTACCGGATCGCGCACCGCGAGTACGCCCTGCCGGACATTCCCCTCGAGCCGGACGAGGCCGCCGCGGTGGGGATCGCCGCGCGGCTCTGGCAGCACGCCGGGCTGGCTGCCGCCGCGTCCTCCGGCCTGGCGAAGCTGCGCGCCGCCGGGGTGGACGTCGACCCGCAGGCCACCCTGGGGCTGGAGCCGATGGTGACCGTCGACCCGGCGTTCGCGCCGCTGACCGCCGCTGCCCGGGACCGGCGCGAGGTCGGGTTCGACTACCGGGTGCCGGACCGGGACGCGCCGAGCCGGCGTCGACTGCAACCGTGGGGCGTGGTCTGCTGGCGGGGCCGCTGGTACGTCGTCGGCCACGACCTGGACCGGGGCGCCACCCGCTGCTTCCGGCTCTCCCGCGTGGTGGGTCCGGTCCGGGTGACCGGGCGGCCGGGCGGCTACGAACCGCCCGCCGGCCTGGATCTGATCAGCCATGTCGCCCGCTGGTCGGGGCCGGTGGAGCGGACCGGCCGGGCCGTCGTGCTGGCCGCCCCGGGCCGGGCCGCCGGCCTGCGCCGCTGGGCGGTGCGGACCGAGCCGGGCCCCGACGGCGACCTGCTGACCCTGCCGTACGCCGACGCCGACTACCTCGCCGGGCAGCTCGTCGGGTACGGCCCGGACGTGCGGGTGCTGGATCCGCCGGAGGTGCGGGACGTGGTCATCCAGCGGCTCAAGGAGATCGCCGCCCGGCACGAGGAGCTGGCCGTGGCCGGGGGTCCCCGGTGACCCGCCCGGCCGCCAGGGGTGGCCCCCGCACCTCCGCCGACCGGCTGGCCCGGCTGCTGAACCTGGTGCCCTACCTGCTGGCCCGCCCCGGCATCGAGATCGCCGAGGCGGCGCGGGACCTGGGCGTCACCGAGCGGCAGCTCCGGGAGGACCTGGAGTTGCTCTGGGTCTGCGGGCTGCCCGGGTACGGCCCCGGCGACCTGATCGACATGGCCTTCGACGGCGACCGGGTGACCATCACCTACGACGCCGGCATCGACCGGCCGCTGCGGCTCACTCCGGATGAGGCGCTCGCCCTGGTGGTGGCGTTGCGGATGCTCGCCGAGACGCCGGGGGTGACCAACCGGGAGGCCGTCGAGCGGGCCCTAGCCAAGATCGAGAGCGCGGCCGGGGATCTGGTGGGTGCGCCGGTGGCGGTGCGGCTTCCCGGCGACACCGAGCGGGTACGCGAGCTCAGCGCCGCCGTCGAACGGGGCCGGGCCTTGCGGATCACCTACTACACGGCGGCCCGGGACGAGACCACCGAGCGGACCATCGACCCGCTGCGGATGCTCGTGGTCGGCGGCCGGGCGTACGTGGAGGCGTGGTGCCGGCGGGCGGAGGGGGTGCGGCTGTTCCGGGCCGACCGGATCGACGCGGTCGCCGAGCTCGACGAGCCCGCCACGGTCCCGCCGCAGGCCCGCCCGCACGACCTCGCCGACGGCGTCTTCCGCCCCTCGCCGGACCTGCCGCTGATCACCCTGCGGATCGGTCGGGGGGAGCGGTGGATCACCGAGTACTACCCCTGCGAGCGGGTGGAGGCCGACGGCGACCGGTGGTTGGTGTCGCTGCGGGTGACCGACCTGGGCTGGGCACGCCGGTTCGTGCTCGGGCTGGGGCCGGAGGTCGCCGTGGTCGCCCCGGCCGAGCTGGCCGACCAGGTCCGCGCCCAGGCCGCCGCTGCGCTGGAGGCGTACGCGACACCGGTCGGCGCGGCGCCGTCGGCCGACCCGGCGGTGGAGGCGGCCCCCCGGTAGGCTGATCCGCGTGGTGAAGTGGATCGTGCTCGCGGTGGTGCTGTTCGCGCTCGTCGTGCTGGCCCTGGCTGTCCGGCCGGTCGCGGCGCGGGTGCCCGGGCTGCGTCGGGCGGCGCTGGCCCTGCAACGCCGCCAGACCGACGCGGAGGCGCTGCGCGAGACCGCCGAGGCGCTGCAGGCGCGGGCCGAGGCGCTGCAACAGCGGGCCGAGCTCGCCCAGGAGCGGGTGGCACTGATCAGGGCCAAGCGCGGAAAGTGATCGACCCCGGCCGGTGAACCGCACGCGAGCTGCGCGTTCGTGCTTTGTTTCGCGTCCGGACGAACTCCGGCGGATGGTTGACGGGACACTTCCGGGTGGTCAAGACTTCACCGGCGGGCCGCGCCATCAGTGGCCCGGCGGGTGGCAACGGGCCACGACGCACGTACGATGGGCTCCGACCCACCCTTCGACACAGAGCGACTGGAGCTTCCCATGGGTGCCCTCAAGCCGTGGCACATCGCCGTTCTCGTGGTCGTGCTGATCCTGCTGTTCGGCGCGAAGCGGCTCCCCGACGCGGCCCGCTCGCTGGGCCGCTCGTTGCGGATCATCAAGGCGGAGACCAAGAGCCTGCACGACGACGACCGCGACCTGGCCGAGAAGGCCGACGCGCAGGCCGGCTACCAGCCGCTGCCGCCGCAGGCCGCGCAGCAGCAGTACGCGCAGCAGCAGTACGCGCAGCAGCCCTATGTCCAGCCGCAGCAGCAGTACGCGCAGCCCCAGCAGCCGTACGCGCCGCAGGCCCCGCAGCAGCCGCTCGCCCCGCCGGTCGACCCGGTGCAGCGCGTCCGCGACAACTGACCGAAGGGGCCCGAGCACCGTGGCCTTCGCGCTCCGCAAGCGCGGCCCGAGCAAGTTCGACCGGGCCGCCGACGGGTCCATGACGCTCATTGAGCACATCCGTGAGCTGCGTAACCGCCTGTTCCGTGCCTCGCTGGCCGTCGTGGTCGGTTTCGGTTTCGGTATCTGGCTCTCCGGTCCGGTGCTGCACCTGCTGCAGAAGCCGTACTGCGACCTGCCGAAGTCGCGCCTGGTCGACGGGAATTGCAATTTCGTCCAGCTCGGTCCCGCCGACCTGTTCCTGCTCCAGTTGAAGGTCGGCCTCTGGGTCGGTCTGATCATCGCCGCCCCGGTCTGGCTCTACCAGCTCTGGGCGTTCATCGCCCCCGGTCTGCACCGGCACGAGCGGCGGTACGCGTACTTCTTCACCGGTCTGGCGGCGCCGCTGTTCGCCGCCGGCGCGGTGCTGGCGTACTTCGTCACCGCCAAGGGCTTGGCGTTCCTGCTCAACGTCTCCGGCGGCGGCGACATCACCACGACGCTGGACATCACCCGGTACATCTCGTTCGTCACGAATCTGATCCTGCTGTTCGGGGTGGCGTTCGAGTTCCCGCTGATCGTGTTGATGCTCAACTTCGTGGGGCTGGCCAGCGCGCGGAAGCTGTTGGGCTGGTGGCGGGTGGCCGTCTTCCTGTTCTTCGCCTTCGCGGCGGTGGTCACCCCGACCCCGGACCCGTTCGGTATGACCGCCCTGGCGCTGTGTCTGTCCGCGCTCTACTTCGGCGCGGTCGGGATCGCGTTCCTCAACGACAGGCGGCGCGGCCGGGGCAAGGAGATCTACGCCGGCCTCGACGACGACGAAGTGTCCCCGTTGCAGCTCGACGAGGAGCCGGTGACCGCCACCCCGGAGCTGGAGGTTTCGGCGCCGGTGGCCGGGCCGGAGCCGGTGGCGAAGCCCGCGCCGATCGACCGCCGGTACGACGACATGACCTGACGGCCACCGCGCCGCCGGCTCTGACGACGCCGCTCCCGCCGCTGGCGGGGGCGGCGCGGTGCGTTGCTGGCGGTCGTCCTGACCGTGACCGGCTCAACGTCGGCGGCCGTCGCTCTTCTGGGCAGCCGGGCCAGTGCAACGGGAGGCGGGGTCAGAGCACCTGGGAGAGGAAGCGGCGCAGCCGGGGATGCTCCGGAGCCTCGAAGATCGCGGCGGGTTCGCCGGCTTCGAGGACCACGCCGTGGTCCATGAAGGCGACGGTGTCGGCGACGGAACGGGCGAAGCCCATCTCGTGGGTGACCACCACCATGGTCATCCCGCCGGCTGACAGGTCGGCCATCACGCCGAGGACGCCCTTGACCAGCTCCGGGTCGAGCGCCGAGGTGGCCTCGTCGAAGAGCATCACCTGTGGTTGCAGGGCCAGCGCGCGGGCGATCGCCACCCGCTGCTGCTGTCCGCCGGACAGGTGCGCGGGCCGGGAGTCGACCTTGGCGGCCAACCCCACGAGTTCCAGCTGGGCACGGGCGACCTGGACGGCCTCCTCCTCGGACAGCTTCTTCAGCTTTCGCAACGCCAGGGTGATGTTGCGCAGCACGGTCATGTGCGGGAAGAGGTTGAACTGCTGGAACACCATGCCGACCCGCTGGCGCAGCGCGTCCGGGTCGTCGCGCAGCACGCTGCGCCCGTCCAGCAGCACGTCACCGGTGTCCGGCTCGATGAGCCGGTTGATGGTGCGCAGCAGCGTCGATTTGCCGGAGCCGGAGGGGCCGACGACACAGGCGGTGCCGCCACGGGCTACGTCCAGGTCGGCGCCGCGCAACACCCTGTTGGCCCCGAAGGCCAGATGCACGTCGCGCACGGTGAGGCTGACCGATTCCGTCATCGCGGGTCCTTCCGGGTCGGTGCGGCGGTCTCCGGCGGCAGGGCGGTCTCGCCGGCCACGGCCAGACCGCCGTCGTCGTCGGGGCGCACGGCCACCGCGCGGCCCTGGCGCAGCCGCCGGTCGATCCAGTTCACCGCGTGGGTCAGCGGGACGGTCAGCACCAGGTAACACAGGCCGGCCAGCAGCAGCGCGGACTGGTTGCCGGTGTTGGCCGCGTAGTCCTGCCCGATCCGGAACAGCTCCCGCTGGCTGGCCAGCAGCCCCAGGAAGTAGACCAGGCTGGAGTCCTTGATCAGGGCGATCAGTTGGTTCACCCAGGCCGGCAGCACCCGGCGTACGCCCTGCGGGACGATCACCAGCCGCATCGCCTCGCCCCAGGAGAAGCCGAGCGCGCGGGCACCCTCCAGCTGCGCCGCCTCGACGCTCTGGATGCCGGAGCGGAAGATCTCGCCGATGTAGGCGGCGGCGATCAGGGACAGCGCAAGAATGCCCAGCGGGTAGGGGTTGGGGCCCCAGACCTGCATGCCCAGCGGTGCCAGGCCGACGCCGATGAGCAGGATGGTCGCCGCGGCCGGCAGGCCACGGAACACGTCGGTGTAGACCCGGGCCGGCCAGCGCAACCACCGGGTACGGGAGATCCCGGCGACGGCCAGCAGCATGCCCAGCACCGAGCCGAGCAGGGCGGCGGAGACCGCCAGGATCAGCGTGTTGGGCAGCCCGACGGTGAGCATCTCGGGCAGCGCCTCGCGCATGGAGTCCCAGTCGAAGAAGGTCTCCCACAGGGTGCTCAACGGATCCATCGAATTCTCCTCCCGCCCCGCTCGCTCGGGTGTGCGTACCGTCAGGAGGTGGCCGACGCCGACGGCGCGGCCACCGTGCCACTGCCGGGCGTGAACTCGGCCGGTACCGGCCGGCCCGGGTAGTACTGCTCCTGGAGCCGGGCCCAGGTGCCGTCGGCGATGACCTCGTCGAGGCCCTTGTTCAGCGCCTCGCGCAGCTTGTCGTTGTCCTTGGCGAAGGCGTACGCGGTGGGGGCCGGGCTGAGCTCCTTGGCCGCAACCTTGATCTTGCCGTTGCTGTCGGCGGCGGACTTCTCGCCGATCTCGGCCGGGGCGATCCAGGCGTCGGCGGTGCCGGCCCTGAGCTGGTTGATCGCGCCGTTGTAGTCGGGCACCCGGACCGGGTTCAGGCCCTTGCCGGTGGCGTAGTCGTCCTGCACGGTGCCCTGCACGACCACGACCCGCGTGCCGGCGAGCTGGTCGAAACCGGTGATCGTGGAGCCGGCGGGCACGTCCAGGCCGAAGTAGCCGAAGTCGTAGCCGTTGCCGAAGTCCACGGTCTTCTTCCGTGCCTCGGTGATGGTGATGGAGGAGCTGCCGATGTCGAACTTGCGGTTGGCGACCTGCGACAGCAGGGCGGAGAAGTCGGTGCCGACGAACTCCACCTTCAGGCCGACCTTCCCGGCGGCGGCCACCAGCAGGTCGTTGTCGAAGCCGGTGAACCTGCCGTCATTCAGGTAGACGTTCGGCGGCGCGTCGGTGAGCGTGCCGGCACGCAGCACGCCGGGCTGCAGCAGGTGGTAGGGGTTGCTCGCGTCGCCCGCCGCGTCGTTGCCGCCGCAGGCGGTCAGCGTGGTGGCGGCGAGGACGGCGGCGGCGCCGAGCGCGGCCACCTTGGACAGGGCAGGAAGGAATCGCACAGGTTTCTCCATGGCTGAACGTCGGCGGGCGTGGGCGCACGCCGGGGACGGCACGCCGGCAGGGCGCACCGCGGGGGATACCGGAAAAGGGGGCCGACTAGCCGGTCGGGCGGCGACAGCCGTCGCTGCAGACCCGCATCAGGTCGACGTGCCGCCGCCTGACCAGCGCGACGCCGGCGACCGGCGGGGCACCACCGAGGGGCGGGGCGAGAAGATCAGCAGACATGGTTCTCCTGGGGTCGGTGCTGACCTGGGAACCAGGCCACGCTTGCACCGGCGCCACGCCGGTGCCTGGTCTTCACCCGGAGCACCCCACCGTGGAGGAGGGTTGCCGGCCAGCGAGCCGGGGCTTGACGCTGGCGCTCATGACCTGCCGAGAAGGCTAGCAGCACCGCCGGGGTGATCGTCCAGCCGTTATGACGGCCCTCACGTCCACCCCTTACCGTTCAGCGACCGGCGTCGTAGCGGGCGCGGGCGGACTCCACTTCGGCCAGGTGCGTGGTGGCCCACGCCTCCAGCCCGGCGACCAGGTCGAGCAGGTTGCGGCCGAGGTCGGTGAGGGCGTAGTCGACCCGGGGCGGAACGCTGGCGTACACCGTGCGGGTCACGATGCCGTCGCGTTCCAGGCCGCGCAGGGTCTGGGTGAGCATCTTCTGGCTGATGCCGTCGATGCGGCCGGCCAGCTCGCTGTAGCGGCTGCCGCCGTCGGCGAGGGTGAGCACCACGAGCACGCTCCACCGGTCGCCGATGCGGTCGAGGATCTGCCGGCTTCCGCAGTTGCGGTTGAACGGGTCGGGTTCCATCTGCTCACTCTCCATTGGTTCGCGACGCACTCAAAGGTGCCTACTCTCCAACGGGAAGTAAGGCGGATTCCTTCCCGTTGCTCAGGGGTGCAAGTGCAAACCGCACCGAAGGAGCACGTCATGTCGATCGTCGTCACCGGCGCCACCGGACACCTGGGCCGCCTGATCGTCGAATCCCTGCTGCGTCGGGGCGTACCGGCCGACCAGATCGTCGCGCTCGGCCGGGACGTGGCCCGGCTCACGGACCTGGCCGACCGGGGCGTCGTCGTCCGCGCCGCCGACTACACCGACCCCGCGTCACTGCGCGCCGCGTTCGCCGACGCCGAGAAGCTGATGTTCGTCTCCGGCAGCGAGGTCGGGCAGCGGCTGGCCCAGCACCAGAACGTGATCGCCGCCGCCCGCGAGGCCGGTGTCGGGCTGGTCGCCTACACCAGCATCGCCCACGCCGACACCGCGCAGATGACCCTGGCCGTCGAGCACCGGGCCACCGAGGAGGAACTGCGCGCCTCCGGACTGCCGCTCGTGCTGCTGCGTAACAGCTGGTACCTGGAGAACTACACCGGCCAACTGCCCACCTACCTGGCGCACGGTGTCGCCGGATCCGCCGGCGACGGGCGGGTCAGTGCCGCCACCCGCGCCGACTACGCCGACGCCGCCGCCGAGGTGCTCACCACCGACGGTCACGCCGGTCAGGTGTACGAGCTGGGCGGCGAGGCGTTCACCCTGCCCGAGCTGGCCGCCGAGCTGTCTCGGCAGTCCGGCCGGGAAATCCGCTACACCGACCTGCCGGTCGACGGGTACACCGCGCTGCTGGTCTCCGCCGGGCTGCCCGAGGCGTACGCGGCCGTCCTCGCCGACGCCGACCAGGGCCTGGCCCGGGGCGAGCTGCACGTGCCGGTGGCCGACCTGGAGAAGGTGATCGGCCGCCGCCCGACCACCCTGGCCGAGGCGATCCGCGCCGCGCTCTGAGCCCCGGTGTCGTCCTGCCCCGACGGCCTTCGCGCCGGGGCAGGACGACAAGCCGCTCACACCGGGGCCGCGGGGTGCCCCACAACGCGGAAAACGGGCAGCGGACGCCGCCAGAACCGCATCCCAGGCGCGGGGAACCGCTCACGCTGATGCCGTCCGCTGTTCGACACCGTCCGGCTGGCCCGGCGTCGCCCTGGACGTCGTCCACGGTGACGCCGGGGCGGGACCGTCACCGGCAGATTCTCGCCTCCGGGGCGCAGAACGTGACCTCCGGGTAGCGAGGCGATGGCCCGTTTAGTATGGATTGGTGCGGGTTTCGCAGGTGCAGGTCGAAGAATGCGCGTACGTAGGCGCGGGTGATCTCCATGGCGCGGTTCGCGGGCAGGTCGGCGCCGATGTCGAGGCCCACTTGTTCGGCGAGAAGCGCGACGTCGGTGAAGGAGGCGTGTTGGGCGCCGGCCACCAGGAGCCAGCGCTTCCATCCGGTCAGGCGCGCCCAGTCGCGTTCCCACGAGACAGCCGAGGGCATTCCCGGGCTGAAGTTTCCCTGCCTGCCCAGGAACAGGAACGGCCGGGACAGTTCCGTGTACGGGACCGAGTCGTGAGTGAGCCCGTCGATGTCGATTCCCGCGCGTAGCCGGGTGTCGGCTGCCATTGCCGCCAGCGCGCTGGCCCCGCCGGCGGAGTGACCCGCCATCGCGATCCTGGACGGGTCGATCAGCGAGGCACCCTGCCACGCCGGGCGCGATCCGGTCAGCTCGTCGAGCACGAACGAGACGTCAGCCGCCCGGACCCGACCCACCTCCTTCCAGAACTCCTCGGTCCGGTCAGGTAGTTCGCACGCCGCGCAGGTGGTGACCCGGCCGTCGGGGAAGGTCGTGGCGACGCTCTCGTAGGTGTGCTCGATGCCGGCCACGAGGTAGCCGTGGCTGGCGAGGTCCTCGGCCCATGCGGTGAGCGTGCTGCGGGGCTTGGTGAAGCCGGGGGAAAGCACGACAAGGGGAAGGGCCCGTGGGCGTCCGGCCGGTACGACATCGGTGAAGGCGTTGGTGCGGACCTTGCTCAACGCGTCGTACGGCACGCCGGCGATTCCGCCGTCCTTCAGGAGTAGCTCCGACTCCGTCGCCGTCATGTACAGGGCGCGGCGCTTCCCTGCGAATCTCGCCGGATACCACAGCGAGACCATCAGCTCCCGGGCGTTGGCCTCGGCGACCCAGGGGTCGGGGCGGGACGTGTCCTTCAGGTACAGGGCGGTTGCGCCGACCGGATGGCGTCCGGTCGGTCTTGGCAGGTACAGCGCGGCGGACGGACCGGCGTAGGCACGTGCGGCCGGCGTCGAGGAGTCGTTGCCGCTCGGCGTGTTCGTAGGGTTCGCGAACGCCACGGAGGTCAACGCCGCCACGGTTGCGATCACGGTCAGCGCGGTCGCGGTGAGCAGCAGCCGTCGGCGCCAAGGTTTTGTCCTCATGGTTTCCCTTTCTCGTTGGTGCGGAACACCGAATCGGCGTGCCTATTCGGTGCGCAGGGCGACGGCGGTGCGGGTTCGGGCGGCCCAGCCGGCGGGTAGGAGTGCGCCCAGGATGGCGATCAGCAGGCCGCCCAGGCCGAGGAGCGCCAGGCCTGCCGGCTGGTAGACGTCGGTGACGGTGACGGGCAGGGTGATGCCGGCGTTGTGTCCCATCGCGGGCACGACCACCCGGTGCAGGGCCACGCCTGCGGAGGTGCCGATCGCGCCGCCGGTCAGGCCGGTGACGATGACCGAGGCGATGACCATCGTGGTGGTCTGCCAAGGCGTCATGCCCAGTGCTTTGTGGATGCCGAGGTCGCGGACGCGTTCGCGGGTGTCGAGCACGACCATGTTCAGCACGCCCATCCCGGCGACGGCTACCAGCATCAGCGTGAGCAGGGCAGCCAGCGCGTTGAGCAGCACGATCGTGTCGCTGCTGTCCCCGGACTGCCCGTGCTGCGCGGTGAAACCGGACGACGCCAGCACGCTGTTCAAACCAGTGACGTAGCCGGTCACGTCGGTGCCGTCGGTGAGCCCGATGTGATAGCTCGCGGCGACCAGCGTCGGCTTCGTCGCAGCGAATGTCGCGGCGTCGGTGAACACCAGCAGGTTGTTGGTGGGGTGGAAGACCTCGCCGACGATCCGGACCGCTACCGCCTCGCCGTGATCGGTCAGCGTGACGGTATCGCCGATCCGGGCGCCGGTCGCGGCCAGGAACGTGCCCGGCACCGCTGCCTCGCCGGGACGGGTGAACCATCGGCCGGAGACCATTTCATAACCGCCCCAGGAGGCGTCGCCATCGAAGGCGTACAGGCGTGCGGCACCCGCCATCCCGGCAACGGCCACCTCCGTGGTGGCGACGCCGTAGAACCGGGCCGTGCCGGGTTGGGCCTTGATCGCCGCGGTGATGGTGGCGGTCTGCTCCGCGGTGAGCGGCCTCGGCGCGTCGGGGGTCGGCTTGGGCCCGCGCGACGGGGCGAAGGTGTCGATGACCACGTCGGCGGCGG
>NZ_SMKN01000081.1 GCF_004348675.1 Micromonospora sp. KC606 | reverse complement strand
TCCCGGCCCCGATGCCGCACCGATGCCGCTCGGCCTGGAGGTCACCGACCTGCGGGTGTGCCACGCCGGCGGCTCCGGCCCTAGACGGGGCGAGCCTGCGGCTGCCGCCCGGCCGCCGCACCGTCCTCCTCGGCGCCACCGGCTGCGGCGAGTCAACGCTGATCGCGGCACTCACGCGCTTCGCCCGTACGAAGCCGGAAGCATCCGCGCCGGCGGACGCGAGCAGCGGGAGATTGCAGGTGCCGACGCCCGCCTTGTGATCACGGGCATGACCCAGAACGCGCACGTCTTCCACGCCACGATCCGCGCCAACCTGCTCCTGGCCCGGCCCGATGCCACGAAGGCCGACCTGCGCGCAGCGGCCCGATGCCACGGACGCCGACCTGCGCGCAGCGGCCCACAGGGTCCAGCTCCTGGACTGGCTCGAGTCATCTTCCCCGAGCGCTGGGATACCCGCCTCGGCGGGGACGGCGCCACGGTGTCGGGCGGCGAGCGCGGGCACCTGCTCAACCGAGCCAGCCTGGCCGCACGCGCCCGGACTCGTACGCCCACACCACCAACTGTGCCCGGTCGCGCAGGTTCAGTTTGGCCAGGATCCGGGTGATGTGGGTCTTTACTGTGGCGGAGCTGATCACCAGCATCGCCGCGATCTCCTCGTTGGACCGGCCGGTCGCGACGAGGTCGGCGATCTCGCTTTCGCGCCGGGTCAACCCGTCTGATGCCGTTGACGGCACGGAGGCGGCTGCGCGGGCCGCGAACTCCGCGATAAGCCGGCGCGTCACCGCCGGGGCGAGCAGCGCGTCGCCGCGCGCCACCACCCGGACACCGTGGATCAACTCGACCGGCTCGGTGTCCTTCACCAGGAAGCCGCTGGCACCAGCCCGCAACGCGCCGTAGACATACTCGTCGAGATCAAAGGTGGTAAGGATGACCACTTTCACTGCGGCGAGGCGGGCATCGGCGACGATCTGCGTGGTTGCCTCGATACCGTCCAGCACGGGCATCCGTACGTCCATCAGCACCACGTCAGGTCGCTCGCGCAGCGAAAGGCGGACGGCTTCCGCCCCGTCGGCGGCCTCGGCCACGACCTCGATACCCTGCCCGCTGCTGAGGATCGAGCGGAATCCGGCCCGGACCAGGGTCTGGTCGTCGGCGATCAGGACCCGAATCACGTCCGCGACTCTCGCGCTGGGCCCGTCGGTAGCCAGGCATGTACCCGGAAACCACCGCCCGGATCCGGCACAGCGGTCAGCCGGCCACCCACCGCAGCAGCGCGCTCGGTCATGCCGCGGATGCCGTTGCCGGAACGGATCCGGCTCGCATCGACCGGGCCCCTACCGTTGTCCGTGATCTCCACCTCCATTCCGGTTCCGGTCCGGCGGAGGTCCACAGTGATCTGGGTAGCTTGGGCGTGCCGCAGGGCGTTGGTCAGTGACTCCTGCACGATCCTGTATCCGGCGAGGTCGACGGCCGGCGGTAGCTGGCCTGGAGGGTCGCCGGTGAGCTGTACCCGCAGACCGGCGGTGTGGGCGTATGCGACCAGATCAGCCACCCTGGTCAGGGATGGCGTCGACGGTTCGGTGCCGGGTTGGTCCACCTGGCGCAACACGCCGAGCACGGTTCGCATCTCGCGGAGAGCCTCCTTGCTGGCATCACGGATCGCTTCCAGGGCGGCGAACGCGGAGTCGGGGTCAGGTCGGTGCAGTGCGGCATTGGCCTGCACATTGATCAGCGAAATCTGGTGGGCTGCCACATCGTGCAGGTCGCGGGCGATGCGCAGCCGCTCCTCGGTCGCCCGGCGGCGTGCCTCGTCCTCGCGGGACCGTTCCGCTTCGCTGGCCCGACGTTCGGCGGCGGCGAGCCGCTCCTGCCGGTTGCGCGTCACCTCGCCGAGCGTTACAGCGGCAAGGAGAACCACTCCCAGCCCGAAAACGCTCTGCGGCTGCCTGGACCGTGCGGCCCGATCGTCACCGAAGTTGCTGACGGCCAGGAACGCCACGAGGATCGCGGCCACCGAGACGACCGCCGCGGGGCGGCGGCAGCGACGGGCGACGCCGGCCAACGCCACGAGCAGGGCAAGGCCCATCGGTGAGTCCGGGTACCCACCCGGGTAGTACACGACCGCGCAGCCGGCCGCGACCGCCAGCGCGAACAGCGGGCGGCGATGTCGCACGACCAGGGCCGCGCCGCTGAGCGCGGTGAGCATCCAGCCCACCGGCCACATCGGCCGACCGGACGGGGCGTCGGACGCCGCCACCCAGACGACGTCCAACGCGACGATGGCAGCCGGCACGGCCACCTCGCGCACCGCCGCCCACTGGAGGATTCGCATATCGGTCACCGTATGCGGCTCCGTGAACGGTGTCGGCAGATTTTCATCGAGCTTCCGGTCAGGCCTCCGATCGGGGTGCCGCCGACGGTCGTGACGATCTGCGCCGTCGTCACCCCCCGTCCGTTGTCCAGGAGCGATACACCGGCGATCAGCCCGACGATCAGCCCGAGCGCGGCCATGGCGGCAATTTTCGTCACGGGTCACCCTCTCTCCCAGGCTCCGAACTATGCCTGAACGCCGGTCGTTAACCGTCGGACCAGGGAATGAGTTCGACGTGCGCAAAAAGCGCAGCCACCGTCGCACCTGCTACGACCTGCGTTGTACGCGATCACCTTCGTGTCCGTATAAGCGCAGCTCACGGCGGTCCGGGACTTCCCCGATGCACTCGAAGGCAAACGCCGTGCAGGATGGAGCGGCGAGCCCGGCGAAACGGCTCACGGTCCCGCATTCGAGGGCTGCTGCGGACAGGCCGATGAATGGGCAGACCGAAGATCGGGAAAAGGTCGAGGAATGGAGCCCGACACATGAAACGGCGAAGCGTACTGCTGATCGGCGCCCTGTCCGGGCTGGCCGCCACCACCGGCTCCTGCTCATCGGATTGGGAGGGACCGAATGATCCCGAGTTCACCAACCGGCTGCGGATCCCTCCGCTGGCCGATCCCCAGCCGACCGCCGGAGTCAAACGTTTCTCGCTCGATCTGCTGGCGGACAGACGCTCGGAGTTTCTGCCCGGCTTGACGACGAAGACCTGGGGCATCAACGGGTCGTACCTCGGGCCGACCGTACGGGTTGCTCGGGGCGACCGAGTCCAGATGGCAGTGACGAACCGGCTCAACGAGGCGACGACCCTGCATTGGCACGGCATGCGCCTGCCGGCCAAGATGGATGGCGGCCCGCACCAGATGATCGCCCCAGGCGCCACCTGGCGTCCTGAGTGGACGATCAACCAAGCAGCTGCCACCACCTGGTTCCACCCCCACCTGCACGAGAAAACCGCCATGCACGTGTACCGAGGGTTGGCCGGGCTCCTCCTGATCGACGACCCGAACGGCCCCAACCTGCCGAGCGACTACGGCGTGGACGACGTGCCTTTGATCATCCAGGACAAGCGGTTCGACCGCGACGGCGCGCTCAACACGGGTGGCGTCAACAGCGGCACCTTCGGGTTCCTCGGCAATCAGATTTTGGTCAATGGTACCTACGCCCCCTTCTTTCAGGTGCGGACCGAGTTGGTGCGGTTTCGGCTACTCAACGCCTCCAACGCCCGGGTGTACCGGCTCGGTTTCGCAGACGGCCGCCAGTTCCAGGTGATCGCCACCGACCTCGGACTACTGGAGCGGCCGGTGACCGTGGACCGGGTGAAGCTCAGCCCAGGGGAGCGGGCGGAAATCGTTGTCAGGTTCACCACCGGGGAGCAGGCCATGCTGGATTCCCGAGGTGAGAACGAAAAGCAGGCCAACGACATCGAGGAAGAAGACTTCCAACTGCTGAAGCTGATCGCCGCCGCCCCCCTGACCGGCTCGGCGCCGCTGCCGGATGCGCTCGGCGGCGACCCGGCCGAGGCACCGCCGGCCGGCGCACACAGGCGTACGTTCGTGCTGTCCGGCTCCGAGATCAACGGAAAGGACATGGACATGACTCGAATCGACGAGGTGGTGCCGGCCGGCGCCCACGAAATCTGGGAAATTGACAACACGACGTACGCGCACAACTTCCACATCCACGAAGTGCCGTTCCGCATCCTGGAGATCAACGGCGCCGCGCCACCCGCGTACCAACAAGGGCCCAAGGACACCGTCTTCATCCCGAAGAACGCGAAGGTGCGGCTGTCCGCACGGTTCGGCACCTACACCGACCCGGTCTCGCCCTACATGTACCACTGCCACATCCTGCGCCACGAGGACAAGGGCATGATGGGCCAGTTCGTCGTCGTAGAGCCCGGCACCGAGGACCGGGTACCGCGCACCATCGGCAGCGGCCACGACCACGACTGACGGAGGGTGGGCGCCGGATGCCGTGGACCCGTGGCGTTGAGCAGTAGTTGCACCATGGCGCGGATCACGCGTGCGGACCCGGTGACGTCCAGGGCTTGGACGGAGGCCTAGAGCCCTACATCGTCAGGGCAGTCGATCCGCGAGCGTGGCAGGATCGGCCGCGGTGACGGCGCGGGCCAGCTCTTCGAACTGCGCCCTGTGAGGAAGGTGACCGTGCCGGCGCTGATCTGATCGGCCCAGCCGCACATCGTGACGGCGGTCCCGGTCTCGATGCCTTCCACTGTGGCGAGGACGACGAAATGCGTTTCCGGTAGGTCAACTGGTACGGCCGGCTTCCTCGGTCGGTGTGACGCGAGTGTCACCACCGACCCTCGCCCCCAGCCGACGGTGCCGCCCCGCCAACAGGGGGCACCAGCCCAGGTCAGCGTCCGCCACCACACCCGCAGCGACCTCCGACAAAAGATCGACATGACTATGGTGGACAACCGCCTACTGCCGACCGCCGCTCAGCCACGCTGCGGTGGAAGGCGTGCGCCCACCGGTTGCCACGCCAAGGTTACCGAACCACCCGCCGCCGAGGGCGACGACAGCATGGAGGACGTCAACGACCACGAGGACGACCAGGGAGCCGACGACGACGCGGGCAGCGGGCAAGCCGGTGAACAGCACGCAAATTCGATCTTGCGTCGGTTTCGTCCCGTGTGGCGAGATCGTAGAGTCGGCACTGGATGATCTTTGAGATCAATTTACATGAGAGCCGTAGGGAACATCCGACAAGGGGAGCCCGCGTGTCACGCAGCGTACGTACAATCCTGGCCGGTCTGACGGCGACCGCGGCGGTCACCGCGTCCACGCTGGCCGTCGCGTCTCCGGCCCAGGCCGCCACCCACTACAACATCATGAACTACAAGAGTGCACTGTGCATGTCCGTCGGCGGCGGCGGCAGCCTGGCCAACGGCGCCCAAATCATCCAATGGGGCTGTCCCTTCCCCGGCGACAGCACGCCGGAACGTTTCTGGCACTGGTCTGGCTCGCGCATCATCAACGACAAGAGCGGCAAGTGCCTGTCCGTCGCGGGCGGCGGCAGCACCGCCAACGGCGCCGCGATCATCCAATGGACCTGCAACGGCGGAGCCGAGCAGAGCTGGCGCAGCAGCGGCGGCTACCTGATCAACGGCAAGAGCGGCAAGGTGGTTTCCGTCGAAGGCGGCGGCAGCGTCGACGTGGGCGCACGCCTGATTCAGTGGAGCATGACGGGCGGCCAAGAGCAGGGCTGGGATTTCCAGGCCATCTACATCGACGGCTGACTGGCGGCCACGGGGCTGGCGCCGCCTGACCGCGGCGCTGAACCCGGTGTTTGACTGGTCTTCGAACGATCATGGTCCTCGAACGCCAACTGCACGGCGTACGGCTGCGGTTCACGCGGGCGGATCGGGCGTGGCTGGCCGCCCTGCTGCACCCGCTGCCACGCGACGTGCTGCGCCGTCCGCGGCTGCTGGTCCGCCCCGAGCCGAGTTGCGCTGGCACCGGGACCTGATCGCCCGCCGGCACGCCCAGCGGCCAGGGCTCAACCGCGGCGACGCCCGCCTGTCACCGCCGGCGGCGATCGCCTGTACGACGGCTCGCCAGGAGGAGAAGAAGGGCGAGCAAGGACACGCAGGCCACGAGGAGCAGAAGCGCGCCGCCGCCGGCCCGGCTCTTGTCCGACGTCTCAGCCATCGTGCCGGTGATCCAGGCATGGAGATTGTCGGTTCGGGTGCTGAAGTCGGGACCGCGGTGGGGACAGGGCGGTCCAGTGCTGACCAGGGCCACCAGCTCTCGTGTCCTGCCAGGCCGATCGCGGAAATACGGTCCGCCGGAGTCGTGCGGGCACGGGCTGGTGTCCTGGCGGGGGGCCTGGCCCGACGTCTCGATCAGGGTGTCGCCGATCGCGACGACGATGAACTGGCCGGTCTGCAATCGCGTCGTGGGGACGATAGGGCCACCGCCGGTGGACAGGCCGTAGCCCGTCAGCCGAAGTGTCTCGCCCACCGCCGGAGGCCCGGTACCGATCTTCAGCGGTGCTATGCCGGTGACCGCGGTGCGGAGTTCGGCGAGAGCAACGTCGGCGGTATCGGCCTGGCGCACCGCGACGACCTCGATTTCTTGCCCGTCTCGCCCCCGGAGGTCCGTGCGCCCGATCGTCGCGGTGGTACGGCGAGCCACGGTGCGACCGACCCGTTGGCCGTTGACGTCTCGGAAGCAGTGCCCGGCGGTGATCACCCAACGCGGCGCAATCAACGCGCCGGAGCACCAACTGTCCCGGGTGCCGCCGCCGGGGGTTGGCAGGCCCGTCGCGGTGAGCAGAACCGAGAACCGGTAGTCGCCATCGGGCGTGTCCTCCCCGTACGCGATAGCTGCCGCGCCAGGTGCCCACAAAGGAATGACAGCTACGATCACCAGGAGAGCTATAAAGCTGTTTGTCATGATTTTGCGCAAGGAGCACCACCGGAAACAACAGGGCGGGCAGGGACCGAACCATGATCGAGGCCTGCCGGTCAGCAGGGCGTCAGTGGCGTCCTTATGCATCCTTTATCCGCGCTGTGCGAACCTGTCGGGCGGTGAGCGAGAGCGAGGGACGCGGCGTGCGGGTGCTGGTGGCGGACGACGAGCGGCTGCTGGCCGACACGGTGGCCGAAGGACTGCGCCGGCTGTCCATGGCGGTCGACGTGGTGTACGACGGGGACAGCGCCCTGGAACGGGTCGGCGTCAACCAGTACGACGTAGCCGTCGTCGACCGGGACATGCCGGGGCAGACCGGCGACGAGGTGTGCCGCTCGATCGTCGGCTCCGGCGCAGGTACCCGGGTACTTCTGCTGACCGCCGCAGCCGGGATCCGCGACCGCGTCGAGGGTCTCGGCCTCGGCGCGGACGACTACCTGACCAAGCCGTTCGCGTTCGCCGAACTCGTCGCCCGGGTGCAGGCCCTGTCCCGGCGTTCGGGCGCCGCGCTGCCACCGGTGCTGGACAGCAACGGAATCATGCTCGATGTCACGCGGCACACGGCCGTTCGCGACGGGCGGGTGCTGGCGTTGTCGCCCAAGGAGTTCGCCGTTCTCCACGTCCTGATGCGGGCCGGCGGCCGGGTGGTCAGCGCCGAGGACCTGTTGGAAAAGGCCTGGGACGAACACGCCGACCCGTTCACCAACTCGGTCCGCATGACCATCATGACGCTGCGGCGGAAGCTGGGCCATCCCGAGGTGATCCACACAGTGCCACGCGCGGGCTATCGTCTCGGGTCATGAACGTCCGGTCACCGGGCCGACGGATCCTCCTGCTGTGCGGCGTCCTTCTCGTCGCGGGCCAGTCCGTGCCGCTGATCGCGGAGCACCTACTCGGGTGGTGGCGCGAGTTCGGACCCGACTGGTGCGTCGTCCCGGTGGGCCGCGCGCCGGACAGGAACGCCTCGTTCGTCTGTGTGCAGGTCTTCCGGCGCCCCAGTACGCCCATGGCGGCGACCCTGGTGCTCGTGCTGGCGCTCCTGCTGACCGCCGCGTACCCGGTGGTGCGATGGTGCCTACGGCCGGTCCGCGACCTGGCCCGTGGCATGGAGAACGTCGGACCGCAGAACCTGGGCCACCGGCTGCATCCGGGCCCGGGTCGCGACGAGCTGACTGAGCTCGGCCGTGCGATCGACGAGATGATGGACCGGATAGCCGTCGGGTACGAGGCACAGCGCAGGTTCGCTGCGGACGCCTCTCATGAGTTACGCACCCCCCTTGCGGTCCAGCGGACGCTGATCGAGGTCGGCATGGCCGAAAGCCTGACAGCCGATCAGCTCGGCCTCCTCACGACCCAGTTGCTGAAGACGAATGAGCGCAACGAGCGCCTGATCGAAGGGCTGTTGGTGCTCAGCGAGAGCGACCGGGGCCTGGTCGTCCGGGCGCCGCAGCGGCTGGACCGGATCGTCGCCACGGTGCTCGACGCCCACCGGGCACGCGCGGCCGAGGCCAAAGTGGCGATCACCAGCACCCTGCGGCCACGGGTGGTGCTCGGCGAGCAGGTGTTGCTGGAGCGGCTAATCACCAACCTGGTGCAGAATGCCCTGAAGTACAACCGGACGGACGGCACCATCGACGTACAGGTTGGTGACGATCCGGCCTTGGTCGTGTCGAACACCGGAGACGACGTGCCGCCCGAGGCGGTTCCCGCACTGTTCGAGCCCTTCCGGCGCCGGTCCGGCGCCCGCATCGACCACAGCGGCGGGGCCGGCCTCGGGCTGGCGATTGCCCGCTCGATCACCCGTGCTCACGACGGCATCATCGCGGCGTCGTCCACCGGCCGCGACGGCCTGCGCATCCAGGTGTCACTTCCCGCAGCGTCGTCGAAGGACGTCACGGCCTGAGTGGGAACCAGTGCTCTGGACGGGACCAGCAGATGCCGCCAAGAGCCGGGGACAACGCCGACATGCGGCCGGAGCCCTCCGGCCGCCGTAAACGCGGAACCCGCTGATCAACCCTCGCCCATCGGGCGGCTTGCCCGGGAGACAGGAACCCTTCTCTTGCTCCCAGGCGGGCCATTATCCGGAGCGACCCCGCCTCGAGCACGGCGGACGGCGAGTGCCGCCCCTTGCTCAATAGGGCGGTTCGAAGATCATTAGGTTGATCTATGCGTGACGCCCGGTTGAGGGCCTTTCAGCGGGTTCGCTATCGGTAGCCGGTCGATGTCGGAGAATGTGAGTCGTGATCGTGACCGCCGGGTGGCTGCGGCGTTAGCCCGGTCACGGGTGATCGGAGACCGCATCCCAGCGATGTCACCGACGAGCAGTGGGCTCTGATCGGCCCGTTCCTGCAGGCATGGAAGGCCAACGACGTGGGGAGCGACCCGGTCGGCTTGCCGACCGGTACTACGGTTTCGTATAGTCCGATCTCGTGACTTACTTGTCTGCAGCCTCCGAAGAGTCGGCGTTGGTCGCTCTGCAGCGCGCGACCCATGCCACCTTGCAGATCCTTACCGCGAGGCTGGTCGACCTCGATCTGACGGCCTCCGAGATCAATGCTCTGGCCATCCTCTCGGACGGTCGTGGCCGCACGATCTCTGAACTGGGAGCCGCCGCCGGCACCCGGCCGACCACGCTGACCAGCGTGCTGGACCGGCTGGAGCGGCGCGGCCACATCACGCGCGGCGCCCGCCCGGGCGACCGCCGGGTCGTGGTCATCGAGCTGACCGCCGCGGGCCGTCTGGCCGCCGGCACCATCCGGCAGACTTTGGCCGAGCTGGAAGAGCGCGCCCTCGCCGACCTGCCCGCAGAGTCGATCGCCGGCTTCCACACCGTCCTGCGCGCGTTGACAGAGGTGCCCGCGTGACCCCGACTAACTTTCACGCCCTCGAACCCGCATTGCTTTTCGACGAGCTGATGGCCGAGGTGAACGCTGCCACCGAACGCTTCGACCACCGCGCCCACCTGCACTTGACCTGGCTGGCGGTCCGCAGCGTCGGCATGCCGGCCGCCATCAGCCTGGTCAGCGACGGCATCCAGCGCACCGCCCGCTATGCCGGAGCCCCGCAGAAATACCACGCCACCGTCAGCCGGGCCTGGGTGGAACTGGTGGCCCACCACACCGCCGACTGCGCCGCCGGGGACTTCGCCGTATTCATCGACCGGCATCGCACACTGCTCGACAAACGCCTGCTCACCCGCTTCTACACGGCAGCGACCTTGGCCAGCACGCAAGCCCGCACCGGCTGGGTCGAGCCCGACCTCGCCCCCTTTCCCTGGCAGATCATCGACCAGGAGCAGTCCGAAGACAGCGATCGAACCACCACATGACGCAGGCCACACGAAGTGGACGAACCGCCGGTCGGGCCTGGGCTCGTGGGGCCCCGGCCCATCCCGTCCTGTCCGGCACCTCCCACGCCCACCTGAGCGAGTTGACCAAAGAACTCGCACCGAAGTGGGAGGCCGCACGTGAATCAGCCCTGCACCAATGACGCGGTGACAACCGGCGCGGGAGTGTCAAGTTACGGACCAGGTGTTCGTGGTTTGGCCGGGCGAGCGATAGCTGATGTCATCAAAGAGTGGCCCTGGTGGCCCATTGCTCTTTCTGCCCGTATGCGATCGCTCAGTTAAACGCTTGAGCTGGCATGTCATCACGCGCTACCAGCCCCCTATCAAATCCAGCAGCGAACCTGAAACGAAGGCGGCCAAAGCTACCCATCGCAGAGGTCGAGCGTCTCCTCTGTTACCTGCGATCTTCAATGCAGCTTCCGATAATCCGAGCCATGCCTCGGTTTCGACCGATAGAAGCGCTGTCATGAATCGGGGCGTGTTCAGGGCTGCGCCTACGGAGAAGGCCGCGAAGCCGATGGCAAGGGCCGAAACAACCAAGCTGGCAGCTGGACGCATGCCACTGAGGAAGAAGGTCAGGCCAGCCGTGACGCCGAAGAGAATTGGCAGCCGCAACAGTTCGTGTTGGTGGTCGATACACAGCGGCATTAACCAACAGTGGCGCATCCAGGACGCCGGCTCCGGCTACATCCGGTTGATCGCCCGACACAGCGGCAAGTGCCTCGCGGTGCAGAACGCGGTTACCGGCGACGGCGCACAGGTCGTGCAGTCGACCTGCGGCACCGCCACCAGCCACTGGCGGCGCACCGGGTTCTGACGCGACGCTGCGGCGCCGACCGGCATCGCGTCCGGGTCCGGCCGGCGCCGCGTACCGCCGAGGCTTCGATCACCACGTACACGGTGACATTCCTCGATGTGAGCGCTAACCTTTTTTCGAACTCGTCCCCCACGGAGTTGGAGGCCGCATGTCCTCGCGAATCAACCGACGGCGACTGTTCCAGGCCGCCGGGGCGGCGGCCGTCGCGGCTACCGGCGTCGCCGTCAGCGGTGGGAATGCCCAGGCGGCCCTGGCGCCGGTGCGGCCGGACATCGGTGTGTCGGCGTACCCGTTCGACCTCGGTCAGGTGCGGCTTACGGCCAGCCGGTGGCTGGACAACCAGAACCGCACGCTTGCCTACCTGCGGTTCGTCGACGTCAACCGGCTGCTGTACAACTTTCGGGCCAATCACCGGTTGTCGACCAACGGGGCCGCCGCCAACGGCGGCTGGGACGCGCCGAGCTTCCCGTTCCGCACGCACATGCAGGGACACTTCCTGACGGCGTGGGCGCAGGCGTACGCCGTGACGGGGGACACCACCTGCCGGGACAAGGCCAACCAGATGGTGGCCGAGTTGGCCAAGTGCCAGGCGAACAACGGCGCCGCCGGGTTCAACACCGGGTACCTGTGCGGCTTCCCCGAGTCCGAATTCACCGCACTCGAGGCGCGCACCCTGTCCAACGGCAACGTGCCCTACTACGCCATTCACAAGACCCTGGCCGGCCTGCTGGACGTGTGGCGGCACCTCGGCAACACGCAGGCCCGCGATGTGCTGTTGAGACTCGCGGGGTGGGTCGACTGGCGCACCGGCCGGCTAACCAGTCAGCAGATGCAGGCGATGTTGGGCACCGAGTTCGGCGGCATGAACGCCGTGCTGGCGGACCTTTACCAGCAGACGGGCGACGCCCGATGGCTGACCGCGGCCCAGCGTTTCGACCACGCCGCGGTGTTCAACCCGCTGGCCGCCAATCAGGACCAGCTCAACGGGCTGCATGCCAACACGCAGGTGCCCAAGTGGATCGGTGCGGCCCGCGAATACAAGGCCACCGGCACCACGCGTTACCGGGACATCGCGACGAATGCCTGGAACATTACGATCAACGCCCACACGTACGTCATCGGTGGCAACAGCCAGGCCGAACACTTCCGCCCCCCGAACGCCATCGCCGCGTACCTGAACAAGGACACGTGCGAAAGCTGCAACACCTTCAACATGCTCAAGCTAACCCGGGAGCTGTACGCGCTCGACCCGAACCGGGTCGCGCTGTTCGACTACTACGAGCGCGCCTGGCTGAACCAGATGATTGGCCAGCAGAACCCGGCCAGCGGCCACGGGCACATCACCTACTTCACCCCCCTCAACCCGGGCGGCCGCCGCGGCGTGGGTCCGGCGTGGGGCGGTGGCACCTGGAGCACCGACTACAACAGCTTCTGGTGCTGCCAGGGCACGGGCCTGGAGATGAACACCGCACTGGTGGACTCCATCTACTTCCACAACGGCACCACGCTGACCGTGAACATGTTCCTGCCGTCGGTGCTCAATTGGTCGCAGCGTGGAATCACGGTCACCCAGACCACCTCCTATCCGGTCAGCGACACCACGACCCTGCAGGTCACCGGAGACGCCAGCGGAACCTGGTCGATGCGCATCCGCATCCCGAGCTGGACCATCGGGGCCACGATCAGCGTCAACGGCACGGCGCAGAACGTCGCCACCACACCCGGCAGCTACGCCACCGTGACCCGCTCCTGGACCTCGGGCGACACCGTCACTGTCCGCCTGCCCATGCAGGTCATCATGCGGGCGGTCAACGACAACGCGGACGTTGCCGCGGTCACCTACGGCCCGGTGGTCCTGTCCGGCAACTACGGCAACACCTCGCTGTCGGGCCTGCCGACGCTGATCCCTGGCTCGGTGACCCGGACCAACAGCTCGTCGCTCGCCTTCACGGCGACGGCCAACGGGTCCACGGTCAACCTGGGCCCGTTCTACGACGCGCACGGGCACAACTACACGGTCTACTGGAACGCCAGCGGCCAGTCCGGCAACCCGACTTACCGCCTGGTCAACGCGGCCAGCGGGCTCGTGCTGGGCATCGAGAACATGTCCACCGCCGACGGCGGCCGCGCGCTGCAATGGAACGACACCGGCACCGCCGACCACAACTGGGAAATGGTCACCGACGGGAACGCGGTCCGGTTCCGTAACGCGCACAGCCGCAAGGTGCTCGGCGTTCGTGACATGTCCACCGCGGATGGCGCGCACGTCCTCCAGTGGGCCGACAACGGCACCGCCGACCATCGCTGGGTCCTGCTGGACCAGGGCGACGGTACCTACAAGATCCGCAATGGGCACTCCGGCAAGCTGCTCGGCATCGCGGGCAACTCCACCGCCGTCGGGGCGTACGCCGTCCAGGAATCGGACAACGGCACGGCCGACAACCGTTGGCGGGTCGTCCGCAACGGCTAGCTTGATCTTTAACCTGTGCGTCGTGGCCTCGGGTTATTCGAGGTCTTCGTTTTCTTGGTGCTGCTGTTCGGCTTGTTGCTGGTGGCGGCTGTGACGATTGGACGTCGTGGCGGGCTGCTCGGTGGCGGTTGGGGTGTCCGGGCGGTCGTCCGGGGCCTGGTCGGCTGGGTTTCGGTGCGGCGGCGGAGCAGCCGGCTTTGGTGCGTAGGTGCCGAAACGCGCGGCGGACGCGGGCAGGTGAGAGCAGTTCGGGTGGTGTGGGGCGTTCCCAGGGCCGGCGGAGGTCGCCTGCGGCGGTGCGGGCCAACCGGAGTTGGGTGTAGGCGGCCAGCACCAGCCAGGTCCAGCGGTCGGCCGCGTGCGGGTCGCGCAGCTTCGGGCTGGTCCAGCCGAGGGTCTGTTTGAGCATGCGGAAGGTGTGTTCGATGTCGAAGCGGCGCAGGAACACCTGCCAGAGCAGGTCGACCTCGGCGGTGGTGGCGGCGGGTTGGGACCATGCCTGAGCCGTGCAAGGCGCGAATCACGCCACGCGCCGGCCTGTCCGTCGGCACGTCCAGCGTGGCTGGTAGGGACACGTCGCCAGCATCGATGAACAGCTCCACGCGGGTGAGTCAATCAGCCGCAGGTGAAGGCGCCGTTACCAACCGGGGTGGTGTGGTACGGGCAGCACGGTTGAGACCTGAGTTGGCTCACGGTGCCGCGCTCGTGAGGCCCGCGTCGCGTTCACCTGCGGTGATGCCTGCAGGTGGGGCTGTTTTTACGCACTAACCGAATGAGTCAACTGGGTCTGACCGCCCAGTTGTCTGGCGGCCTCAGAGCCGCAGCAGCCCCGCGGCGAGCGACTCACGCAATCCGGCGGGCGGCTCCTGGTAGCCCTCGTCCCACAGCGCACCGGGAAAGCCGCCGGCCACGAACGCAGTGTTGAGATCGTCGACGAACCAGATCGCGGGCCCCACCTTCCCGTCGATTCCGGGGCCGGGCAGGTCGATGCCGTAGGGCGCGTCGCCGCTGATGTTCGCCTTGTGGAGCTCGTCGGGCGCGTAGTCGAGCTGGAACGGGATGCCGGCGTCCCGGCGCGCGGTGTCCCTGAGGTACGCGGCGTGCTCGGCCTCGTAGTAGGAGCGCGAGCCGCCCCGCTCGGCCCACTCGAGCTGCACCACCAACGGGTCCGCGAGCACGCTGGCCGGCCAACCCGGCAATTCCCCGACGAGCCACACATCGCCCACCTGCCGGATCCACGCGCTGATCGTCATCGGGAACGGCGCGAACGTCACCTCCAGCCAGTCGGCCAGCGCGGGCGCGCCCGGCGACGGGGGAACGTGGGCGCGACACGGCGTCCCCTCGTCGTCGTTCTCCTCCGCACGGAAGCCCCGCGCCTGCAGCCGCTCAACGAGCGTCTCGACGTTCCTGCGGGCACGGTCGGCGAACTCGCGCGCCACCGCCTCGGCGTCCTCGCGGTACGGGGCGTCGAAGACCCGTAGGCCAAGACCGCGCAGGTCGCGCCATACGTCGTCGGGATCACCGGACACGTACCGCGCGTGGAAGCTCGCCATTGCCACCATCCTTGCAGAGAGCCACCAGCGTCAGCGGCGAGGTCTCGGTTGCCGACTCAGCTGGCGATCCGCAACGTCATCAAGCAGCCGCGGCCGCTGCGCTCGGCGACTATCGCGATCAATGGCACGTCACAGACCTTCGCCCCGCCATCCCCGCCGAGAAGCAGGCCATCCTCGAGGATCCACGCCCGCAAAGTCACGCACTAATCAATCAGCCGCAGGCGAGGGTGCCGTTACCAACCGGGGTGGTGTGGTATGGGCAGCACGGTTGAGAGCCCATTACGGGTTTGGCCCTCCACGGACCGAAGTGCACTGTCATCGGAACGTCCGGGACCGAAGCCGATCATCAACAGGTGACGCAGCGAAGCGATCGGATTGCGGCATGTCCGTGCGCCTGATCTGTATGACGTGCGGCCGGACTTTGGTAGCGCCCGGGTCGGACAGGGCTCGCCGAACCGCCGATCGCCCACCTCGTCCAGGCCCTGCAGGCCTACCCCATGGACGCTCGTATCGATGCCAGCGCCCTGCGGCACCTGTGCGGCTGGAAGAGCCGCAAACACCAGGCGAGGGATGTCGCCAAAGTCCCGGCAGAGCTACGGGTGCGCCTGCTGACGGCAGCGAGGGAGTCCGGCGACGACGACAAACGCCGCCGGGCGGAGCGATGGCTGAGCGCACCTTCGGGACGCCAGTTACGGTAACTACTCGCCCAGCCACGCCGAACCGCCCCAACACATGCCCGCCGCAGAGTTCGGTCACGTCTCCGCCTGCGACACGGCATGCGCTGATCTAGGCACGTCCGGAGAACTGGTGACCAGCACCGCCGTCACCCACGGTCCGGACGGACGACCGCAGGCGGGAAGAGCCGCTGTCCGCTTCGACCCAGGCACGGTCAGCCATCGATGTGGACCGAGTCTCCGACTGCGATATGGCCTGGTTCGACGGTTGTGCCGTAGACACCGAGGGATACCTGGCGATGCCGGGCGATCGCCCGCAGGACGGTCGGATCACGCACCGCGGTCGCGGGATTAACGTTGACGACAGCACAACGCTGGTCGCGCGCATCAACACGCATCCGCATCCGACCCACGCGCAGCACACGGCCGACCCAGGCGTCCTCGGGGAAGGCAGTTCGATCAGCCGCATCGATGACCAGGTTCGGACGGAAGCGCAGGACATCGAGTTCCGTACCGACCAACGTGCTGACGCCGGCGACGGACTGGGTCGTGATCACCGACAACGGCATGGCATCGAAAATCCCGCGGTCCTGCTTGATCACCCGGATGCCGTTGCCCAGCTCGTTCGCCAGCGCTGGATCGACCACGTCGAACGTCTCACCGGACGGCGTACGCACCATGGTGCTCGATGTGTCGGGTCGGTCCGGTTCCACGAACCACGGCTGGTACCGCACCATGCCCGGACGCCGCGAGATCGTCAGCCAGGGAGTACCGCTGCGGACCTGACCATCCCGGATGAATGCCCACCGACGGTCACCAGCCAGACCGTGCCAGGAGACATGAACCTCACGCAGCCCTTCCGGGCCCATGGACTTGACCGGGAAACGCCACAGCCCCGCCACCCGACCCAGCAGCCGACGGCGCTCGCCACCCGACTCATCTGGTCCTGCATCAACAACGGTCACAGCCACCTCCAGAATCGGAGGCGCCCTTGAGGTCACACCGAAGTGGAGCGTGGCGGACACCGTCCGTCGCAGCGCCTCTCCACCCGGCCCCGCCGACAAGCGGCATGACAGCCGCGCCAGCAGGCGAATGGGCTCACTCTCGCATGCCCGATCCCGGTCGGCAACACCCCTTGTCGCAAAGACGGCCATCCGCATCCACAGCTGTGCGCCGCAGAGGAACGTCGTGACCCGGTACGACTTCGCAGCATCCACTCCAGGACGCAAACCAACACGAGGCCGGCGACACCTGACGGCAGGGCTCCGGCAAGGTAGCGGTATGACCGTTGTGAGTGGTTGGGGGCAGACGCGCCGGGTCATGACGGATAGGGACGGGCGCGGCCTTTCGGTGATCATCCAGGTGTCGAAGCTGGGAAGATCAAGAAGGACCACGCCCGTTGGGATCATCATCGCTGATTGACGTGTTGGCTGCGCACGCGGACCGACTGGACGAGCGGTTGCTGGTAGAGCGCCGGTCGAGCCTGGTCACGGCGTTGACGGCAGTACCGGACCGGCGAGACCCGCGCGGTGTCGTGCACGCGCTTCCCGCGGTTCTGGCCACGGCCGTGGCGGCGGTGCTGACCGGTGCCCGCTCCGCGGCGGCAGTCGCGGAATGGGCCGCTGACGCACCGCAGCATGTCCTGGCCGAGCTGGACGTGTTCCGGGATCCGTTCACCGAAGTGCGTCGGGCTCCGGATGAGTCCACCTTCCGGCGGATCCTGGCCGGTGTCGACGCCGATGCCCTGGACGACACGGTCGGGCGATGAAGCCTCGCGTGCCGAGCTGCGGCGGACAGCGGACGGCGGGTGTACAGCGTGGACGGCAAGACCCTGCGAGGCAGCGGCCAGGCCGGCATCCAGGTGCATCTGCTCGCCGTTCTGGACCAGCACACCGGGACAGTCCTGGGCCAAGTCGACGTCGACGGCAAGACGAACGAGCTGACCCGCTTCCAGCCGCTGCTGAGCGCACTCGACCTGGCCTCAGCCGTCGTCACTGCTAACGCCCTGCATACCCAGTGTGAGCATGCCCGCTGGCTGGTCGACGACAGGAAGGCTGCCTATGTCCTTACCGTGAAGAAGAACCAGCCGCGGCTGTATCGCCAGCTCAAAACGCTGCCCCGGGCGAGGATCCCGATCCAGGACGAGACCAGCACCCGCGGCCACGGCCGCTACGACATCCGCCGCCTGCAAGCCGTCACCTGCACCGGGCCGCTCGCGCTGGACTTCCCGCACGCCGTGCAAGCACGACGGATCCGGCGCCGGCGGCTGAACCTGACCACCGGCCGCTGGTCCACCGTCACCGTCTACGCCATCACCAACCTGACCGCAGCCCAGGCCAGCCCGGCTGACCTGGCGGACTGGCTGCGCGGACACTGGGCCATCGAAACTCTGCACCACATCCGCGACACCACCTACACCGAAGACGCCAGCCACATCCGTACCGGCAACACACACCCAGTGTCATGGCGACCCTGCGCAACACCGCGATCAGCCTGCTCCGGCTGACCGGCACCACAACCATCGCCCCAGCCCCACGCCACAACAGCAGAAACCCCTACCGGCCACTCCGACTACTCGGAATCTCCTGAAACGGTCATATGGCTACCTTGCCGGAGCCCTGCACCTGACGGTCATGCAACGGTGGGGACGAGTGCGTTGACGGAGCGTCGCTCAACACTAGAGACCGGCTCACCATGAATGACGAGCCCATCGCGGCTACCTGTTGACTGGTGGTACGACCGCAGCCCGGCCAGGCTTGGTCGAGGTGACCGGTGGGGTCGCTCTCATCGCGGCTGCCCACCGCATGTTGGTGTGGCTCTCATCTGGCGTGCGTCCCGCCGGTCACCGCGGCGGTGAGAGGCTCAAGAGGGGACTGCCCGGCTCAAGGTAGCGCTGCCCTCCCGTCGACGTTGCATCGTCGGATCGAGGGAGGACACGATGGCCCAGGTCATTATCGGCGTGGACCCGCACAAGCGTTCCGCTACCATCGAGATCATCAACGCTCGGGAGAAGTCGCTTGGGCAGGGCCGGTTCGGCACCGACCGCGACGGCTACCAGGCCATGCTCGCCGCCGGCCGCAGGCACAAGGACCGCCTGTGGGCGGTCGAGGGCTGCAACGGTATCGGCCGGCACGTCGCTCAACGCCTGGTCGCTGACGGCGAGACCGTCGTGGACGTTCCCGCGAAGCTGTCCGCCCGGGCCCGGGTGTTCGCCACCGGCCAGGGCCGCAAGACCGACCCGGTCGACGCCCGCAGCGTCGCTGTGGTCGCCCTGCGCACCGAAGGTCTGCGGCAGGTCGTCACCGACGACACCACAGTCGCGTTACGGCTGCTGGTCGATCGTCGTGACCAGCTCGGCCGCGCCCGCACCGACGTGGTCTGCCGGCTGCACCAGCTGCTACTCGAACTGGTGCCCGGCGGCGCGAAGAAGGACCTGTCCGCCCAGCAGGCCCGCGCCCTGCTGGGCACCGTGCGCCCACGCGACGTGGTCGGCAAGACCCGCCGCCGGCTGGCTTGCGAGCTGATCGGCGAACTCGCCGTCATCGACAAGAAGATCAAAACCGCGAAACAGGAGCTCACCGACCTGGTCAACAGCACCGGAAGCCGGCTGATGAACCTGACCGGTATCGGACCGTCCGGTGCGGCCCGCCTAATCGGCGACATCGCCGACATCGCCCGGTTCACCAGCCGCGCCCACTTCGCCTCGTGGAACGGCACCGCACCGATCGACGCCTCGTCCGGCGAGCAGAACCGGCACCGGCTCTCCAGAGCCGGGAACCGGCTCTCCAGAGCCGGGAACCGGCGCATCAACCGGGCACTGCACATCATGGCCATCGTCCAGCTACGCCGTGACACCGAAGGACGCCGCTACTACCGGCGCAGACTGGCCGCCGGCAAGACCCCGATGGAGGCCCTCCGGGCACTGAAACGGCGCCTGTCCGACATCGTCTACCGACAGATGATCGCCGACGCGAAGCTGGTCAGGACGGGCCCGGGAGGACACACGGGGGCGACTCTGCAATCCAGCGCGGCCGACCCGAACCCCGAGATCGACACTTCGGAAAAGTCACTTCCCGGACCCGCCACACCCCAGCCTAGAACAACCCTCGCCGCCGCCTCTTGACACAGAGGGGTGCCAGATCCGCGCAGCTGATCTTGAACTGGTGACACAACGCCTGCCGGTCGGCTGGCCCAACAACCAGTACGCGCAGATGGCCGGGGTGGAGTCAGGTCAGCTCGTGGCCTGTGGTGCTGTCGACGTGATCGGGAATAGCGCCGTCGTGGCGGTCGCCGGTAGTGGCGGTGCCGGTGGGTTCGAACATCAGGATGGCACCGCCCGGTGATGACGGCTTGTGTTCGGTTCCTTTGGGCACGACGAAGACGTTACCCGGCGCGAGGGTCACCGATCGCTCGGTACCATCGGCGTCACGCAGCGCGATGTCGAACCGGCCGTCGAGGCCGAGGAAGAACTCGTCGGTGTCGTCGTGCACGTGCCAGATGTGCTCGCCTCGGGTGTGTGCGACTCGGACGTCGTAGTCATTGACCCGCGCGACGATCCGGGGGCTGTAGATCTGATCGAAGGAGGCTAGCGCCTCGGTGAGGTTCACGGGTTTGCGCATGCGTCGAGCGTGCCGGGCTCGGGGCCGCGGGTCTTGTACGTTCTTGATGTGAGCGAGCCGTTGCCCGAGTCGTGCCGGGTCGTTGCTTGGCGACCGGCTGTCGCCGGAATCGCGGAGGTCTTCCACGCCCAGATCGCGGACTACCGGTACCCCAAGCATTGTCACGAGACATGGACTGTCCTGATCGTTGATCACGGCGCCATCCGGTACGACCTCGACACGCGTCACCACGGCGCCGTCGCGGAGACGGTCAGCGTCCTGCCGCCCGGCGTGATCCACAACGGGTACCCCGCGGAACGCCTCGGTTCATTCCGCAAACGCAATCTGTACCTGGACAGCGGCTTTCTCCCGCCGGACCTCGTCGGCCGCGCCGTCGACGCCTCCACCTTCCATGACGCGGGCCTGCGGGCAGCCATTAGCGCGCTGCACGACCGCCTCGCCGCACCCGACCCACTCGATGTCGAAGCACAACTTGCGCTGATCGCCGAGCGGTTCCGACAGCGGCTGCGACGACGCCCGCTGACCGTCCATGAGCCGGAGCCCGCCCTCGCTGACCAGCTCCGGCAGTATCTCGACGGCCACATCGCCGACAACGTCACGCTTGACCAGGCCGCGCGGCTGCTGGGCCGCAGCGTGCCCCATCTCGTACGAAGCTTCACCAAGCGGTACAGCATCTCCCCCCACGCGTATGTCGTTGCGAAGCGCATCGAGGCAGCGCGGAACCTGCTGCTGCAAGGCATGCCGGCGGCGCAGGTCGCGACCGACGTTGGCTTTCACGACCAAGCCCACCTCACGCGCCACTTCAAGCGGCACATCTCGGTCACATCA
Organism: Micromonospora sp. KC606; assembly: GCF_004348675.1. GTDB lineage: Bacteria > Actinomycetota > Actinomycetes > Mycobacteriales > Micromonosporaceae > Micromonospora. The sequence continues at coordinate 2,242 of NZ_SMKN01000081.1, read as the reverse complement.
GCGCGTTATGCCGCCAGCGCCGACAAGGGACCGCAGCATACGAGGGCGCCGCGTGTCGCTGGTGTTCGACATTGACGGTCACCCCGACCGGTGGCGGCTCAGCTTCACTATCTCAGTTAGCCGGTCCACACAAACTCACTGGCTCAGCAGACTCCGAACGGACCCACCGTGCGCATCCGCTCATCGGCTAAAGCAGAACGTCTGCGCCAGCGAGGCTCTGCTACTGGCGGTGATGGGCGCACTGGCTGGGTTGCGCACTCTATCTGCGGCATGAGCGAATGCCCTGCTCACCCGTCGGTATCGCGTACCGGCGGGTGAGCTGACGATCTACCGGCCCGGCAGGGTCAGCGCGTAGGTCAGCCCGCGTCGTACCCAGGTGGCCAGGTCGGAACGCGTGGCGCAGGCCTGCTCGGCCACTGTTATCCAGCCCCGCAAGGGCCGACCGTGCATCACCATCGTGGCGGCACCGGGTTCGGCGAGCATTGCCTGGTGCTCGGCCCGGTCGACCCGCACCATGAGGCCTCCGCCGTTGAGCGCGACGACGGCCATGTGGCCGTGCACCAACCAGGCGAGCCCACCGAACATCCGCTTCTCGGTCACGCCCGACTGGTCGGCGATGATTTCCCGCACCCGACCGGCCAGTTCTTCATCGAACGCCATCGTCGACCTGCCGGCGCCGGAACTCCTCGAACGGCAAGCGGTCGAAGATGAACCGGTTGTAGACGATCTTTCCCTCCCGCACCGTGACACACTCCGCCGCCGGTGCGCTCTTGGCCGGGACCGTTTCGGTGTCGTACATGAGCATGGCCGTCTTCTCATCTCCGAACGCGGCGATCATCTCCGCGCGGATCAGAAACTGCTCGGCGAAGGGCCCGAGAAACTCGCGGTAGGCCTGGATGCCGGTGAGCCGCCCGGCTGGGGCGTCAAGCACAACGTCGTCCGCGATGAAGGCCATCGCCGCCTCAAGGTCCTTGCTCGTCCACGCGCGGTGGTGGGCCAAAGCGATCTGCAATGCTGGGCTGGTCATGATCTCTCCTTCTGGTGTCGCCTGTTACGACACCGACGACCCACGAAACGGAACGGCTGTGACGCAGGTCACGTTCGAGGATCTGGTAGCGGAGCACCGGCGCGAGTTGCTGGTGCACTGCTACCGCCTGCTGGGCTCGGTGACCGATGCCGAGGACGTGCTGCAGGAGGCGCTGCTGGCAGCCTGGCGCGGCCTGGACGGATTCCAGGGCCGCGCGTCACGGCGGTCCTGGCTGTACCGGATCGCCACCAACCGCTGCCTCAACGCGCTGCGCACTCGGGGCCGACGCGTCCCGCCCGAGCCCCAGCCGCCGTTCCAGCCGCCGGAGCCCAGCCGCCGCGGTGACCTGACGTGGCTGCAGCCCTATCCGGACGCACTCCTGGAGCACCTGCCCGACACCGATCGAAGCCCGGAGGCCCGCTACACCGCCCGGGAAGCGATCGAGCTCGCGTTCATCGCAGCGCTGCAGCGACTCACGCCCCGGCAGGCCGCCGTACTGGTGCTCTGCGACGTGCTCGGGTACCCGCTCGGTGAGGTCGCATCGATGCTGCACACCACACCGACCGCCATCAAGGGTCTGCTGCAGCGGGCGCGCGGCGCGATCGAACGGCACCGCGACGCGGCCGGAACGCCACCGGCGGCCGGGTCGGCGAGGGAACGCCAGGTGGTCAAACGCTTCGCCGAAGCCTTCGCCGGCGACGATTTCGACACCCTGGTCAGTCTGCTCACCGATGAGGCATGGCTGGCCATGCCGCCCGCCCCACACGAGTACCACGGCGTGGCGGCGATCATCTCGTTCCTGCGGACCAGCGCCGCCTGGCGCGCCGGCCAAGGGCTGCGCATGCGGCTGCGCCCCACCCGCATGAACGGGCAACCCGCGTTCGTCTGCCATCTTGTCGACGACGCCACCCAACGACCCGGCGGGCTCATGGTGCTCACGCTGGCCGGCGCCCACCTCCGCGGCATGACCCTGTTCCTCCACGACATCTGAGCCAGCCCGGCGCCCTCGCGGGCCGCTCGACGGCTACGCCTGCGGCAAATGCACAAGTACAGTGTTGAGGGTCAAGATCGGGTGCACTGATCTCGGCAGATCAGTGCGCGGACGACTGACCCGCGCCGCAACCTCCCTCACCCACAGGTAGCGGCTCGTGGGCAGGTGGCTGGTCGACTCGGAGCCGCTTGCGCCGCGGTCGACGCCCGGCGTCGGCCGGCCCC
>NZ_SMKN01000080.1 GCF_004348675.1 Micromonospora sp. KC606 | reverse complement strand
GCCTCTGGGTGGGCACGATTACTTCCAATTCTGCGCGGCGGGTGGGATGAATGGGACGCGTACCGGTGGGCACAGAACCGTCATGAACAGCGCGCGGTACGGGGCGGTGATGCCGGTCCTCGGCGACCTGGCCCAGGTGGCCCAGGTCCTGCGCGCGAGCCCGCCGGAGGAGGAACTGTACGTCCGCTGGTCGCTGGGGCCCGACGTGGACCTGATTGCCGGTGGGCCCGGGCAGTCGAGCAAGGACGCGCTGACCGGCATCGACCTGCCCGGGCTCTCCGCCAACCCACTCACCGTTGAGGATTGGTGGGGGGAACGGCCGTTGCGGCTGTGGGTGGCCCGGCGGCTCTACGACTACCGCCACCTGCGGGAGCTGCGCGGCCCCGGGGTGCGGCCGTGGGTGCTGGTGGGCGAGCAGTGCGGGCGCGGGCCGGACAACGAGCCGCTGGTCCGCTGCGACCGTCCGGTTGCCTGGGTGTCGGATCGGGCGCTCCGCGAGGCGGACCGGGCGGTCGAGGAGCAGGCGTCAACCGAGTGGGGCCCGCTGCACCGGGCGGACTGAACCGTCGCACACTCCGCGGTAGGTCGGGCTTCGCCTCAGCCGCCTGTCCCGATTACCTGAGGTCTGGCGGTTCCGGGGATGTGCGCGTCGGGGATGGCGGTTAGCGTGTGGGGTTCAGGAGGCCGCCCGACGTGGCGGCCGTGGACGGGGAGAACGGATGAGACTGCCGCGTTCCGGCGCCGGCTGGACCATGGCGGTCTTCGGTGCGCTGGCGCTGCTGCTCGGCGCGCTCGGTCTCGTCTGGCCCGAGGCGCAGCTGCGGATGCTCGGTTTCGAGGTGCCGGCGCGGCGACAGCCCGGTGACCACACCGGCACGTTCCTCATCGCGGCTTCGATGGCCTCGTTCAACATGGGCGTCTACTACCTGCTGGCGGTGGCCACCGAGTGGCGGGCCTTCTACCGCTTCACGGTGGTTTTCCGGCTGGTCACCTTCGCCGTGTTCACCCTGACCGTGTTGGCCGGGGTGGCGCCGGCCCGGTTCTTCGGGGTGGCGCTCTGGGAGGGGCTCGGCGCGGTCGCCACCGCGATCGGCCTGCGGTGGGACGACCGCCGCGCCGCCGGCCCCGGGTCCACCGTCGGTACGGTCGGCTGAGCGGCCCGGTGGGACAGGTATTTTCGAACCCGTGACCGACACCCCGCCCGGCGCCCTCCGGTTGCCTATTGTGCCCGGTCTGACTGATTTGCAGGTGTTCGCCCGAGGTGGCTACGCCACCGTCTACAAAGCCACCCAGATCTCGGTGGGGCGAGAGGTCGCGGTCAAGGTGGAGAACCGGACGCTGGACAGCGAACGGGACCAGGCCCGGTTCCTCCGCGAAGCGCGCGCCGCCGGCCGGATGTCGTCCCACCCGCACGTGGTGGACCTCTTCGACGTCGGGGTCACCGTCGACCAGCACCCGTACCTGATCATGGAGCTCTGTGACGGCTCGTACGCCGAGCGGATGCGCACCTCGCCGCTCGGTGCCGCCGAGACCCGCGACCTCGGCGTCAAGATCGCCGACGCGCTCGCCCACTCGCACGCGGCGGGGGTGCTGCACCGTGACGTGAAGCCGGCGAACATCCTCTACTCGCACTTCAACCCCGCGGTCCTCGCCGACTTCGGGCTCGCCGTGTTGGCCGAGGTGCGCGACGCCTCGGTGACCCTGGAGGTGCTGACTCCGGCGTACGCGCCGCCGGAGATGTTCAGCCACAGTCCACCCTCGCCGGCCGTCGACGTGTACGCGCTCTGCGCCACCCTCTACGCGGTGATGAGCGGCCGTCCGCCGCGCTGGCAGTCCGAGCGGAACCCGAGCCTGGTCACCGTGCTGGAGATGTTCAACCAGCCGATCCCGGAGCTGCCCGGGGTGCCGACCGAGCTGGTCGACGTGCTCCGCGCCGGGATGTCCAACGATCCCGGCGCGCGTCCGTCCGCGATCGAGCTGCGCGACCTGCTCCGTGCCCTGCCGTTGGATTCGGCGTCGTCGCCGGTCAGCGGCGCGCCGGTCAGCGGCGCCCCCCACTCCGGCGGTGCCACCACCGGCGGAAGGTACCTGGTGGACCTGTCCGGGCCACCCCGGCCCCCCGTGGAGGGCCCCGCGGTGCCGCCGAGCAGGCGGCGACGCTGGTTCCTTGGCGGCGCCGGGGTGCTCGCCCTGGCCGCGTCGGCGAGTGCCGGGGCCTGGGTGGCCGGTGGCGCCCCCCTGGTGGTCGCGCCGACGCCGACGCCGGTGGCCAGTGCCTCCTCCGGCCCGGTCGCGAGCTGGGGCACTCTTCCCGGGTGCGCGGGGACGACCGTGGCGTCCCTGCCGCCGGGAGCCGGCTGCGCGGAGCACCTGGAGTGCTTCGGGCCGGTCCGGCTGCGTGGCGGACGTGCCGAGGCGATTGAGGTCTCCTGTGACGGTCGGCACACCTGGGAGACCTACGCCCAGGGCGAGCTGCCCGTCGCGCTGGTCGGCGCGGCGCACGCCGAGATCGTCGCCGATCCGGGCGTGCAGCAGGTCTGCAGTCTGCAGACTTTCCGGCTGACCAGTGGGATCGAGCATCCCCAGGGGTGGCGCCTGGAGGTTTTGCCGCCGAACACCGATGCCGACCGTACCTACCGCTGCCTCGCCGGCAGGGGCGTGGACGGCCTACTCGCCCCCACCCTCACCGGTCGCTGAGGCCCAGCTGGGCCCGCACCGCCGCGCTGTCCAACGCGTCCAGGGTGTCGGCGTCGAGATCGGCGGGCAGTGACTCAAGCTGACCCGGCGTGGCCTCGCCGGTCTCCGTTCGCCCGCCCTGCTCGCGGGCCGCGGCCACCGCCGTGCCGGTGATCGCGGCGAGCACGACGCACAGCAGCGCCAGCCCCACCATGAGAATGGTGGCGGGGCGCCAGACCAGCAGCACCGCCAGCGCCGCGACAGCCGCGAGCGCCGCGAGCGCCGCCACGGTGCGCGCGTCCGGCCGGAGGATTCGCCTCACCCGACAAGCATCGCCGCGCCGCGCCGGCTGTCAAGCTGGGTGCCGGAATGACCTGTGCCCGTGGGCGGACGCACAGACCGTGCCGATGTGTCGGCCGCGGCGGCGTCCACCCGCGTGGGTGTTCACCCGTGGCAGCACGCTGATCGTGACGGCGTGGTGACGCTTGGAAACGAAGTGAAGCGCCGCAGCGGCGATCATGGAGAATTCGTTACACCGGTCGGAAGAAAGAGCCGTTAGGCGGTGTTTTGTCGGGCCACTTTTGTTGTCGTTCGTTCCTAGAGTGACGGAGGTCGAGATCACCTTCTCGGCAGTCCCCATCCTTTACCGGAAGGCATCCACATGCCACGTACGTCCCGGTCCCTGGCCGCGGCGGGAGTCGCCGGCCTGTTCCTCGCCGGATCGGTGGTCGCGCCCGCGACCGCGTCCCCGCTCAGCACCGGCTGGGGTCGTCCGACCACACCGGACCGCACCAGCCCAACCGAGGCCAAGCGGGTCGACCGCGTGCCGACGCCCAAGCTCGACTGGTACGCCTGCTACGGCTACGCCGAGTGCGCCACGGTCGACCTGCCGCTCGACTACGACCAGCCCAAGGGCGCCACCACCGAGGTCGCCCTGCTGCGGGTCAAGGCACGCGACCAGCAGGCCCGGATCGGCAGCCTCTTCCTCAACCCGGGCGGCCCGGGCGGCTCCGGCACCGACATCGCGCTCGCCGCGCCGTACTTCCTCTCCGACGAGCTGCTGGACCGTTTCGACGTGGTCGGGATCGACCCGCGCGGCGTCGCCGCCAGCCAGAACGTCAAGTGCTTCCCCTCGGTGAAGGACCAGACCCGGGCGTACGCCGGGCTGAACGTCGCCTTCCCGTGGACCAAGGCCGAGGAGAACGCGTACATCGCCTCGTCGCAGGCGGTCGGCAAGGCCTGCTCCACCACGGGGAAGCCGCTCACCGGCGCCATGTCGACCGCCGAGGTGGCCCGCGACATGGACGTGCTGCGGCGGGCCGTGGGCGACAAGAAGCTCAGCTACCTCGGCTTCAGCTACGGCAGCGCGCTCGGCCAGTACTACGCCAACATGTTCCCGGACCGGGTCCGCGCGGTCGTCGTCGACGGCGTGCTCGACCCGAACGCCTGGGTCGGCCAGGGCAAGGCCCGCGACCAGCTCCAGGAGACCCGGCTGCGCAGCGCCGACGGGGCGTACAAGGCGCTGCGGGAGATCCTCGACCGGTGCGAGAAGGCCGGGGCGGAGAAGTGCTCCATCGCCGCCGGCGACCCGCACGTGGCGTACGAGAAGGTCGCGAACCGGCTGCGACAGGGCCCGGTGGTGATCGAGGTCCCGGACCTCGGCAGCTTCCCCGTCAGTTACGCCGACTTCGTCGGTGCCACCCTCGGCGCGCTCTACAGCCCGCTCGGCTACGCCGACATCGACGCCATCACCGCCGAGCTGCTGGCCGTCATCGAACCGGCGTCGGTCAGCTCCGCCCGGCTGGCGAAGGCGCACAAGAGTCTCGCCGCGCGGGCCGAGAAGGCGCGGCAGCAGCGCCGGTTCGACTTCCCGTACGACAACGGGCTGGAGACCGTCCTCGCGGTGGACTGCACCGACGGGTACCACCCGAAGAAGGTGGGCGACTGGCCGGCGCTGAGCGCTGCGGAGGACAAGCGCGCACCGTACTTCGGCCGCGCCTGGGCCTGGTTCACCGCGGCCTGTGGCCGGGACGCCTGGACCGTTCGGGACGAGGATGCCTACACCGGCCCGTTCGACCGGAAGACCGCCGCCCCGGTGCTCGTGGTGGGCAACTACTGGGACCCGGCGACCAACTACGACGCGGCGGTCAGCTCGGCCAAGCTGCTGCCGAACAGCCGGCTGCTCAGCAGCGACAACTGGGGCCACACCGCGTACGGCACGTCGGAGTGCGCCACCGGGGCCATCGACGCGTACCTGCTCAGGGGCACGCTGCCGAAGACGGGCACCGTCTGCACCGGTGACGTGCAGCCCTTCGAGGACCTGCCGACCGAGTCCGAGGTGACCCGGGCCGCCGCGCCGAAGAGCACGCTGGCCCGCGAGGGCCGGCCGGCCCGGGGCGAGCCGAAGCGGCTCCCGCCGGTCGTCGCGCCGCTGCCCGCGGTGGGGACGCTCACGCTCCGCTGACAGCGGCCGGGGTACGACGGGTGATCGATTCACCCGTCGTACCCCGGTCCCTCTGGTCATCTCGGTGGGTGAGGTCAGGGCGGCCGTCTCCTGCCCGAACCCGCTATGTGACGGGTCACCGCCATTCGGGGGAGGCGCCGCAGCTTCGCCTTCGGTGACCACTCGACAGCGTTGGCTACGATACGTGGCACCCAGGCTCCTCTGCGTAGCGAGGTTGCTCATGCGTGTTCACACCTCCGGATCCCGGTTACGCTCCGTCGCGACGACCGTGGCCGTGGCGATGACGTTGCTACTCGCCGCCGCCGCGGGCTGTGACAGTCAGCAGGAACCGGAGCTTCCCTCGGTACAGGAAAAGCTCCGCGAATCCCACATCTGGGGTCAGCCCACCCTGCGGATCGGGGTGGCGACCAACGAGCCGTTGTTGGGCGAGGTGCGCAACGGGGTCCGCGTCGGTTTCGACGTCGAGATCGCGCGCTACATCGCCGCTTCCCTCGGCTACGAGGGGGACCAGCGGATCGAGTTCGTGTCGGTGTCCACCGAGGACCGGATCCCCGCGCTGCAGGGCGGGCTGGTCGACTTCCTGGTCTCCAGCTTCTCCATCACCGAGGAGCGGAAGAAGCTGGTCAGCTTCGCCGGGCCGTACTTCGTCACCACGCAGGAGGTGATGGTGCCGACCCGGCACAAGAATGCCATCCGCACCATAGAGGACCTTCGCGACCCGAATTACAAGATCTGCACCAGCGGCGGCTCCACCACCGAGGCGGAGTTGGAGAAGCACCAGATCCGCACACAGGTGGTCAAGAACGTCGGTAACTGCGTCGCCGGCATCCGGGCGGGCCGGTACGACGCGGTCAGCTCCGACGAGACCATCCTCGCCGGCTTCCTGGCCCGGTACCCGACGGAGTTCGAGATCGTCGACATGCCGTTCGGCACCAGCGAACTGCTCGGCGTCGGCGTTCCGATCGGCGACCCCGCGCTACGGGACCTGGTGGCGTACTTTCTCGACAAGAGCTACCAGCAGGGGCGCAACGGGCAGGCAAGTCCCTGGCAGACCGCCTACAACCGGACATTGGGGCCGTGGCTGCACGCGGAGAAGCGGCAGCCACAGCCGCTGGACGTGCCGAAGCTGGTGGACTTCGACGACAAAGCGCCCCGGCGATGAGCAGGGCGGCGGACGCCACCACCGGCGACCCGGAGCCCGCCGGTCCGACGCCTCCCGCGCCACGGGCGCCCGCGCCGGCCCCGCCGCTGCCTACGCCGAGCGGTGAGTCCTCCGCCATCGAGTCGAGCCGGACGGCCGCCGACAGCGGATGGGATCAGGTCGAGCGTCGGGCGCGGGCCAGCCAGTCGTTCTGGACGGCCGTGGTCGGCGTACCGGCGATCTTCTCGGTGCTCCGGCTCGGGGTGGAGGCCGGCGGCGAGTTGCAGACCACCCTGCTGCTGGTGGCGAACGTGGGGCCGATCAATCTGCTGGCCGGCTTCCTCACCACGGCGGCCCGGCTGCTCTCCACCGCGCTGGTCGCGGTCTTCGCGCTCGGCGCGGTGCTGGCCGCCAGTGTGCGCGGTCCGCGGCGCCGGCCCCTCTTCGCCCGGTGGGTCGAGGCCACGCCGGCCTGGTTCGTGGCGGCCAGCTTCCTGACGGCGTTGGTCACCTGGCCGCTGCTGTACCTGCCGCTGCTGGTGCCGGCCATTGTCGCGGCGTTTCAACTGCGGCCCGGGCGGCTGCACGAACTCCTGGTGGTGCGGGCCCTGCTCATCGGGGCGGTGCTCGCCGGCTACCTGTGGCTGCTCGTGCCGGCGCTGCGCGACGCCTGGCACCAGAATGAGTATCTGGGGATCGTGCTGCTCGTCGTACCGCCGCTGCTGGGCCTCTTCGTCGCCGGGCCGCTGCCCGGGGTGGTGGTCCGGCCGCTCGCCTCGCTCACCCAGGTCGCCGTGCTGGGGGTGTTGGTCTGGGCGGCGCTGCCGGTGATCAGCACGCCGGTGCTGCCGCTGACCGTCACCACCGTGGGCGACGACTCGGGGGTCACGGAGGAGGTCCGTGGGCACGTGGTGACCACCGACGACGTCAACATGGTGATCCTCCAGGAGCGCGGCGGGGTGCGCTACGTGCCGGTGGAGCAGGTACGCGCGCAGGTGCTCTGCCCCAGCGAGGAGGAACTGCCCCGGTACCAGCTACGGGTGCGCGACTTCCACGTCGAGGACTCCCTGCTGGAGGGGCTGGGACGGCGGGTACGCCCGGTGCACCGGATCGACGCCGCCTGCCGGTGAACCGGGGCGCACGAAGCCCGACCCGCTGCACGTCTGTCGTCCGCCGGGCGTGGTTGAGCCTGTTGTCTATGAGACGGCGTGGCGGCCGTCGCGTGGGGCGAACACCGTCAGCGCGTCGGTGTCGCTGTGCCGGGAGCGCACGTACTCGTCAGCCCAGGCGGCGGCGTCGGGGTAGGTCGACTCGGCGGCGACCCGAGCGCAGGCGGCGTCCACGCCGAAGAGGGTGCGCCGGAGTTGCAACCCCGGGCCGAGCAGGGCCCAGCAGGCGCCTGGACCGCCGTACGGCATACCGACGCTGCCCGGATTGGCGACGAGCCGGCGGTCGACCAGCCGGGTGAACGGCATGTGAGTGTGCCCGCAGACCACCGCGCGGACCTCGGTCGGCACTCCGGCGAGCACCTCCACCCAGCGCTCCAGCCGCGAGTCGACCAGGACGACCTCCTCGTCGTCCCGTGGTGTGGCGTGGCAGAAGAGCACCGGACCGAGGCCGTCGACCTCCAGGGTGACGGTCAGTGGCAGCGCTGCCAGCCGGGCGATCTGATCATCGCGGAGCTGCGTGGCCGCCCAGTTCGAGATGTCGATCGGGCTGGGACGCCCGGCCCGGACCTCGACCAGCTCCCGGTCGGCGTTGCCGCGTACCCAGCACACCCGGTCGCCGAGCCCGGCGAGCCGGTCCAGCACCTCCACCGGCTGCGGGCCTGCCGCGATGTCGCCGGTGACCACGATCAGGTCGGCGCCTGCCACGTCCGGCTCGGCCAGCACGGCCTCCAGTGCCGGCAGCACACCATGAATGTCGGACAGGACAGCGACCCGGTCGAGCATGGCTCCACCGTCACCATCCTGAGCTGGCATGTCCAGGGATTCTGCGCCGGGCAGAAGCGATTCGCCCGCCCAATCGGCACACCCGGCGGCTGGCTACCCGTGCTCGGACGGCTTGATCGACTCGACTTTCCGCAAGATGGGCTGGCACTGACACTGCGACATCCGGACTTGCGGCGAATGGAGCCGATCTTGCGGGAGTTCGAGCGGATCAGGCGGGAAACGGAGTCGATCGAGCCCGGTGGGTGAACCGGCACGGCCCGGGCACCAGGCCCGGGCCGTTCGTGGCCGATCCAGGTCAGACGCGGGCGCGGCGGGCCAGGCGCTCCGGGTCGAGGATGATGATGCTCTTGCCGTCCAGCCGCAGCCAGCCCCGGGAGGCGAAGTCGGCCAGGGCCTTGTTGACCGTCTCCCGGGAGGCGCCGACGAGCTGGGCGATCTCCTCCTGGGTCAGGTCGTGGGTCACCCGCAGGACGCCGCCGTCGCGGGTGCCGAACCGGCCGGCCATCTGGAGCAGGTTCTTGGCGACCCGGCCCGGCACGTCCGTGAAGATCAGGTCGGCCAGCGAGTCGTTGGTCCGGCGGAGCCGGCGGGCCAGCACCCGCAGTAGCTGCTCGGCGATCTCGGGCCGGTTGTTGAGCCACGGCCGCAGCGCCTGCTTGCGCAGGCGTACCAGCCGGGTGTCAGTCACCGCGGTGGCCGTCGCCGTACGCGGGCCGGGGTCGAAGAGCGACAGCTCGCCGACCATGTCCGACGGCCCCATCACCGCGATGAGGTTCTGCCGGCCGTCGGCCGCCCGACGCCCAACCTTGATCTTGCCCGACAGGAGGATGTAGAGACTGTCGCCGGGCTCGCCCTCGTTGAAAACGACCTCGCCCTTGCGGACGTCGATCGTCTCCATCTCTTTGGCGAGTGCCTCGGCAGCCTCCGGGTCCACACCCTGGAAGATCCCGCTGCGGGCCAGTACCTCGTCCATCGCGCACCTCCGGTTGCGCGTCGCCGTCCGTCGGCCGGGTCCGCCGTCCGCTTATCCCTCGCGCGCCGCCAAGTCTAAGTGCATGTGAGCACGAATCAGAGCTGCACCCCTCGAAACTTGATCGTTGGGCGTAACCTTCCCGACCTGATCAGGGGCTGATACCGGCCTCCGCGCGCCGACCCGTCACCCCAGGTCGCCGCGGCGGGACCGTAGGGTGATCGGCGTGCTGACCGAGCCCTTCCTTGCTACCCGCCCCGAGGACGGATGGGACGTCCCGTTGCTGGTGTGGCGCTCCGGAGCGCCGCTGCGGGCGGTCAGCTCGGGTCCACTCGGCGGCGGGATCGGGGTACGGCACTGGGTTGTGAACGCGACCGTGCCGATGTCGTACCACCGGGACGACCCGGCGGATCACCTGGCCGCGCTCGCCGACCGACTCGGCCTGGACGGGCCCGGGGTCGGCCTGCTCACCGGCGTGGACGTCGCCGAGGTGGTGCACCGGGTCGACACCGGCGTCCGGGCCTGGGCGACGGTCGGGCTGGGCAACCCCGTGCTGGCCGCCGCGCCGGCCCCGGCCGCGCCGGCCCAGCGGGTGGGCACGGTCAACATCGTGGTGTACGTCCCGGCGGCGCTCGGCGACGCCGCTCTGGTCAACACCGTCGCCACCGCGACCGAGGCGAAGACGCAGGCGATCCGGGAGCTGAGCCTGACCGGCACCGGTACGCCCACCGACGCGGTCACCGTCCTCTGCCCCGCCGACGGGCCGGTCGAGCCGTACGGCGGCCCCCGCTCCACCTGGGGCGCGCCACTGGCCCGGGCGGTGCGCGCCGCCGTCCGCGACGGCGGCTCCGTGCCCTGCGTACCGTGGTCCGACCGGCGGGTGGCCGGGCGACTTCCAGCCGATCGGCCGGCGTCGGAGCGCCACCGGCCCGGGTAGGGTCGCCGGCGATGCAGTCTTCCGTACCCACCGCGAACCGTTCCGCCCGCCGGGCCCTGCTCGCCGCCGGCGCGGCCCTCGGCGTGCTGCTGGCCGCCGGTTGCGGCGGTACAAAGGAGCCCGGGGCAGTCTGGCAGCCCGGCGGTGGCACAGACGCCTCCGGTTCCCCGCTGCCCGGTGCGAGCGCGGACCAGCCGGCCGCGCGCGAGCCGATCTCGCTCTCCGCGACCGGCGACATCATCATGGGCAACGCCCCGTCCCGGCTGCCCGCCAACGGCGGCAAGGGCTTCTTCGACGAGGTCGCCGACGCGCTCTCCGCCGACCTCGTGATGGGCAACCTGGAGGAGCCGCTCACCGAGGACACCGGCGCCGGCAAGTGCGGGCCGAACTCCACCGCCTGCTACCAGTTCCGGGCCCCGCCCGGCTACGCGGCACACCTCAGGGACGCCGGTTTCCACCTGCTCAACCAGGCCAACAACCACGGCCACGACTACGGGCCGCAGGGCTACGCGAACACCCAGAAGGCGCTGGATGAGCACGGCCTCAAGCACACCGGCGCGCCGGACCAGATCACCGTGGTCGACGTCAAGGGCGTGAAGGTGGCGGTGGCCGGCTTCTCGTCGTACGCCTGGTCGAACAGCCTGACCGACATCGACGCCGCCACGGCGGTCGTGAAGCGGGCCGCCACCATGGCCGACATCGTGGTGGTGCAGGTGCACATGGGCGCCGAGGGCGCCGACAAGACCCGGGTGAGGCCCGGCACCGAGATCTTCTACGGCGAGAACCGGGGCGATCCGGTGAAGTTCTCGCACGCCGTCATCGAGGCCGGCGCCGACCTCGTCGTCGGGCACGGCCCGCACGTGCTGCGCGGCATGGAGTTCCACCAGGGGCGGCTGATCGCGTACAGCCTCGGCAACTTCGCCGGAGGCGGCCGGTCGCTGAACCCCAGCGGTCGGCTGGGCTGGGGCGGAGTACTGAAGGTGTCGCTCCGCCCGGACGGCAGCTTCGCCGACGGCTCGTTCACCTCCACCCGGATGAACTCGGTCGGCAAGCCGACCATGGATACCGGCCGCCAGGGCCTCGGCCTGGTCCGGCAGCTCAGCCGCAGCGACTTCCCGAGCACGGGGGCCGGGTTCGACCCCGACGGGACGATCAGCGCACCGGAGGCCGGCTGAGTCGGCGGGCGGACGGCGTCGCCGTAGCGCTGGGCCGTGCCCGCGGCGGTGCTGGCCGACAGACCGTGACCCGCCGAGCTCGGCCGTCGCCTGCGGTGCTGCTGCTGGCGTCGGGGGTCCGACGGCGGGCCGGCGCCGAAACCGGCCCGGCAGGTGGTCGTAGGGGCGACGTAGGCTGGCCGGCGTGACTGTCAGCTCTCCCGGCCGGGCCGAGACGGACCTCGGTCGTACCCGGCGTGCCCGGCGGATCGGTCGGGCCCTGACCGAGGCGCACCCCGACGCGCACTGTGAACTCGACCATTCCGGTCCGCTGGAGCTGGCCGTGGCGACCATTCTCTCGGCGCAGTGCACCGACAAGAAGGTCAACGAGGTCACGCCGAAGCTCTTCGCCCGTTACCGCGACGCCGCCGACTACGCCGGGGCGGACCGGGCCGAGCTGGAGGAGCTGATCCGCCCGACCGGCTTCTACCGCAACAAGACCGACTCGCTGATCCGGCTCGGCCAGGCCCTGGTGGAGCGGTACGACGGCCAGGTTCCGGGCAGGCTGGCCGACCTGGTGACCCTGCCCGGCATCGGCCGTAAGACCGCCAACGTGATCCTCGGCAACGCCTTCGACGTACCGGGGATCACCGTCGACACCCACTTCCAGCGGCTGGTGCGGCGGTGGCGGCTGACCAGCCAGACCGATCCGGTGAAGATCGAGCACGAAATCGGGGCGCTCTTCCCGAAGCGGGAGTGGACCATGCTCTCGCACCGGATCATCTTCCACGGCCGGCGGGTCTGCCACGCCCGCAAGCCCGCCTGCGGGGCCTGCACGCTGGCAAAGCTCTGCCCGTCGTACGGGACCGGGCCGACCGAGCCGGCCGCCGCAGTGAAGCTGCTCAAGGGCCCCCGCGCCCGGGACCTGGCGCTCGCCGCCAGGATCGACCCGGAGCTGGTGCCGGCGCAGGCCGTCGCCGCGGAGGCGCCGTGAACCGGCGACTCGCCGCCCTGCTCGTCCCCGCGCTGCTCGCCGTCCCCGGCTGTACCGCCACCGCACCGGAGCGGCCCGCCACCTCCGCCGGCCGGGCCGAGCGGCCGTCACCGTTCGCCGACTGCGCCGCGCTGACCCGCCCGCCGGGCCCGTCGCCGTCCGGCTCCGCTGCCCCGTCCGGCTCCGCCGCTCCCGCCGGGTCCGCCCCGGGTGCGTCCACCGGTGCTGCCGCCGAGCCGACCCCGGCCGCTGGCGCGGCGCTCCTGCCCGCGCTGACCCTCACCTGCTTCACCGGCGGTGCACCGGTGGCGCTGCGGGACGTCCGGGGCCCCGCCGTGATCAACCTCTGGGCCTCCTGGTGCCCGCCCTGCCGCAAGGAACTCCCCGCCTTCCAGCGGCTCAGCGAACGCACCACCGGCCGGCTCCAGGTGCTAGGCGTCAACAGCCGGGACACCCGCACCGCCGCCCAGGCGATCGGCGAGGACTTCGGAATCCGGTTCCCCGTCCTGTTCGACCAGGGTGAGGCACTGCAACGGGAGCTGAGGCGCAACGGCATTCCGCTCACCCTGCTGGTCGACGCGCAGGGGCGGGTGCGCCACGTCGACGCCAGCGGCGCCCTCGACGACGCCCGCCTCGCCGCGCTGGTGCGGCGGCACCTGGGCATGGAGGTGCCGGCATGAGCGCCCGGCCCGGGCCTCCGGAAGCCGGGGTGCGGCGGTGACCGGTCGCCCGCCCGACTGGATGGACCCGCTGCTGGCCCGGCTCGGCACCGCTCGGGCCGAGGACTTCACCCGGCTCACCACCCCCGAGGAAGGCGGCCGGGAGAGCGCCGTGTTGGTGCTGCTGGGCGAGGAACCGGCCGGCGGGCCGGACGTGCTGGTCCTGCAACGCGCCGCGACGCTGCGTAACCACGCCGGGCAGCCGGCATTTCCGGGCGGCGCGGCCGACCCGGAGGACGCCGACGCGCCGGCGACCGCGTTGCGCGAGGCGAACGAGGAGGTCGGGCTCGACCCGTCCAGCGTCACCGTGCTGGCCGAGCTGCCGAGGCTCTGGATCCCGGTCAGTGACTTCGTGGTGACCCCGGTGCTGGCCTGGTGGCACACGCCACATCCGGTGCATCCGCGTGAGCCGGCCGAGGTCGCGCACGTGGCCCGGCTGCCCGTCACCGAACTGGTCGACCCGGGAAACCGGATGCAGGTACGCCACCCGAGCGGCTGGATCGGTCCGGCCTTCTCCGTCCGGGGCATGCTCGTCTGGGGGTTCACCGCCGGGGTGCTCGCCACACTGCTGGAGATGGGCGGCTGGGCCCGCCCCTGGCCGCACGACCGGGTCGTCGACCTGCCGCCCGCCGGGGCCGCGCCGGCGCCGTCGGCGGGCACCGACGAGGCGGACGAGTCGGCCGGTTCGCTGACCTGACCGTCACGTTCCGCATGCGCAACGCCTCGGCCGGGCGTGCTGCCCGTACCCTTGACCCGTGTCCGTCGTGGATCTCCTTTTGCTCCTGCTCATGCTCGTGTTCGCGATCAGCGGATACCGCCAGGGCTTCGCCATCGGGGCGCTGTCGCTCTCCGGCTTCTTCCTGGGCGCGCTGCTCGGGCTCCAGGTGGGCCCGCTGTTCGCCCGGCAGTTCGTCGACAGCGGCACCCGGGTGCTCGTCTCCCTGGTCGCGGTCTTCGGGCTGGCGGTGCTCGGGCAGGCGTTGGCCGGGTGGCTCGGTTCGCACCTGCGCAGGACGATCACCAACGACGTGGCGAAGCGGGCGGACGACATCGGCGGCGCCTTCGTGTCACTCTTCGCGGTGATGCTGGTGGCCTGGCTCGTCGCCGTCCCGCTCGGCTCCTCCTCGCTGCCCTGGCTGGCCGCCTCGGTCAAGAACAGCGCCCTGCTCAACGTGGTGGACCAGATCCTGCCGGACCAGGCCCAGGAGCTCTCCACCGCGCTACGGGACACCGTCGACACCAACGGCTTCCCGGAGGTCTTCAACGGCCTGGGCCGTACCCAGGCGCGGCAGGTCTCCCCGCCCGACCCCACGCTCGCCGGCTCCCAGGTGGTGGCGAACAGCCAGCGCTCGGTGGTCAAGGTGCTCGGATCCGCGCCGAGTTGTTCCCGTCGCATCGAGGGCTCCGGATTCGTGTACGCCGACGACCGGGTGATGACCAACGCGCACGTCGTCGCCGGCACCCGCTCCGTCGCGGTCGAGTTGCGCGGCGAGCGGTACGACGGTGAGGTGGTCGTCTACGACCCGGAGCGTGACCTCGCGGTGCTGCACGTGCCGGGGCTGCCCGGCCCGTCGCTGCGGTTCGCCGCCGGCCCGGCCGGCACCGGCGCCGACGCGATCGTGCTGGGCTTCCCGCTCGACGGCCCGTACGACGCGCGCCCGGCCCGGATCCGCGACATCGACCGGATCACCGGGCCGGACATCTACTCCTCCGGCGACGTCACCCGGGAGATCTACACGATCCGGGCGCTGGTCCGCAGCGGCAACTCCGGCGGCCCACTGCTCTCCTCGAACGGACTGGTGCTCGGCGTGATCTTCGCTGCCGCCGCGGACGACCCGAACACCGGTTTCGCGGTGACCGCCGCCGAAGCCCGACCGGTGGCGCTCGCCGGCGCGGAGCGTACCCGTGGGGTGGGCACCGGCGACTGCACCTGACGCCCTGCCACGGATGCCGGGCCGACCGGGGCCGGGGGGCGGTCCGGCCGCGTCAACGCCCACCATCCGACGGCGGCCGGTCAGCCCTCCACCGCGCCTATCGGCGCGGAGCGGGCCGTCGGGTGGTCGGGCCGGTCCCGCCAGACGGCGAAGGCGGCGGAGGTGGCCGCCACCACCGCCGCCCCGAGCAGCCACCCGGCCAGGACGTCGCTGGTCCAGTGCACACCCAGCGCGACCCGGCTCAGCCCGGTCACCCCGGCGATCGCGAGCGCCGCCGACCAGAGCACAACCCGGATCCCCGCCCGGTCCCGGTGCATCGGCAGGAAGACCACCAGCAGCACGCCGGCCGCCAGGGTGGCGTTCAGCGCGTGCCCGGAGGGGAACGCGTACCCCACCGCGCCGGACACCGGATCGAGCAGGTCCGGACGGTGGCGTCCGACGAACAACTTGAGCAGCGCGTTCAGCAGCCCGCCGAAGGCCATCGTGGTGATCACCCAGCCCGCCAGCCGCCGGGCGTCCCGGCGCCACAACCAGAACACGAGGGGCAGGGCCGCGATCCGCAGCGGTCCGGGCCCGAACACGTCGGTCCAGACGTTCATCGTCCAGGCCCAGCGCGGGTTGTCGACCGCGAGCCGATGCATCGCCTCGGTGACCCCGACGTCCAGGGCGTGCAGTGGCGGCCAGCCCTCCACCACCAGCGCGGCGATCAGGGCGAACGGCACCAGCACCAGGAACGCCGCCGCGGCGGCCAGGGTCAGTCGCAGGCCCAGCGAATCATCGCGGTCGAGACGGCGGTCCAGCCAGGACCGGACCGGGAAGCGTACGGTGGCGCGGGTCTCCATGGGCGGGTGTTACCCGGTGCGGGACCGGATCAGCCCTGACTCATCGGTCCCACTGCCGGAACCGGCGGATCGTCAGCGCGGCGCCGGTGACCAGGGCGACGAGGATGGCGACCCCGGTCCAGAGCCGGCGGGGCGCCTCGTCGTCCGTGGTGCCGGCAGGCCGGGCCTCCCACCGGGTCTGCTGCCGGGGCGCGGTGAAGCCGAGCGGTTCGCTGCCGGTGCCGCCGGCCCGCGTGTCGTCCGCCGAGCCGGGCGCCGGACCGAAGCCGACCACCCCGGGGGAGTTGTTGTCGTCGAGCGGGTTGTGGTGCACCAGCGGCACGTCCGTGGTCAGTGCCGCGACCGGGTCGACCCGGCCGTACCCGAAGCGGTCGTCGCGGCCGACGGGACCGATGTCCTTCGCGGTGGCCAGCAGCCGGTTCACCACGTCTCCGGCGGACATCTCCGGGTACCTTGCCCGGACCAGGGCGGCGGTGGCCGCGACCAGCGGCGCGGCGAAACTGGTGCCCTGCACCCCCCAGTAGCCGCCGGGCCGGGCCCCGATCAGCCGAGTGGCGGGGGCGGCGAGGATGGTGGCGTGCCCGGTGATCGAACCGGACCAGAGGTTCTCGCTGGCTCCCTCCAGCCCGGCCACGGCGATCACGCCGGGCTCGCGGGCCGGGTACCAGACCTTGGGACTGGTCGAGGTGGCGACGTTGCCGGTGCAGGCGACCACGACGACGTCCCGGGCGAAGGCGTAGTCCAACGCGGCGGCCAGGGCGGGGCTGTCCCCGCTGCCGCCCAGAGAAAGATTGATCACCCGGGCGCCGTGGTCGACCGCCCAGCGCACCCCCTTGGCGACGATCATCGCGTCGTCGTAGCGGTTCTCGTCGTCGAGCACCCGGACCGGCAGGATGCGCGCGTCCGGCGCGAGCCCCGCCACGCCCCGCTTGTCGTCGTTGCGCCCGGCGATCAGGCTGGCCACCGTGGTGCCGTGACCCACCGGGTCGGGTTCGGCGGACCCACCGGGGGAGACCAGGTCGATACCGGGCAGCACCTGGCCGGCGAGATCCGGGTGGGAGCCGTCCACGCCGGAATCGATCACGGCGACGACGACCCCGCGCCCGGTGGAGGTCCGCCAGGCGGTGGCGGCTCGCAGCTCTTCGAGCTGCCACTGGTCATCGCGGATCCGGTCGGCGCGCCTGGTGGTCTCCACCGGGGCGAAATCCGGTTCGGCCAGCGGTGTGACGGCCGCCGGCACGGTGGCGGCGAGCGGACGGTACCCGGCCGACGCCGGGGGCGGAGCCACACCGACGACCATCACCGCGGTCGCCGCCGTGCCGAGCAGCGCCCGCCCGGCGAACCGGTGGAGCCGACTCGGGGAGCCGTGCCGAACCCTGGTCACATCCTCAGCCATTCGTCGCGACGGACACATGCTGCTGGGAGATTACCGGTTTTCCCGCGCGTCACGGGACGATCCGCGCCGAGCCGGTCACGGTGCCGGAAGGTGGGCCAGCTGGACCAGCCGTACGCCCTCCCGCCGGGTGACCAGCCGGGCCCGCCCCGGGGGCAGCGGGCCGGGACGGACCCCGCCCACGAGCTGCCCCTCCTCCGGACTGCCACTCATCACCAGGCCAGCCGTGGCGAGTTCGCGCAACCGCTGGACGATCGGCTCGTACTGGGCCCGGCCGGCTCCGCCGCACCGGCGTGTCAGCACCAGGTGCAGCCCGATGTCGCGGGCCTGCGGCAGGTGCTCCGTCAGCCCGTGCAGCGGGTTCGTCGGGCTGCTGGACACCAGGTCGTAGTCGTCCGCCAACACGAACAGCTCCGGCCCGGCCCACCAGGACCGCTCCCGCAGCTGCGCCGGGGTGACCTCCGGCCCCGGCATCCGGGCCTCCATGTAACCGGACACCGACTCGATCAGCTCGGCGGTGTACGGCGCCGCACTGCCGTACCCGATGCAGTGCGGCAACTCCTTGAGGCTGTACAGGCTGCGCCGGTAGTCGACCACGATGATCCGGGCCTGCTCGGGGGTGAACCGGGTGGCGATCGACGTGGCCAGGGCACGAAGAAAGGAAGACTTGCCGCACTCGGCGTCGCCGAAGACCATGAAGTGCGGTTCGGCGACGAAATCCAGCAGCACCGGGCGCAGATCCGCCTCGGCCACCCCGACCGGGAAGGCCAACCCGGTGCTCGCGGTGACGTCCAGTTCGGCGTACGACAGCACCGGCGGCAGCAGGCGGACCGGGGGCGCGGGCGGGCCGGGCCACGCCGCGGCGATCGCCTTGACCAGCTCGCCCGGCTTTGCGCCGGTCAGCTGCGGCAGGGCGGTGAGGAAGTGCAGTCCCTGCACGGTCACGCCCCGCCCGGGCGTCTTCTCGGGCACGGTCGCCGCCGCCGGCCGCTTGGCCACGGAGTCGGACGGGTCGCCGAGTCGCAGCTCGACGCGGGAGCCGAACAGGTCCCGGATTCCCGGCCGGAAGTCCATCCAGCGCACCGCGCTCGCCACCACGTGCACCCCGTACGACAGGCCCCGGGTGGCCAGGTCGGTGATCAGCGGCTCCAGGTCGTCGTACTCGCTGCGCAGGGTGGCCCAGCCGTCCACGACCAGGAAGACGTCGCCGTACGCGTCGACGGTCGGCTGCGCGGCTGCGGCCAGCGCGCAGCGGCGCTGCCGCCAGGCCGCCATCGACTCCACGCCCAGCTCGGCGAAGCGGCGTTCCCGGTCGGCCAGCAGGGTGGCGACCTCGCCGACCGTCCGCCGGACCGTCGTCGGGTCGGCCCGCCCGGCCACCCCGCCCACGTGCGGCAGGTCGCGCAGTGCGGCCAGCCCGCCGCCGCCGAAGTCGAGGCAGTAGACCTGCGCCTCGGCCGGGGTGTGGGTGAGCGCCAGCGCGCCGATCAGCGTCCGCAGGGCGTGCGACTTGCCGCTCTGCGGCATGCCCACCACGGCGACATGCCCGGCCGCCCCGTCCAGCGCCAGCCAGAGCAGGTCGCGGCGCTGCTCGAACGGCTTGTCGACCAGCGCGACGGGCACCTGGAGGGCGCCGTGCAGCTCCGGGTTGGCGACGGTGAGGCCGCGCTGCGGATCGACGCCCGCCGGGCCGAGCAGTTCGTCCAGCGTCGGCGAGAGCCCCAGCGGCGGCAGCCAGACCTGGTGCGCGGGCGGGCCCTGCCCGGCCAGCCTTGCGACCAGCGCGTCGAGCAGGCTCTCGGTCTCCTCCTCGACGGCGGGCGGCGCGGCAGGGGCGGCCGGCTCGGGCACCGGCACCAGATGGGTGGAGAAGGTGAGCAGCCGGGGCGTGCCGCACGCGCCGACGCCGGCCGCGCCGCCCCGGCGGCGAACCGGTCCGGAGACGTACGCGGCCCGGAACCGGACGAGCGGATCGGTGCCGGCGCGCAGGTACCCGTGCCCGGGGGAGCGGGGCAGTTCGTGCGCGTCCGGAACCCCGAGCACCGTCCGGGACTCCAGCGCCGAGAAGGTCCGCAACCCGATCCGGTACGACAGGTGGGTGTCGAGTCCCCGTAGTCGGCCCTCCTCCAGGCGTTGACTGGCGAGCAGCAGGTGCACGCCGAGCGACCGGCCCAGCCGTCCGATCTGGACGAACAGGTCGATGAAGTCCGGCTTGGCCGACAGCAGCTCGGAGAACTCGTCGCAGACGAGCAGCAGCGACGGCAGCGGGGCGAGCGGGGTGCCGGCGGCGCGGGCCCGTTCGTAGTCCCGCAGGCTGGCGAAGTTGCCGGCCCGGCGCAGCAGCTCCTGCCGGCGCATCAGTTCCCCGTTGATGGCGTCCACCATCCGGTCGACCAGCGGCAGCGCGTCGGCCAGGTTGGTGATCACCGCGGCGGTGTGCGGCAGCCGGTCGAAGGAGGCGAAGGTCGCCCCGCCCTTGAAGTCGACCAGCACGAAGTTGAGCTGTTCGGAGCTGTGCGTGGCGGCGAGCCCCAGCACCAGCGTACGCAGCAGCTCCGACTTGCCCGATCCGGTCGCTCCGATGAGCAACCCGTGCGGACCCATGCCGTCCTGCGCCGACTCCTTCAGGTCCAGATCGATCGCGCCGCCGTCGACGCCCACCCCGATCGGCACCCGCAGCCGGTCCCGCGGCGCGCGGGGCGTCCAGCCCTGCTCGGCGGTGAACCTCTCCGGGTCGCCGATGCCGAGCAACTCGGGCAAACCCAGTTCCGCCCCGGGCGCGGCCTCGCCGGCGCGGACGGTGCTGGCCAGCCGGAGCGGGGCGAGCCGCCGGGCCACCGCCTCGGCGTCCGCCGGCTCCAGCCGGTCGGCGGTGCCCACCTCGGCATGTCCCTCGGCCGACCACGAGTGCAGTCGCCCGCCGCGCAGCTCCAGCAGCAGGGCGTACCGGTCGAGCAGGCGCGGCGGCGGGGTGTCCAGGTCGATCACGGTGACCGCGTCGATGCCCCCGTCGCCGGTCAGGTCGGTGGCGCCGGTCGGGTCGCCACCGTCGAGGAGCACCACCACGTGCGGCCCGTCGGTGGCCGGCCCGGCCGGGTTGAACCGGGACCGGTTGGCCAGCACCTCGTCGAGGAGCCCTTCCAGCTCGGCGGCGGAGCTGGAGACCAGGCGCACCGGGCCGAGGGCGTCGGTGCGGCCCGGGTGGTGGGCGTGTGGCAGCCACTTCACCCACTCCCAGAGCGCCCGCCGCTCCGGGCCGGCGCAGACGGCGATCAGCAGCTCGTCCGGGGCGTGGAAGACCGCGAGATGGGTGAGCACGGCCCGCGCCAGCGCCTGCGCGGCCGGGGAGCCGGTGTGCGGCCCGCTGCCGGGCGCCGGCTCGCCCCTGACGTACACCCGGGCGAAACTGCGCAGCGACAGCGCCACCGGCAGGTCCGGCACCACCGCGTACGCGTCGAGGAAGCGCCGCAGCGCCCCGGCGGTCATCGGTTCCAGCTCCTCCAACGCCCGGGTGACCGGGGGCACCAGTGGGGTGGCCAGGGTCTGCGGCCCGACGGCGACCCGCACCACCGCGAAGTCGGGGTCGGCGGGCCGGCGCTCCCAGACCCGGTGGCTGTCCACGGTCGACCAGAGCCGGCCCGGGTCGGGATGCCGGTAGTAGAGACCGGTCCGCTGCTGCCCGGCGGCCTGCCGGACCCGGCGGCGCAGGGCGGTGAGGTGACGCAGGTACTCCCGGCGGGCCGCCATCATCTCCGACTTCTTGGGAGTGCCCGAGGCGCTGCCCCAGGAGGTCACCAGCATCGCCAGCGAGGAGAGCCCGAACAGCCCACCAACCAGGTACGAGTAGGGGCCGCCGCCACGGCCGAACATCATCGCCATCGCCACGGTGCCGCCCAACATCGGCAGCACCATCAGCGCCTGCTGCCAGCGGCCACCCGTCACGGGCGGGATCTCGGGGGGTGCCTCGACGGGCAGCTCGCCGACCGGGATCTCCGGCGCCGGCCGGCGCGGCGGCCGTTTGATGACAACAGTGGACACTCCGGCCTCCCCTGTGGCGCTCGGTAACCCGAGCCTGGCTCATGGTAGGTAAAGTCCCCCTCGTCCGTCAGCCGTCGCACCCGATCGATATGGAGACCGTCGATGACCACCGGGCTGGCAAGGGTCACCATCAGCGCCCCCGGGCGACGCGTCGACGTGGCCCTGCCGGAGCAGGTTCCCCTGGCCGAACTGCTGCCCGAGGTGCTGCGGCACGCCGGCGAAGGGCTGGCCGACGACGGCGAGCGGCACGGCGGCTGGGTGCTCCGGCGTCCCGACGGCGCGATCCTGGCGACCGCGCAGGCGCTGCTGCCGCAGGGCGTCCGCGACGGCGAGGTGCTGCATCTGGTGCCGGCCCACGACCAGTGGCCGGAACTGGAGTACGACGACGTGGTCGAGGCGATCGCCGACGGTGCCCGCCGGCGGGGCAGCGCCTGGTCACCGACGGCCACCCGGGCCGCCGCGCTGGCCGGCGCGGCGGTGCCGCTCGCTGTCGGGCTGGTCGCCGTCCTGGCCGGCGGGCCGCAGCACCGCGCCGGCTGGCCCGTGGCGGTCACCGTGGCGCTGGTGCTCGCCGTCGCCGGCACGGTCGCCTCCCGCGCGTACGGGGACGGCCCGACCGGCGCCACCCTCGGCGGATACGCCCTGCCGTACGCCTTCGCGGCCGGCGCCCTCGCGGTCTCCTCCGGCGACCCGGTCGGGGTGTTCGGGCCGCTGCCCTGGCTGGGCACCGCCGAACTGCTGGCCGGTTCGCTGGTGCTGTTGTTGGTCGCGGTGCTCGGCCTGCTCGGCGCCGCCACCCGGCTGCGGGTCTTCGTGGCCGGCGCGACCGTCGGCGCGGTCGGCGCACCCGCCGCCCTCGGCGGGCTGCTGCTCGACCCGGCCGGCACGGCGGCGGTGCTGTCCTGCGTGCTGGTCTTCGCCCTGGGCGTGCTGCCGTTGCTGGCCATCCGGCTGGGCAAGATGCCGCTGCCGCCGATCAACCTGCCGGCCGGGCCGACCGGTGGCCCCGACGGCGTGCGGGACCTGCCGGACCGGGTCCGGGTGCACGCGGCGGTGGCCCGGACCGAGGAGATGCTCACCGGGATGCTGATCGGGCATGCCGTGCTCGCGGTCGCCGCCGGGTTCGTGCTCGGGGTCGCCGGGGGCGTGGCGGGGCGCCTGCTGATGGCGGTCACCTCGGCGGTGCTGCTGCTCCGCTCCCGGCTCTTCGTGGCGGTCCGCCACCGGGTGCCGCCGGTGCTGGCCGGGCTCGCCGGGGCCGCGGTGCTCGGCGTGCTTCTCGCCGCCCGGTCCGGTGACGCGGTCCTGCTCGCGCTGGCCGTGGGCGGGCTGCTGGTGGCGCTGACCGCCGTCGCGGCCGGTACGACGTATGCCCGGCGGCCCGTCTCGCCGTACGTCGGCCGGGTGGCCGACCTGACGGACACGGCGCTGGTGGTGGCGGTGGTGCCGGTGGCCTGCGCGGTGCTGGGCCTCTACGACGCCGCGCGCGGCCTGCTGGGTTGACCGTACGAGGAGGGCCCGGGCGACCTCGCCCGGGCCCTCCTCGACGTGGTCGTCAGTGCGCGGACTCGCCCCGCTCCTCGGCCTCCCTGGCCCGGCGGTACGACGCGGCGATCTCGGCCTCGGCCTCGACCCGGCCGACCCAGGTGGCGCCCTCGACCGACTTGCCCGGCTCCAGGTCCTTGTAGACCTCGAAGAAGTGCTGGATCTCCAGCCGGTCGAACTCGCCCAGGTGGTGGATGTCGCGCAGGTGCTCCTGGCGGGGGTCCTCGTAGGGGACGCAGAGGACCTTGTCGTCGCCACCCTTCTCGTCGGTCATCCGGAACATGCCGATGGTGCGGCAGCGGATCAGGCAGCCGGGGAATGTGGGCTCAGGGACGAGCACCAGGGCGTCCAGCGGGTCTCCGTCCTCGCCCAGGGTGCCCTCGATGAAACCGTAGTCGGCCGGGTACTGGGTCGACGTGAACAGGGTGCGGTCCAGCCGGATCCGGCCGGTCACGTGGTCCACCTCGTACTTGTTGCGGTGACCCTTCGGGATCTCAACCGTGACGTCGAAATCCATCTCCCACGCTCCCTCGTCTGCCCACGCTGGCTGAACGGAACCACTGACGCCCCCGGCACGGTGATTGCCACCCACCGACTCCGGACGCCGCATAGTCTTCGGACCGAAGTAGTGTCGCCCAAGGCTGTTCCGGAGCTGTCTCTTATACA